>JAIXTG010000008.1 GCA_027484285.1 Oxalobacteraceae bacterium | reverse complement strand
TCGAACGGAAGCCCTGGCTGCTGATCGTGCTGACCCTGCTGGTGGTCAGCATCGGCGGCCTGGTGGAGATCGTTCCCCTTTTCTTCCAGAAGTCGACCACCGAGCCGGTGGCGGGGCTGGCGCCTTACAGCGCGCTGCGGCTCGCAGGCCGCGACGTCTACGTGCGCGAAGGCTGCTACAACTGCCACTCGCAGATGATCCGCCCGTTCCGTGCCGAGACAGAGCGCTACGGCCACTACTCGGTCGCCGGGGAGTTCGTGTACGACCGTCCGTTCCAGTGGGGTTCGAAGCGCACCGGCCCTGACCTGGCGCGTGTTGGCGGCCGCTACTCCGACGAGTGGCACCGCGAACACCTGCTTAACCCGCGCAACGTGGTGCCGGAGTCGAACATGCCGGCTTACCCGTGGCTGGCCAAGACTGCGCTCGATCCGCAATCCATCGTGCCCAGGATGACGGCACTGCAGCGCCTCGGCGATCCCTACACCGATGAGCAGATTGCCTCCGGTCCGAAGGAACTCGAGGGCAAGACCGAAATGGACGCGCTGGTCGCCTACCTGCAGGGCCTCGGCACACAGATCAAGGCACGGAGGTAAGCCATGGACATCTCCCTGATGGACGCCCGCAGCATCATCACGCTGCTCAGCCTGCTGACCTTCGTCGGCATCATCGGCTGGACTTTCGTGCTGCACCGGAAGCAGGACTTCGATGAGGCAGCCATGCTGCCCTTCGCAGATGAGGAAACGAACAACATGAAGCAGGAGCCGAAACATGGCTGATTTCGTTAATGGATTCTGGAGCATCTACATCACGGTGCTCGTGGTGCTGTCGATCGCCGGCTGCGCACTGCTGCTGTGGTCGCAATCGCAGGTGAAGATCGAGGTTCCGAAAAACGGCAAGGTAGAGACCACCGGTCACAATTTCGACGGTCTCGAAGAGCTGAACAATCCGATGCCTCGGTGGTGGATGTGGCTGTTCTATATCACCATCGTGTTCGGCATTGCTTATCTCGCCCTGTACCCAGGGCTGGGCAGCTATGCGGGCAAGCTGGGCTGGCGCTCGGCCGGTGAGTACGAGCAGGAGCTGAAGCTTGCCGATGCCGAGGTGGGCCCGATGTTTGCCAAGTACCAGCAAACTGACCTGAAGGACCTGGCAGCGGATCCGCAGGCACGAGCCATCGGCGAGCGCCTGTTCCTGACCTACTGCTCGCAGTGCCACGGCTCGGACGCACGCGGCAACAAGGGTTATCCCAACCTTGCCGATGCTGACTGGCTGCATGGCGGCGAACCGGATGCCATCAAGGCCACGATCCTGAAAGGGCGCCACGGCCAGATGCCGGCGATGGGCGCCGCAGTCGGCACCGAGAAGGACATCGAGAACGTCGCGCACTATGTGCTGTCACTGTCCGGTTCCACCTCGGACCCGATCAAGTCCTCGCTCGGCAAAGAGAAGTTTGCTGCCTGTGCCGCCTGCCATGGTGCGGACGGCAAGGGCAATCCGGCCGTCGGAGCGCCGAATCTCACCGACAAAACCTGGCTGTACGGCGGCAGCGCAGCGACCATCATGGAAACCGTCCGCAATGGACGCAAGAACGTGATGCCGGCATTCGAGGACTTCCTCGGCGAAGCCAAGGTCCACCTGCTGACTGCTTACATCTGGGGGCTGTCGAACAAGTCGACGCTCGCAGCTGCAGGCCAGTAAAAAGCCAACGACAGGAAAGTCCATGGAGAACGCCTCCCCTGAAATCGCCATCATCAAGATGTACGAAGCGCGGAAAGAGATTTATCCGCGCGAAATTCAGGGGAGGTATGCAAGCCTGCGCTGGTTCTTCGTCTGGGCCACGCAACTGCTGTTCTACGGTCTGCCGTGGCTGGATTGGAACGGCCGGCAGGCCGTCCTGTTCGACCTCGGCGCCCGAAAGTTCTACATTTTCGGCATCGTCCTCTGGCCGCAGGATTTCATTTACCTCGCTGCGCTGCTGATCATCAGCGCATATGCGCTTTTCCTCTTCACCGCGATCTTCGGCCGGGTATGGTGCGGCTTTACCTGTCCGCAGACGGTCTACACCGAGATTTTCATGTGGATCGAGCGGAAGATCGAAGGCAATCGCAGTGCCCGCATGCGGCTCGACCGCCAGCCGATGTCGGTCGAAAAATTCTCGCGCAAGTCGGCCAAGCATCTGGCCTGGGGGGCATTCGCCCTCTGGACCGGCTTCACTTTCGTCGGCTATTTCACCCCGATCGAAGTGCTTTCCGAGTCCGTGGCGACCTTGTCCCTCGGTTCGTGGGAGTGGTTCTGGGTCGCCTTCTATTCAATTGCGACCTATGGCAATGCCGGCTGGATGCGCGAGCAGGTATGCAAGTACATGTGCCCGTATGCGCGCTTCCAGAGCGCGATGTTCGACAAGGACAGCTTGATCATCACGTATGACAAGGATCGGGGCGAGCCGCGCGGAGCGCGCAGTAAATCGGAGGGCGCTGCCGGCAAGCCGCTTGGCGACTGCATCGACTGCTCGATGTGCGTGCAGGTCTGCCCCACCGGCATCGACATCCGCAATGGCCTGCAGTACGAGTGCATTGGATGCGCCGCTTGCGTGGATGCCTGCAACACGGTGATGGACAAGATCGGCAAACCGCGCGGCCTGGTTCGCTACTGGACTGACCATGCAATGACCTACCGCTGGTCTTCGGCGCAGATCCTGCGGCATGCATTCCGTCCGCGGGTGCTGATTTACGGTGCGGTGCTGTTGGCCATTGTGTTCGCCTTCATCGGTGCGCTGGCGACCCGCACGCCGGTCAAGATGGATGTGATCCGCGATCGCGGCTCGATGGGGCGCGAGGTAGAGGAGGGCATGATCGAGAATGTCTACCGGCTGCAAATCATGAATACCGACGAAGCGCCGCGGCGCTACCGCATCCGGGTCGAAGGCATTGACACCATTCGTCTGCAGGGCAATGACGAAGTGAAGCTGGATTCGACCGAATCTCGTGGCGTTCCCGTAGTTGTACGCAC
>JAIXTG010000081.1 GCA_027484285.1 Oxalobacteraceae bacterium | reverse complement strand
CGATTAGCTTTTTGTAAAGATCAGAGGTTGACCTTGACCATCAGCAGTATGACCGGTTACGCGGTCACCAGCCGCGAATCCGATGCCGGCACCATCACCCTCGAACTGAGAAGCGTGAATTCGCGCTTCCTCGATCTGCAGTTCCGCATCAATGATGACTTGCGCTCCCTCGAGCCGCTACTGCGCGAGGCGATCACCGGCCGAGTTGCGCGCGGCAAGGTTGAATGCCGGGTGTCCTTCGGCCGCAAGGAAAGGGCCGGCGGACTGCAGGCCAATACCGAATTGCTGTCGGCGCTGAAGGCGGCACAGCAATCGGTGCTGGACAGTTTTCCGGAGGCGCGCCCGCTGAGCGTGAATGAGCTGCTGCGCTGGCCGGGTGTGCTGGCCGAAGCGGAACTGGGTCAGGAAGGCTTGCTGTCCGACGTACAGGCCGCACTGTCCGAGGCACTGGATGGCTTCGTCGGCTCGCGCCAGCGCGAGGGGGCGTCACTGAAGGTCATGCTGCTGGGCCGGGTGGCCGAGATCGAAGCCATCGTCGAACGGATCACGCCGCTGGTCCCGCAGGCCATAGAACAGTTCCGGCAGAAGGCGGTCGAGCGGATGCAGGAAGCACTCGGCATCTCGCTGGCCGAAAACAAATCAGCCTTGCCGACCGAAGAACTTCATGAGCGGATCCGGCAGGAGGTCACGCTGTACGGCATCCGCGTCGATGTGGCCGAGGAACTTACCCGGCTGTCCGGCCATCTGGCAGAAACGCGCGCAATCATCAACAAGGGCGGTCAGGTCGGAAAGCGGCTCGACTTCATGATGCAGGAACTCAACCGCGAAGCGAACACGCTGGGGTCGAAAGCTGCCGTGAAGGAATTGTCGGAAGCATCCATGCAGATGAAGCTGCTGATCGAGCAGATGCGCGAGCAAGTACAGAATCTGGAGTGAGCATGGCGGACACCCTCTCTTCATCATCGGCTGCAGGCAGCCTCTTCATCGTCGCTGCGCCTTCCGGTGCCGGGAAGTCCTCGCTGGTGGGCGCGCTGCTGGCCAGGGAGCCTGATATCCGGCTCTCGATTTCCTGCACTACGCGCACGCCCCGACCCGGCGAGCAGCACGGCCGCGAATACTTCTTCCTCGGCCAGCAGGAATTCATCGAGCGGCAACAGGCGGGCGAGTTCCTCGAATGGGCACAGGTCCACGGCAACTACTACGGCACCTCGCGCGCGATGGTGGAAGAGCAGACGCGTGCCGGCAAAGACGTGCTGCTGGAAATCGACTGGCAGGGAGCGCAGCAGGTGCGCAAGCAATTTCCGCAGGCCGTCGGGATTTTCATCCTGCCACCATCGATCGGAGAGCTCGAGCAGCGGCTGAAGAAGCGCGGACAGGACAGTGATGAAGTGATCGCCAAACGGGTGCATGCCGCTGCAGGGGAGATCGCCCATGCCCACGAGTTCGACTATGTTATTATCAATGAAAATTTCGAGACGGCCCTGAGTCAGCTTGTCGCCATCGCGCAAGCAACACGTTGCAGGGTCCGCCCGCAGGCGGCACGACACAGCCGCCTCTTTGCCGATTACGGCATCCAACCCGATTGAAGTCGAACTGTTTGCAGGAGAGGCCTGATGGCACGCATTACCGTTGAGGATTGTCTGAAGAGGATCCCGAACCGCTTCCAGCTGACGCTGGCAGCGACCTACCGTGCACGCCAGCTGCTGCAGGGGCACACTCCCAAGGTCGAGAGCAACGACAAGGCCACCGTGACCGCGCTGCGCGAAGTCGCTGCAGGCCAGGTCGGCATCGAGATGCTGAAGAAGGTGCCTAGCTGATTTGAGGACGCCCGCCGCGGGTCGGCATCGCGATGCAACCGACGACCACTGACACCGCCAAGCCCTCCCGCACCCGGAAGGCCTCCCCTGCTGTGCCTTCCACGAACACCCCAATGAATGAGCCTGCCACGCCGACCGCCATCGGCGTTGCTTCAGTCACCGAGCTGAACAACCGGCTGGCCGACTACCTGACCGCCTCCGAGCTGAAGAAAGTCAAGGAAGCCTATCGCTTCTCTGACGAAATGCACCTCGGTCAGGTGCGCAAGTCGGGCGAGCCGTACATCTCCCATCCGATCGCCGTCGCCGAAATCTGCGCCGAGTGGAAGCTCGACGCGCAGGCCATCATGGCTGCCCTGCTGCATGACGTGATGGAAGATCAGGACGTCAAGAAGGACGAACTGATCGAACGTTTCGGCGCCCCGGTCGCATCGCTGGTCGACGGCCTGTCCAAGCTCGACAAGATCGAGTTCCAGAGCCAGATCGAGCAGCAGGCCGAGAACTTCCGCAAGATGCTGCTGGCGATGGCGCGCGACGTGCGCGTGATCCTTGTGAAGCTGGCCGACCGCCTGCACAACATGCGCACGCTGGGGGCGATGCCCCCCGAGAAGCGGCGCCGCATCGCGCGCGAGACGATGGAAGTCTATGTGCCGATCGCCCACCGGCTGGGCCTGAACAACATTTACCGCGAACTGCAGGAACTGGCGTTCTCGCACCTGCATCCGCTGCGCCACCGCACGCTGGCCAAGGCGGTCAAGGCGGCTCGCGGCAACCGGCGACAGCTGGTCAACAAGATCCTCGACTCGGTGCGCGTGGCGCTGGAAAGCGCCGGCATCGACGCGGGCATCCAGGGCCGCGAAAAAACCCTGTTCGGCATCTACCGCAAGATGCGCAACAAGCACCTGACGTTCTCGCAGGTGCTCGATGTCTACGGCTTCCGGGTGGTGGTCGACAGCTTCGCCAACTGCTATGTCGCGCTCGGCGTGCTGCACTCGCTGTTCAAGCCGATGCCGGGCAAGTTCAAGGACTACATTGCGATACCCAAGCTCAACGGCTACCAGTCGCTGCACACGACGCTGATCGGCCCCTACGGCACACCAGTCGAATTCCAGATCCGCACCGAGGAAATGAACAAGGTGGCGGAAGCCGGCGTTGCCGCCCACTGGCTGTACAAGAACCAGGGGGCTGAGCTCACCGATCTGCAGCAGCGTACCCATGCGTGGCTGCAGTCGCTGCTCGACATCCAGCACCAGACCGGCGACTCGGCCGAATTCCTGGAACATGTGAAGGTCGACCTGTTCCCGGATTCGGTCTATGTTTTCACGCCGAAGTCGACCATCATTGCGCTGCCGCGCGGCGCGACTGCACTCGACTTCGCGTACACCATCCATACCGATATTGGCGACCATGCGGTGTCGGCGAGGATCAATCACGAGCCGGCCTCACTGAAGACCGAGCTGCGCAACGGCGATATCGTCGCGATCGAAGTATCCAACGATGCGCATCCGACGCCGAACTGGCTGTCCTTCGTGCGCACCGGTCGCGCGCGCTCTGCCATCCGCCATCACCTGCGCTCGATCAATCGCGAGCAGGCGATCGAACTGGGTGAAATGCTGCTCGAGCAGGCGCTGCTGGCGCTGGAATTGTCGACCGAACTGCCGCCGGCAGTGCTGGAGCGGCTGCTGGTCGATACCGGTGCGCGTTCGATGGAAGACATCTATGCCGACATCGGCACCGGCCGCCGCCTGGCGCCGCTGGTGGTACGCCACATCCAGGGCGTCGTCGAAGCAAAACTGCCCAACCCGGACGAGGCACTGCCGGTTGAGCCGCGCGTGAAGCCGATGGAGATCAGCGGCGACGAACCTGCATCGTCGGTGCTGCTGGCAAAGTGCTGTTCGCCCATCCCGGGCGACCGGCTGCGGGGCAACCTGCGGCGCGACCAGATGCTGGTCGTGCATGCGAGCGACTGTGACAGCGCGCGCCGGCTGCGTTCAAAGGAGCCGGGGCGCTGGATTGACGTGGCGTGGTCTGACGACCATGTGAGCCGTTCCAACTGCCGGATCCGCGTGCTGGTCAGTGACGAGAAGGGCCTGCTGGCGAAGCTGGCTGCGTCGATCAATGAAGCCGACTCGAATATCGTGCACGTCGGCATGGACGAAGGCCGGCGGGACAGTCACTTCACCGAGCTGCATTTCACCGTGCAAGTGGAAGACCGGGTGCATCTCGCGCGCCTGATGCGCAACGTGCGCCGCGTCAGTGGCGTTGAGAGAATCCTGCGCCACAAGGGCTGAGTGCGCATCCGGTGCCGGCCGGCGCCACCGGCCCGGCCCCGGTTTATTTCTTTCCGGGTTGGTGACCCTGCGCGGGATGGCTGCCGTCGGCGGCCCGGAAGCGATGATGCAGCGCGCGCAAGCCCAGCCACACTGCGCCTGCCAGCACCGGCACCGCAACGCCTATCGTCAGGTCGGTATCGAGATGAAGGCCGGCCGCCTTCAGGCCCTTGGCGGCATAGCTGACCAGCCCGACCAGGTAGTACGAAATCGCCACCACCGACAAACCCTCGACCGCCTGCTGCAGCCGCAGCTGCTGGGCCGCACGCGCATTCATCGACTCCAGGATCTGGCTGTTCTGCTTTTCCTGGCGAATGCCGACCCGGGTGCGCAGCAGCGAGTTGGTGTTGGCAATACGCTCGGCCAGCACCTCCTGCCGGCGCGCGGTCGCTGCACAAGTATTCATCGCCGGCGTCAGGCGACGTGCCATGAATTCCTCGATCGTCGGCACGCCCTCGATACGCCGCTCGCGCAATTCGACGATGCGTGACTGCACCAGTCCGAAATAGGCCTGCGATGCCGAGAAGCGGTAACTGTCATCCACCGACAGCTGCTCGAGCCGCGACGCGAGCAGGGTGATCTGCTGCAGCATGGCCTGTTCCTCTTCCATGCCCTCTTCCTCGGAGCGGCCCGGCTTCTGCTGGGACACCATCTCCCGCGTAACTGATGCCAGCTCGGATTCGATGTCGTTGAGCACCGGCGCTGCCTGCTGCGCGACGGGCAGGCCGAACAGCGCCATCACCCGATAGGTTTCAATCTCCAGCAGTCGCTGCACGAGGCGTCCTGCCTGCTGCCCCTTGAGGCCGGCGTCGAGCGCAATGAAGCGCGAGAAGCCGTCGGCGTGGATCTGGAAGTCGGTCCATACCTGCGCCGCCTGCGATGCCTCGCTGCCCACCACATTGTTCGATTCAAACAGCTGGCGCATGCGGGGCGCGGCCTCGACTGCCGGGCCGGAAGCCCGGTCAAGCACCACATGGGCAGCAACGATCAGCCGTGACTTGAGCGACAGCAGCCAGTCCTCGGGCAACTCGGAGGACGGCATGCCGGAAAACGGCGAAGCGAGGGCCGACAGCGGATTCGAGGCCGTGACAACGGTGTAACTGGCGAACTCGGTATGGCATTCCCACTTCAGCCGGAAGCGGCCGAAATCGTGGAAGAAGTACTTGGCATTGCCGGCGGGCGCAGGCACGCCGAAATGCGCGCACAGTTCGGACAGCAGCGCCGATTGCAGGCCCAGCCTGTCTGCCGGAGCGCGCGGCTCGTTGCGGCCATGAATGGCGAGGTGGGTGATTTTTTCAGGCGCCTCGAGCCGGATCGGCGGGCGGGAATGCAGTTCGGCCGCGAGCGGCACGCGCAGTGGATGGTTCAGCGTGGAATAGACAATCGGCATGCCGCAATTGTACGTCAGCTAGGTGCCGGATATTGCACCGAAACAATCTCCAGTTCATCCTCGCCGGCGGGTGTTTGCAGGGTGACGACTTCCCCTTCACGCGCCTTGGTCAGCGCGCGCGCAACGGGCGACACCCAGCTGATTTTGCCGTGCAGCGGATCCAGTTCGTCGATGCCGACGATCGTCACCGTGTGCTCCTCGCCGGCGCCATTGACATAGGCAACCGTCGCGCCGAAGAACACTTGGTCGCTGCCATGGTGCACGCTGGGATCGACGACTTCGGCCAGGTCAAGCCGCTTGGTGAGGAAGCGGATCCGGCGATCGATCTCGCGCAGGCGGCGCTTGCCATAGATGTAGTCGCCATTCTCGGAGCGGTCGCCGTTGGATGCCGCCCAGTGCACTACCTTGACGACCTCGGGACGCTCGACGTCGATCAGCTGCAGCAACTCTTCGCGAATGCGCTGATAGCCCTGCGGGGTGATGTAATTTTTTGCGCCCGCAGGAATGGGCGGCAGTCCGCCGCCGAGATCGTCATCGTCGTCGCCCTCGCTCTCCTTGACGAATGCCTTGTTCACTCACGCACCTTCGGCGGCCGCGCAGCGCTGCCGGTTTGCAGCGTGAAGCGGGCAGACGAGTCGCGCTCCAGTGCCTGCACCAGCCAAGGCATGCTCTCCTTCAGCGCGGCCTCCAGGGTCCATGGCGGATTGATGATGAACATGCCGCTGGCAGTCAGCCCGCGGCCCTCGGCGTCCGGCCCGCCGATCGACAGCGTCACATGCAGCCAGTCGGACTGTGCAATGCGCTTGAGCCGCTCCGGCAGCTGCTGGGAATCCAGCCGGCCCAGCGCCGGATACCAGACCGCATAGGTGCCGCCGGCAAAGCGCCGCTGCGCATCCTCCAGCGCCAACTTCACCTTGCGGTAATCGTCCTTGTCTTCGTACGGGGGATCGATCAGCACCAGCCCGCGCCGCGACGGCGGCGGCAGCAGCGCCTTGAGCGCGCCGAAACCGTCGGCACGCTCGGCAAGAATGCGCTTGCCGCGCGGGCGGATGCCATTCGCAGCGGCATGCGCCTCGAGCTTGCGCACATTGTCGACCAGCAGCTTGCTGTCGGTGCTGTGAAGTTCGAACAGCCGCAGACGGTCCTGTTCGCGCATGACCCTCTCGGCGAGAAAAGGCGAACCCGGATAGTGGCGCAGCTTGCCTGACGGATTCATCGCGCGGATCTGCTCGACATAGGCCGCCACGGCAGGCGGCAGGTCGGTGCGCGACCAGAGCTTCTCTATGCCCTCCTCCGCCTCCCCGCTCTTGCTCGCATATTCGCCATCGAGCGTGTAGACACCGGCACCCGCATGGGTATCGATCACCATGTAGGCGGTGTCCTTCTGGTTCAGGTAGGCCAGCAGCTGCACCAGCACCATGTGCTTGAGCACATCGGCGTGGTTGCCTGCATGGAAGGCGTGGCGGTAGCTGAACATCGGGAACCTCGAAATCGGTGTGGGCAGGCATTTTAGCGGAATGCCGCACCGGCACGGCGGCCATGGGTACGTCCGCAGCGCGCCGAGGGCCGGCAGCCGGTGCGCAGGTGGTTGCCGGCGAATGAAAAAAGGCCAGTCGCATTGACTGGCCTTGCATGGCAGGCGTGCATCCTCTTGAGATGCGCGCCTGCGGTTGTAGCGGACAGCTGTCTCCCCTGCCCTCGTGGTCCTGCAGTGAACCGAAGGCTGCTTACGCGACCTTCTTGTCGAAGAACTGTTCGTCTTCGGTCGAGCCATGCAGCGCGGTCGTCGACGACTTGCCCTGCTGGATGGTCTGGGTCACGGCGTCGAAGTAGCCGGTGCCGACTTCGCGCTGGTGCTTGACCGCGGTGAAGCCCTTCTCGGCCGCCTTGAACTCGGCTTCCTGGAGCTCGACGAAAGCCGACATCTGGTTGCGTGCGTAGCCGTGCGCCAGATTGAACATCGAGTAGTTCAGCGCGTGGAAACCAGCCAGCGTGATGAACTGGAACTTGTAGCCCATGGCGCCCAGCTCTTTCTGGAACTTGGCGATGGTCGCGTCGTCCAGGTTCTTCTTCCAGTTGAACGACGGCGAGCAGTTGTACGACAGCAGCTTGCCCGGAAATTTCGCGTGGATGGCTTCAGCGAATTTCTTCGCGAATGCGAGGTCCGGCTTGCCGGTTTCGCACCAGATCAGGTCTGCGTACGGTGCGTAGGCGAGGCCGCGCGAGATGGCCTGGTCGATGCCCGGCTTGGTCTTGAAGAAGCCTTCGACGGTGCGCTCGCCGGTGCAGAACGGCTTGTCGTTGTCGTCCACATCCGAGGTCAGCAGGTCGGCTGCTTCAGCGTCGGTACGAGCGACCAGGATGGTCGGGGTACCCATGACGTCAGCTGCCAGGCGGGCTGCGTTCAGCTTCTCGACGGCCTCGCGGGTCGGAACCAGCACTTTGCCGCCCATGTGGCCGCACTTCTTCACCGATGCGAGCTGGTCTTCGAAGTGGACGCCCGATGCGCCGGCTTCGATCATGGCCTTCATCAGTTCGAATGCGTTCAGCACGCCGCCGAAACCGGCTTCCGCGTCAGCGACGATCGGAGCGAAGAAGTCGACATCGTCCTTGCCCTCGGACCACTGGATCTGGTCGGCGCGGGTCAGGGTGTTGTTGATGCGCTTGACGACCATCGGCACCGAGTTGGCCGGGTACAGCGACTGGTCCGGATACATTTCGCCGGCCAGGTTGGCGTCGCCTGCGACCTGCCAGCCCGACAGGTAGATGGCCTTCAGGCCGGCCTTCACTTGCTGCATTGCCTGGTTGCCGGTCAGTGCGCCGAGGGCGTTGACGAACGGCTCGGTGTGCAGCAGGTTCCACAGCTTTTCCGAACCGCGCTTTGCCAGCGTGTGCTCGACAGCTACCGAGCCGCGCAGACGGACGACGTCCTCAGCGGTGTAGTTGCGCTTGATGTTTTTCCAGCGCGGGCTTTCTGCCCATTCTTTTGCCAGTGCTTGTGCCTGTTGTTCGCGAGTCGCCATGATCTTCCCTCCGAGAGTTAGCGTCACAAAAAAAGAAATCCGTGAGCTAGATGGTAGGCCGATTTTTGCGAGGCAACAAGGTCTTATATAAGACAGATGATATAAATTTATATGTTTTAAATCATTGACTTAGGAAATTCATTTTGCGATACGGAACGCAATTTCTTCTTGCGAAAGAAAAGGCTGCTGCCTTGCGGGACGTATTTTTCGCCATGTGGAAAGCATTTTTCATCATTTGAAAAAACCCGCCCGTCAGTCGATTTTGGTCCTCGATACCAGCACACCATCCTCATCGGCGTAGACCCAGTCACCCGGCCGGACCGGCACGCCCGCGATGTCGACCGTGATGTCCGGCTCGCCCACACCCTTGCGAAAGCTGCGCCGCGGATGGGTGGCCAGTGCGCGAATGCCGACATCGCAGCCATCCAGTTCGCTGCTGTCGCGCACGCAACCGTTGACGATGATGCCGGCCCAGCCGTTCTTTTCGGCGAGTTTGCCGAGGTTGCCGCCGACCAGCGCGCAGCGCAGGCTGCCGCCGCCATCGACCACCAGCACCGAGCCCTCGCCCGGCGTTTCCAGCGCGGCGCGCACCAGGACGTTGTCTTCAAAGACTTTCAGGGTGCGCGCAGGCCCGGCGAAGCGGGGCTGCTTGCCAAATTTCGTCAATACCGGGGGGATGACGTGCAAGCTGCCGTCAGCGAGCTTGTCTTCGTTGGCGTCACACAGGTCGCAAGTGGCAAAGCTCATCCGGTCTCCGTCTTCAGTAAAGTGAGCGGAATTGTAACGATGTCGACGGGCCGCATCAGCAAGTTCGATGCGAACCCCTGGCGGAACGGCGCCGGACAAAAAAGGCCGAGCTGCGCAGGCAGGTCGGCCTTTTTCTTCGGTAAGTGGAGTCAGGCCTTCCTGAACCCCAGCTCACCACCGGCGACATCGATCTCGATCGTGTCCTTCGGTCCGAAGCGCCCCTCCAGAATGGCCTTCGACAGCGGGTTCTCGACTTCCTGCTGTATCGCGCGCTTCAGTGGCCGCGCGCCATACACCGGATCGAAGCCTGCTTCGGCCAGCTTGCGCAGCGCGGCATCGCTGATGGTTAGGCCGATCTCCATCTTCGCGAGCCGCTGCTCCAGCGTCTGCAGCTGTATCTTCGCGATCGCACCGATCTGCCTGTCGTCGAGCGCGTGGAACACCACCATCTCGTCGATCCGGTTGATGAACTCCGGACGGAAATGTCCGCGCACCTCGGCCAGCACCGCCAGCTTCACCAGCTGCGGATCGCTCTCCTCCATCGACTGGATCTTGTGCGACCCGAGGTTTGAGGTCATTACGATCACCGTGTTCTTGAAGTCGACCGTGCGGCCCTGGCCATCCGTCATGCGTCCGTCGTCCAGCACCTGCAGCAATACGTTGAACACGTCGGGGTGGGCCTTCTCGATCTCGTCGAGCAGGATCACGCTGTAGGGCTTGCGGCGCACTGCCTCGGTCAGGTAGCCGCCCTCTTCATAGCCGACATAGCCGGGCGGCGCGCCGATCAGCCGCGCGACCGAATGCTTCTCCATGAATTCGCTCATGTCGATGCGGATCAGCGCCTCTTCGGTGTCGAACAGGAAAGCAGCCAGCGCCTTGGTCAGCTCGGTCTTGCCGACGCCGGTCGGGCCAAGGAACATGAAAGAGCCATACGGACGATTCGGGTCGGACAGGCCGGCACGGGAACGGCGGATCGCGTCCGACACCGCAGTAATCGCCTCGTGCTGGCCGACCACCCGCTTGTGCAAAGCGTCTTCCATGTGCAGCAGCTTGTCGCGCTCGCCCTGCATCATCTTGGACACCGGAATGCCGGTCGCGCGCGACACCACTTCCGCAATTTCCTCTGCACCGACCTGGGTGCGCAGCAGCTTCGGCTTGCCGGCCGCCTGCTCGCCCTTGTCGGCCTGTTTGAGCCGAGCCTCGAGCTCCGGCATGCGGCCGTACTGCAGCTCGGACATTTTCTGCCAGTCGCCCTTGCGGCGCGCTTCTTCCATCTGCAGGCGCACGCGCTCAATCTCTTCCTTGATCAGCTGGCTGCCCTGTACGCCGGCCTTCTCGGCCTTCCAGACCTCCTCGAGATCCGCATACTCGCGTTCGAGCCGGCCGATCTCCTCCTCGATCAGGCCGAGGCGCTTCTGCGATGCCTCATCCTTCTCTTTCTTCACCGCTTCGCGCTCGATTTTCAGCTGGATCAGGCGGCGGTCGAGCTTATCCATGACTTCCGGCTTGGAGTCGATCTCGATCTTGATCTTCGACGCCGCCTCATCGATCAGGTCGATCGCCTTGTCCGGCAGGAAGCGGTCGGTGATGTAGCGGTGCGACAGCTCGGCGGCGGCCACGATTGCAGGGTCGGTGATGTCGACGCCATGGTGCACTTCGTACTT
>JAIXTG010000107.1 GCA_027484285.1 Oxalobacteraceae bacterium | reverse complement strand
TAGCGAAGTGTCAGCCGGTTTCGGGACATGTACTCGAGAACAAGGGCTCGCGGCGCCCAGCCGGTGCGGGCGCCCAGGCTGCGGGCCTGGTGAAAGAAGCGCGTGTCCGAGCCACCGGACAGTCCGATCGACTCGTCGAAACGCAAACCGCAGCGCTTCAAAAATCCGAGGTCGGCCAGCCAGTTGCTGGTAACGACGGTGACCTGTGAACCGCGCCCGATCTGGGCCAGCATCGCCGCCTTGACCTCCAGTCGCTTGAAGCGCTGGCGCAGGCCGTCCCACACCAGCCGCTCGAAATACGAGGCCTGCTCCGGACAGGGATGCAGCCGCACCGGACCGCCGACCAGGTCCAGCGACTGTTCGCGGTAAACCCTGACCAGCTCTGGCAGCCAGTCCGGATCGACTGTTTCGTCATCGTCCACGAAGATGAGTGCATCGCAGTTGTGGCGAAGCGCGATATCCAGCACACGGTTGCGCGCATACGGTATCCCCAGCCTGGGCTCGTTTTCATGAATGACCGGCGCTGGCCGGTTGGTCTCCCGAAAGGCATCGACCAGCGCCGAAAGACGCTGCTGCTGGTCGTTCTCGACAAATGCGAACAGTAATTCGACTTGCTCCGGCCGCCGCATCCCGGAAAACGAGTCCAGCAGCATGGAGAATGTTTTTTCTCTCTGGCGCGTGATTGCACCAACACAGATTTTTTTGGGAGCGACGGATTGCATACTGTCCATTTGCAGAAAGAGTGGTGCGACGATGACTGACCCGGCGTCACCGACTGCCTGAGGCAGCGGCACGCAGCAGGCATGCCTCATGGCGTTGTAGCTGCGCGTCCGAAACGCCGGTACCAGTAGTTGACCAGCTTGCGCCGCAAATGCTTCGCTGGCGAAAGCGGCCGGAAATTTTCAAGCAGGATATAGCCGTTCGAGCGCACGCGGCTGGCGCGCAGGCGGGCAGGCTGGACCCAAACTTTGAAACGGTTCAGCGTCCACCAAAGAAACTCCTCAGAATTGAGTGGCTTGTGGGTGTGATCGACATAGGCGTGCATGTAGCGCAACCGGGATGCATAGGCCTCCGCAGAGTGGCAGTCGCAGATGGCAAACCGGTCATTGATCCCCCGTGCCCACTGCCAGTTCGGGACGGTGATGGAGTTCGGCTGCAGGCGCCCGTGGAGCCGGCATGCTTCAACAAAGCTGTCATGGTAAAAAAGGTCAGGGCGCACGAAGACGATCAGGTCGGGCTCGAAGGGCAGTATTGAATTGTGCAAAGCGTCCAGCGTGGCCAGCTGATGAACCAGATTCGACAGGGATTTTCCATTGTCATTCCACGAATCACCGTAACGAAGCAGCAGTGGCAGGTTGACCTTCGCGAGGCAGGCGCCCGGCTCCTGCAATACCACGGAGCTGCTCTCCAGCAGGGTGTACTCGTCCGGGTCCAGCGCCCCGCCTTCACCGGAGCGAGGATTGGCGATCCTGTCCTGGCGCACCAGGCTGGCAAAGGTTTTTACCTCGCCGAAAGCCTGCAGGGGATCGACAATCCTCTCCCGCAACGAGCCAAGCGTCCAGACCAGAGAGCGCGTGATGCCAAAAAATCCAATGGCTACTTTCATTGGTCTCAACTCACGAGCTGACAAGACGGCCCTGAACCATCCGTGAGCAAATAGGTCGGCAAACGGGGAACGCATGGAGCCGCTGGCTGGTCGCCATTTTAAATCATCAGGATCCCCGACAGGCTTCACGAAAAAGCAGGCACAGGGCAGCCTGCGTGGGGTATGGCCACCCGGACCGCCAGACGCGATGCGTTAGAATACGCCACCTCCATGACTGGTCAGCTCGACAGGCGAACAATTGAAACAAACGAAGCAAATCATCTGCATCAACTGGGGCACGAAATACGGGGCTCCGTTCATCAATCGCCTGTACGGCATGGTAGCGCGGCATACCAGCCCGCCGTTCCGCTTTGTCTGCTTCACCGACAGCAGCGCAGGAGTGCGCCCGGAGGTCGAATGCCAGCCGCTGCCGCCGCTGGATTGCGAATTGCCGACCGGGTCGCCGGGCATCTGGCAGAAGGCTCGGCTCTGGGGACCACGGCTCGGCGATCTTCAGGGCCCGGTGCTCTTCCTTGACCTCGACCTGGTGATCACCGGCAGCCTCGACAGTTTTTTCGACTACGGGAATCCGGACGAGGTGATCCTGTCCCAGAACCAGATCTGGTCACTGGGGCGCTTCGGACAGTCCGAGCGCCTGGGCCAGACATCCGTGTTCCGCTTCCCGGTCGGGAAGCTGCAGCCGCTGCAAGAGCGTTTCATGAAAGACCCGCAGGGCACGGCCGACCGCTATCGTTTCGAACAGCGCTTCGTCACCAGTTCCGCGCCCGGTGGCGTGAAGCTGTTTCCAAAACGATGGGTCCGTCATTTCAGGCAAAACTGCGTGCGCCCGTTCCCGCTGAACTTCTTCCTGCCGCCCCGCCTGCCGTCGGATGCCCGAATCGTTATCTTCCCGGGCGGCGTGCACCCGACGCATGTGATTGAAGGACGATGGGGTCGGCATGCGGTCAGCAAACCACGACTTGCCCACTTTGCCGAAGCATGCAGTCCAGGATTCAAAGGCAAGCGCCTGACGCACCTGCGCCATTTCCTGCTCTCCCCTCCCTGGGTCAAAGAGAGCTGGACGGAATAGCTCCGTCAGGAGAAGACGGGTTGCTCCTGGCTCTGCGCTGCCAGCGCATGCGCACCGGCTGAAGGCGTGAGAAGCCGAGCGAGGTCCGCTGCCGTATAAACGGCTTTCAGTTGATGATCGTTGTGATCGCCCCTGATATTTTTCTTGAACAAGGCGGTTCTGCGCGATCCGGGAATATCGGGGAAATAGCTGGCAACCGGAGCCACTTGCCGGACCGGATAACCGGCGCGGGTTTCGTTGACGTGCATCCAGATATCGTCAGCCATCGGGCACAAATGCTGAAACCCGTCACCCGCCTGCTTCAAAAATTCAAGAAAAGCCGGGGGATACAGCACGCCGCCGACACCGGTCGCAAAATTGAGGTGTGATGCTTCGGTTCCGGTACACAGCGGCCACGACTTGTAAGGAGCGAATTCCTCTCCCCGGAATTGGATTCTCCGGGCACGGGAGCAGTGAATCTCTGCCGGCCTCTCGCGCCACGCGGCCACCAGGCGCTGAAGAAGATCGCTGTCGTAGTACACATCGTCATCCACGGTAATCAGCGGGTAGCGGAACGTGCTCTGCTGCTGCAAATATGGCTGCTGCTTTTTGTGCGGCCCGAAATTCGGACAGTCGATTACCTCCAGGCCGCGGCCGACCAGTCTCTGCACAGTCTTCGGCAGCGGGCGGGGCCAGTCCTCCGCAGCCAGGTACAAAATGATCCGGCGAGGCTTGACCGATCCTGCGCACAAGCTCTCGATGGCACCGTGCAAGCGCAGAACGCGGTCGGCGTGGGAAGTGAGGCTGACGTCAAAATCGGCTTGTGGATCCACCAGCGATTTTTTTGACAGCCGGTTGACCAGTGCAAACCAGAGATACAGAAAATAGCTCATTAACGGGTCCGGGCCTGTACGCGAAAAATGACCAAGCGCCTTAGCGCGGTGTGCGTCCCATCAGATAGAACTCTGCATTCGGCCGCATCGACACCGCATTCGCAATGCGGTTCGACATGCCGAAGAACGCCGTAATGGCGGCGATGTCCCAGATGTCTTCATCATCGAATCCGTGGCCGCGCAGGATCTCGTAATCCTGGTCTCCCACCGCTGCCGAATCCAGGCAGACCTTGATCGCAAAATCCAGCATTGCGCGCTGCCGCGGCGTGATGTCGGCCTTCAGGTGGTTGACCGCCACCTGGTCGGCCACCAGCGGGTTCTTCGCATAGATTCGCAGCAGCGCGCCATGCGCGACCACGCAGTACAGGCACTGGTTCTTCGCACTGGTCGCGGTGACGATCATCTCGCGATCGGCCTTGGTCAGGCTGCCGGTGTCCTTCAGCATCAGCGCATC
>JAIXTG010000281.1 GCA_027484285.1 Oxalobacteraceae bacterium | reverse complement strand
GCTTGGCGAGTGGGTCATGGAAGCCGCGTGTCGGCAGCTTTCCGATTGGCGGGAGCGCCGATTGCCGGGATTCAGGATGGCCGTCAATATCGCGCCGTTGCAGCTGATGGAGCCCGGATTCGTCGAAGGACTGGCAGATCTGCTCGCACGGCACCACGTTCCCGCATCGATGCTGGACCTCGAGCTGACCGAGAGCTCACTGGTCAGCGCCAGCGAGCGCGACAGCGATGTCATGGATGCGCTGAAGGCGATCGGCGTCTGCATCAGTGTGGACGACTTCGGTACCGGGATCTCCACGCTGTCCTACCTAAAGCATTTTCCCGTCGACCGACTGAAGCTCGATCCCAGTCTCGTACGCAACCTGCCCCGCGACCGGGAAGACGGGGCCATCGTATCCGCCATTATCAAACTGGCAGGTGACCTCCAGATCGAGGTTGTGGCCGAAGGGGTGGAAACATTCGAGCAGCTGAATTTCCTGCGGGGTACCGATTGCCAGGTGGTGCAGGGGTTCCTGTTCAGCGAGGCCCTGAGGCCGGATAAATTCGAACAGCTACTGCAGCATCGCAAGCAGCAGGGACAGTTCTTTCATTAAGTTGCGAGGGTGATTGTCCCTCCTATCTTGCAGCCAGGCCGTAACTGCTGGCGGATCTGCCACGCCGACCGCTTTGCGATGCTGGTAGATGCCGATGTGTATTTCCGCGCGGTCCGCGACGCGATGCGCGCGGCCCGTCACAGCATCCTCCTGCTCTCGTGGGATCTCGACAGCCGGCTGCGGCTGGTACCGGATGGCGCGGAGGATGGCTATCCCGAGCCGCTCGGCGATTTCCTGCACGCACTGGTCGCCGAGCGGGAAGGGCTGCATGTCTGGCTGCTGAATTGGGATTTCACCATGCTGTACGCGATGGAGCGCGAATGGCTGGCGACCATCCGCCTTGGATGGGGAACCCATCGCCGACTGCATTTTTTCATGGATGCGAACCATCCCATCGGCGCCTCGCATCACCAGAAGGTAATCGTAGTCGACGACAAGATCGCTTTCGTCGGCGGGCTGGACCTCACCGGGGCACGCTGGGACACACCGGAGCATCGGGTGGGCGATCCTTTGCGGATCGATCGGGATGGCAAGCCTTATCCGCCGTTCCATGACGTGCAGGCCGCCGTCGACGGCGAGGCGGCAAAGGCGCTGGGCGAACTTTGCCGCAGCCGCTGGAGGCAGGCGACCGGCGAATTCCCTGAGCCGCCGGCCGAGGCGTCGTCCTGTTGGCCGGACTGGCTGCCGCCTGACCTGTCCGACGTCGACGTCGGCATATCGCGTACCGAGCCTGCATTTGGCGGCCAGCACGGGGTGCAGGAAGTGCGACAGCTGCACCTTGACGCGATTGATGCTGCACAGCACTCGCTGCTGTTCGAAAACCAGTACTTCACTTCAGGGCTGATTGCCGACGCCCTGACAAAGCGTCTGTCGGAGCCGGATCCGCCGGAAGTCGTGGTCATCAGCCCGCTCAAGCAAAGCGGATGGCTCGAGGAGGCGACGATGGGCGTGTTGCGCGCCCGCCTGCATGCGCGACTGCGCGCCGCCGACCGCTGGCAGCGCTATCGGCTTGTCTGCCCGATGCTGCCGAACCAGAACGGCCAGTGCCTGAACGTTCACAGCAAACTGTTCTTCGTCGACGACCGGCTGTCATCAATCGGTTCGGCCAATCTGTCGAATCGCTCGATGGCCTGTGATACCGAATGCACGCTCACCATCGAGGCCAGCGGGCCGCATGCGGAGCGCATTGCCGACGGAATCATGCGCTTGCGCGCCCGGCTGCTCGCAGAACATTTGGGTACTGACACCCTGCAGGTTCTGCAAACTTTCGAAGAGTTCGGCAGCGTGTCCCTGACCATGGACGCCCTGTACGCGTGGCCGCGCTGCCTGCAGGACTTCGAGCCGAGGGTGTCACCCGAACTCGATGCGCTGGTGCCGCAACAGGCGTTATTTGACCCCGAACGACCGATCGATCCTGCGAAGGTTGTCACGATCGGCTTGCCGACAGAAACCCGCGCCGCGCTGCCATGGCGCTTTGCCGGCCTGATCCTGCTGGCCCTGAGCCTGATCGGGCTGGCGCTGTCGTGGCGCTACACGCCCATGCGCGAATACCTGAATCTTCCTGCACTGATCGGGATCGCCCAGCAGCTGCGCGACCTGCCATTCACGCCGTTGCTGGTGATCGCGGCCTATGTGGTCGGGGGGCTGCTGCTGTTTCCCGTGACGCTGCTGATTGCCGTGACCGGCGTCGTGTTCGGCTTCATGCCGGGAACGCTGTATGCGCTGGCGGGTACGCTGTGTTCAGCAGCTGCCGGCTACGCAATCGGCGCATTGCTCGGCCGGGACGTGGTGCGCCGGCTGCTGGGTGCCCGCATCAACCGGCTGTCGCACCGACTGGCGCGGCGCGGCATCATTGCCATGGTCGTATTGCGCACCTTGCCGCTGGCTCCCTACAGTGTGGTCAACCTCGTCTCCGGCGCCTCGCATATCCGGCTCGGCGATTTCATGATCGGCACGGCCCTCGGCATGTTGCCGGGTATCCTGCTGACGACGGCATTTGCCCACAACCTGATGATCGCCATCCGACGACCCAGCCAGGAGACGCTCGGCGTGCTGGTGATCGTGGTCCTGCTGCTGACCGGATTTGCGGTCGTGATCAGGAAGTGGACCGCGCGCCAGCGGAACCGCTCATGACGGACGCTGGCAGCGCAGCTGCTGCATCGCCGTGGCCACTCACATTCGCTACCTGGAACATCCACGGGGCAGTGGGCTGTGACGGTCGCTTTGCACCGGCCCGCATTGCCCGCGTACTGAACGAGATCGATGCCGATGTCGTCGCGCTGCAGGAGGTGCCGCTGGGCGGTCGCCGCTGGCCGAATGTCCTGCAACTGCTGTCCCATGTCACCAACTGCGTCGGCGTCGAAGGCATGACCTTCAGTGTCGGCGGGCGTCGCTTCGGCAACGCGATTTTGTCGCGCTATCCGGTGGTGGGGAAGCGCCGCATCGATATTTCCTTCGGCAGCCGCGAACCGCGCGGGGCACTGGACGCCGACATTTTCTGCCACGGGCATCGTTTGCGGGTCATCGCCACTCACCTCGGCCTGCGTGCAGGCGAGCGGCATGCACAGGTGGACCGCTTGCTGCAGGCGTTCGATACCGAGGAAATGGGTGTCGCCCTGATGGGCGACCTGAATGAGTGGTTCGTCTGGGGAAAGGCCCTGCGCAGGCTGGTATCGCATTTTCAGGCGGTACCGGCACCGGCGACGTTTCCGTCGCGGTTTCCGGTGTTTGCACTCGACCGGATCTGGATTCGTCCGCGCCACCGCCTTGTCCGGGTGCATGTGCACCAGACTGAAAATGCCCGGGTGGCCTCGGACCATTTGCCCCTGGTCGCCTACATCGGCGACTGACACGGACGCCGGCAGCGCCCGAAGGCCGCGCGTAGAATGCGGCCGGATAGACAGACAAGGAGCAGACATGGCCACCACCGAGCTTGCCGTGCGGGCGCTGACCCGGATCATTCCCGCCATGAACACATCCGATGGCGCAGGCGTGCGCCTTCGCCGCAGCATTGGCAGCGGTGAGGGGACGCGCCTTGATCCATTCCTGATGCTGGACGAGTTCTCGTCGGTCAACCCGGGAGACTACATTGCGGGCTTTCCCGCACATCCGCACCGCGGTTTCGAGACGGTCACTTACATGCTCGACGGCCACATGCGGCATGAGGACCATCTGGGCAACCAGGGCGACCTTCGCAGCGGCGGCGTGCAATGGATGACCGCGGGGCGGGGCATCATTCATTCGGAGATGCCGCAGCAGCTGGAGGGGCGCATGCGCGGCTTCCAGCTCTGGATCAACCTGCCGGCCGGCGAAAAAATGAAGCCGGCTGGCTATCGTGACATTCAGCCGGACGAGATACCTGCGCATGACCTGTCCGGCGGCGGCCGGGTGAAAGTGATCGCCGGCCGGCTCGATACCGACGGCGTGCAGATC
>JAIXTG010000322.1 GCA_027484285.1 Oxalobacteraceae bacterium | reverse complement strand
GACAGGATTTATCACTGTCCGGTGTCAGCAGAGGCGCTGTACATGCTGTGCCGTGAGCAGGATAGCTCGCTCAGCCAGCTGGATGCCTATCTGGAGCTGAAGTTGAAAGTGCAGGCTACCGTCGAACAAAAACTGGAACAGGGCGGAATGCCGACGCTGCTCGATGTGCCGGATTTCATGCGCTAGGCATGTGCGGCAGCATGTCGCCGCTCGATACAAAGCCGCCATTCGCAATGACTGGCGGCTTTTTTCCTCACCGGATCCAGCAGATCAGGCAGCAAGGCCCGGCTGATGCAACAACGGACGGGATTGCTGCAGATCTTCCAGCAGCTCGAATACCTCGTCCTTCGACAGAACGTAGCGCTCCATCAGCGTTGCCTTCAGCTGCTCCATCCAGTCGCGATAACTGCCGATGGCATCCAGCGTCATCGAGTACAGCTCGTCTGCCTTGGCTTCGACCGCGCGCAGCGAATCATCGTGGGCGCCGTCGCGCTTGAGCTGCCGGTAGTCCAGCTTCGACCGCGAGTACATTGACAGCTGATTGACCATCAGCTCGAGCCGGGCTGTGACTTTCTGGATGTCGTTCTGGCTGCCGACAGAAATGCCGCGCGCTCCGTAGAAAAGTTCTTCCGCAGCGACGCCACCGTACAACTGCATCACGTCCTGCTCCAGCTCCTCGAGTGTCTGCAATCCGGCATCAGGCGTGGCCGACAGTACATAGCCGAGCGCTCCCAGCTTCGACACTGATTCCGTGCTGATCTTCAGCAGCGGCGACCTTTCCTTCACCTCATCAAGCGGCAGGCCCTGTTTCAGCAGTGGATCAATCTGCATGAAGAAGTGGCCAAGCTCGTGCAGTGCCACCCGCTCGCGCTGCCTGTCTTTCTCTGCGCTGGCGGCACGGTCAGTGAGGCCGATGGCACTGCGCTCGAAAGCACGGAACAGCAACGTGGTATCAATCCGTGTTTTCTCCTCGATCGCAATCATGCTCGCCCGGTCGACGACCGACTCAAGCAGGGCAGGGGAGAGGTTGGCGGTAATCTCGGCAACGTAATCCAGGTTCAGGCTGTCCCAGTCGATCACCTTGGGATCTTTGCGGCGCAGGAAAACGCTCAGCAGCTCACGGCGCTCAGCCTTGTTCGGCAGGCGGAAGTTAATCTTCACGGCGAAGCGACGCAGCATTGCTTCGTCCATTTCGCTGTTCGCATCATCAAAGTTGGAAGCGACCACCCAGATGATGCCATTGCCTTCGTCGCTCTTGATGCCGTCGAGCAGGCCGAGCAGGGTGTTCGCAGTGTCGTCATCCCATTTGCGCTCGCCGCGGCCACGCGGCATGAACAGCGACTGCGCTTCGTCGAGGAAGATCAGGCAGCGGCCCTGCGCAACGGCTTTTTTGTAGATGGCATTCAGTGCCTTCGATCCGCCGCCGACCAGGCCGGATTCCAGCCCAGAGCCGGAGGCTTGGATCAGCGGGATATTCAGCTTCTTAGCGAGATAACCGGCGAGCTTGGTCTTGCCGGTACCGGCAGGGCCGGTCAGCATGACATTGAATGGCTTGTCGATATTGTGCGACTTGTAAAGTTCGCGGTTCTGGATCATCGATTCGAGGTGCGCCACTTCGCGCTTGATGTCCTCCATGCCGATCAGGTCATCCATGCTGCCCTTGAGTTTTTCCGGCTTGATGACACTGGTCGACGAGCCCATGCCCGGCATGCTTTTTTTCAGCATCACCACCATCAGCACCAGCAGCAGGATGCCGATGGCGTTGCGCGCCAGGAAACCGCCAGTCGCATCCCAGAAGCCTTCCTGTGCTGCCTCGTCTTGCAATACTTTCGGGTTGGCCATCAGCCAATCCGCCTGCGCGATGGCATACGGGATGTCGTTCTTCAGCAATACCTCGCGCTCGAGATTGACATGCGTCGAGTTGGGCACTTTGACCGAGAGAATCTTGGCCTGATCCTTGTATTTGATCACGTAGCGCGGGGACTCCGAATTGGGCTGCGCAATCAGCAGATAGTCGAGACGGTTCCGCTGCGATGGCAGGGACGCGATCAGCGACACATCCTGGCTATAAACAACCGGTGAACTGGGCAGGAGTTTTGGCGCGCTTTCAATGGAGATGATGATGGCCGTCAGTAACAACAGCCCGAACAGGGCCGTGCGCAATCGGGCGTTTTTCAGGGGTTGGGCGAGCGAAGACAACAGGGATGAGAAGTTCGGCATGAAGACTCGGGTGAGTGTGCCGCGACCTGCGGCAGGGCCGCGCGAGCGTTAACGCACGGATCGATTGAAGCTCGTTTAGGACAAACGAGGCATGGGGAAAGTTGCGGGGCGGCGCAGAATTTTAAAGGCCGTGTCAGACGAGCCCGAGGATGCGGCCGAGCTCGGCCAGATAGCGACTGTCGCGCAGTACTTCTCCTTCCACGCTGGCAATCATGTCGTCGAGTTTTCCACGCACGCCATGCAAGCGCTCTTCCAGTTCCGGCGGGCTGCCGGTGGGACTGGCCAACGTGCGCTTCAGGTCTTCCAGCTCGGCACGCAACGCATCAACCTTGGGAGAGCCGGGCGGGGCGGCCTCGAGTTCCTGCTCGAGATCAGCAACCAGGCGCGCGATCCGTTCGAGACTAAATTGGGTTTCCATGAAGGCCTCCTTCGATTGGACGTTCATGGTGGCCGCTTCAACTTTGGCTGTCAATCGATCGGGTGAGCCATGCTGGTCCGGGACTATGCAAACATGAACGTCATTTGCTGCGGCGCGGATGCACCGGTAGCTGAAGTGGCCGCCCTGATGCGTCGCCACCATGTCGGCGATGTGGTCATCGTCGCGCCGCAACAGGAAGGAGCCCGGGTTCCGATCGGGATCATCACCGATCGCGATATCCTGGTCGAAACAATTGCGCTCGATATCGAAGCCAAATTGTTTACCGCCTCGGATTTGATGACAACCCCGGTCACCACGGTACAGGAAGACGCCAGTTTGACCGAGGCACTGGCCGTGATACGAGGCAAACAGGTACGGCGACTGCCGGTGTTGAACCGTGCAGGCCAGTTGTTCGGGATTATCACTGTCGATGACGTCTTAAACGTTATTGCTTCCGAACTTGCGATGGTCGCCGGAATTCTTGTGGAGCAGCCGATCCGTGAG
>JAIXTG010000071.1 GCA_027484285.1 Oxalobacteraceae bacterium | reverse complement strand
TCGGCGTACTTCCTGCATGAATTCGCGCACTACGCGATCTTCCGCTCGCCGGACGCGAACCGCCGCTGGGGCACGCTGATGACCTGGATCAACGGCAGCTGCATCGCGCGCTTCGACGAGCTGCGCCGCAAGCACATGCGCCACCATGTCGAGCGTGCCGACGTGATCACCTTCGATGTGCAGGCATTCGTGCGACAGGCACCTGCCGCCGTCCGCCGAACCGTGCTGGCGCTGGAGTGGCTGTATTTTCCGGCGGTCGAATTCCTGGTGCGCGGCTTCGTGATCCGGCGCGCGTGGCTCAAGGGCGGGAGAACCCGTGTACGGCTGCTGCTGGTGCTGGCCGTGCGCAGTGCCGGGTTCGGCCTGCTGGCCGGGGTGTCGCTGCCGGCCCTGCTGCTGTACTTCGCTGCGTATCTGGTAATGGTGACGGCGCTGCGCTTTGCCGACTGCTTCCAGCATACCTACAAGGCTTACCCGATTGATGACGAGCGGCCCCTGCCGCCGGAAATGATCCCCGACAAGGTTTACGAGCAGGCCAACACCTATTCCAATATCGTCGGCCTGCAGAATGCCTGGCTGAACCTGATCTGGCTGAACTTCGGCTACCACAACGCGCACCACGAGAAGCCGGTGGCGCCCTGGCACCAGCTGCCGGCGCTGCACCGCGAGCTGTACGGCGAGCGGTATGCGCAGGTCGTCACCATGCCGGAACTGCTGAAGGCGTTCCACCGCCATCGTGTGCGGCGCGTGCTGTCGCCGGATTACGGGCAGGTATTGCCGCCCCGGACGCCGGGGCGTGCGGATGGCTTCGTCGGCGCGGTCGGCGTGTCTTTCCTGACTGCGGTTTGAGCGCATAATGCGCACGCCCGCGGCCGCTGTCGTGCCGCCCGACCGACCACTGCCGTCCATGACACTGAACAATCCGCTCGCTCCCACCCATGAAACCCCGGTCGCCGTGCTGGCGCTGGTCTGCAGCAGCATCATCTGGGGACTGGCCTGGTGGCCGCTCAAGATTTTCGGCGCGCTCGGGCTCGACGGCCATGCGATCGCACTCACTGCGTATGCGCTGGTGGGGGTGGTAGCGCTGCCGTTCATCCTGCGCGAACGCCGGGCATGGCGTGGGGAATGGCAGCTGCTGCTGCTGATCGGGCTGTTCTTCGGCCTCGCGAATTTCCTGTTTACGTGGTCGCTGATGGTCGGCTCGGTGGTGCGCTCGATGCTGCTGTTTTTCCTGCTGCCCGCATGGGGAGCCATCGGAGGCCGGCTGGTGCTGAAGGAAAAGCTCGGGCCGCGCCGGCTGCTGGCGGTCGCGCTGTGCCTGGGCGGCGTGTTCATCATCGTCGGCGGCGTCGAGGTATTCAACGAGCCGCTGTCGTTTGCCGATATCACCGCCCTGATCGCAGGCCTTGCCTACACCGCAGCCGGCATCACCAATCGCGCCGCGCGCGAGATACCGATTGCCAGCCGCACCCTGATGTCCTTCGTCGGCTGCACCGTGGTCGCGCTGCTCGGGCTGCTGGTGCATGTGCCGACGATACCGTCGCTGGCGGTCAGCGCGTGGGTCATGCTGTGCCTGTTTGCCTTCCTGTGGCTGCTGGGCGGCACGCTGCTGACAACTTACGGCGTTACCCATGTGCAGGCCAGCCGCGCCGCAGTGCTGCAGGTGGCGGAACTGGTGGTCGCTGTCGTGTCGGCCATGCTGATCGGCGGCGAAACCCTGTCGACCGGCGAGTATGTGGGCGGCGCAATGATCCTTGCCGCCACCCTGCTCGAGGCGCTGTCGGCACCGTCGCAACCGAAAGCGACCCATGGCTGAATCGCGTGCCCGGGTTGCCTTGCTGGTGATCGACATGCAGCGCGACTTCTGCAGCGCCGGTGGCTATGCAGCCCGGGCCGGGCTGGATGTGGCGCGCCTGTCGTCGGTGATTGCCAATATCCGCCGCCTGCTCGATGCCGCCCGTGCAGCCGGCCTGACCGTGGTGCATACGCGCGAGGGCCACTTGCCTGACCTGTCTGACTGCCCGCCGGAAAAGCTGTGGCGCAGCCGTGCCGCCGGGGCCGAAATCGGCAGCCAGGGCCCGCTCGGACGGCTGCTGGTGCGCGGCGAATACGGGCATGACATCATCGACGAGCTGCGGCCACAGGCGGGCGAACTCGTGATCGACAAGCCGGGCTACGGCGCATTCCATCGTACCTGGCTGGATGAGGAACTTCAGCAGCGCGACATCAGCGCGCTGATGCTGTGCGGCGTGACCACCGAAGTCTGCGTGCACTCGACCTTGCGCGAAGCGATTGACCGCGGCTATCGCTGCACGCTGGTCAGCGATGGCTGCGCGGCCAGCGATCCCGCACTCCAGGTGCCGGCCCTGCAGATGTGCCGCGTCGAAGGCGGCATCTTCGGCGTACTCGCCACCACCGATGAGCTCGTGCATGCCCTGCACTGGCCGAACCCGATTCCCTGACCGACGCCTTGCAATGAACGATATTCCCGTCACCCGGCCCATGCCGGACGCTTACCGCGGCGTATGGCGGCGCAGCCTGCTCAGCGCACCCGGTGTCCATGACACCACCAGCACCGTGCTGTGGATGCAGGCATCACGCTGGCATGCGGACATCCGCATTCCGGAGGGCCGTCCCGATTTCAGCGGCGTGCAATCGCTCGCCGCGTGCGATGACAACCAGCTGCGGTGGCTGGCCACCCAGCAGGGCTTTGCCGGCGTGACCACCTTCGACCGTCAAACCACGGAAACCTGCTGGCTGCGTCAGGTCGATTTCCAGCCGCCGTCGGCCATTCCCGATGCCGGACATGCAAGCTTCGAGAATGGCATGCTGGTCGAGACCGGCATCCATGTCGATTATGTCGAGCACTGGCACCTGCAGCCCGCGACGCAGGAGGGCTTTTCGGTGTTCCGCAGCCTCGACAGCGCGGTGCCCAGGCTGCTGCTGACTGCGGGGCCGATGGTCATGCATGTCCGCGCGCGCAGCGTCGGGTTCGGGCCGGAGGGCTGGGGCGACGGAGAACAGCTGCGGCAGCAGCTGGACTTCGAGATCTCGTGCGGGCTGCGCAATGCCGCCGGCTGGCAGATCAGCCACTCGACCTTCCCGTGGCGCGAAGGGCAGCAGGTCGCGCTGCAGCTCACTGAGCGAGAGGATGGCAGCGTGCAACTGACCATTGATGGGGAGTCATCGCGCTGGGAAGTCATCGAGTGGACGCCGCCCGGCGTTCGCTGAGTGCATTCGCAAAAATGACGACGCCTCCCGAAGGAGGCGCCGCGCCAGAGAAAAGTGTTGGATAAAACTCTGGCGAACTACGAGGCGGATTGTCGATGTCGATCATGCACCGGTCAATCTGATTTCGATCAATTTTCCGGCGGTGACCGCACGCCCTGGCAAGCGCATCTCACCCAGCTTCAGCGGCCGAACTGTATCCACACGCGGCTCTCCACCTCCGGCGCGAAACTGCTGTTCACGATCGCCAGTTGACCTTCCGGAGTCATCGCCAGTTTCTGCACCAGCAGTCCCTGCTGGCTGCCGAGGCTTGCGTTGCCGAGCACGGCATTGCCGGGGATGAGGGTCATCGGTCCAAAGCTGCGGCCGCCGTCGATGCTGACGGCCATCCCGAGTCCCTGCGGCCGCGCCTGCCGGCGGGTGAACAGGTGCGCGAGTACGCTGACGCGGCCGTTGCGGTCGACCGCGAGATTGGCAAAGCCCGCGTCGTGGTACGGCGGCGGCAGGTTGGCGGAGACACTTACCGAAGGGCTGAATGTCTTTCCGCCATCCTCCGAGCGGGTCAGCCTGACCTGCTGGCGCGAGAACGGCCCTGCCTCGCTCTCGGTGAACGCCAGGTGCACCAGCCCGTCCTCGCTGATGGCAAGCCGGGGCGCATCCGAATAACTGTCGTTCGGTTCAACCAGCAGCGGCGAGGAAAAGTTCTGGCCATCGTCGTCGGACTGCACCACGCGGATATCGGCGCC
>JAIXTG010000177.1 GCA_027484285.1 Oxalobacteraceae bacterium | reverse complement strand
TGCCAGTCGCCATCGAAACGGTACTGCGCCCAGTAAACCTCGCCCATGCGGGCATCGAGTACTGCCAGCACGTCGTCGCCTGCGCCAGCCGCACGCGCTGCATCGGCCATTGCAAGCAGCGTGACCACGGGCACCACGCGCCGCGAGGCGCCGGTGGCCAGTCCCTGCACCAGGCCGCATGCCGTGCGTACGCCGGTGAAGGCGCCGGGGCCGCAGCCATAGGCCAGCGCGTCGCAGTCGGCGAGAACCAGGCCGGCCTCGGCCAGCGATGCCTGCAGCATCGGCAGCACGGTCGCGGAATGGGTCTGGATGCCGCGCGACTCGCGCACGACCAGCCGGCCGCCGCTCAATACGGCGACGGAGGCAAGCTCGGTGGAGGTTTCGAGGGCGACGATGACAGGCAGGGAAGCAGACATGGCCGCCATTCTACCAAGCGAGCCATCGGGTAGAATCCTTGCATGCGATCACTGTTCCTCGTACCCGAAAATTTTTCTGCACTTGCCAACGCGCTTGAAGCGGGCAAATGGGTCGTCGCCTGCCTGTGCGCAGGCTGGTGCGATGTCTGCAAACAATATCGCGCAGGCTTCGAGGCGCTGGCCGAGCAGTTTCCCGAGCAGCAGTTCGTCTGGATCGACATCGAAGACCAGGCTGACCTGGTGGGCGATTTCGATGTGGAGAATTTCCCGACCATACTCATGCAGCGCGGCGACCTGGTCGCTTTCTACGGCACAATGCTGCCCGAGCCAAGGCAGGTAGCGCGCCTGCTCGAGGCGCAACTGGTGCGCAGCGACGAAGAACTGCGCCGCGAGGCCGCCGGCACGCCCGAGCGCCGGCAATGGCAGCAGGAGTACAACTTGCGGCTGAAGCTGGACGAGCTCAGCTGACAGCGGGAGCCAGCCGCAACGGCAGCCTGCGCAGCCGCTGTCCTGTCAGGCGAAACACCGCGTTGGCGACTGCCGGCGCCACCGGCGGCACACCCGGCTCCCCGATGCCCTCGGGCGCCTGCCTGCTCGGCAGGATGCTCACCTGAACGTCGGGCATCTCGCGCATGCGCAACGTGCGGTAATCATGGAAATTCGATTGCTGCACCCGCCCGTCAAGCAGTGTTATTTCATCATTCAGCGCAGCCGCCAGCCCGAACGCGATTGCCGATTCCATCTGCTGGCGCACGCCGTCGGGGTTGACAGCGATACCGCAGTCAACGGCGCAACTGACCCTGTGCACCCGGATCACGCTTCCTTCCACAGAAACCTCCGCCACCTGCGCGACGATACTGCCGAATGACTGGTGCAGCGCCACCCCGTGCGCACGGCCGGCGCCCGGACGCCCGGCGAGCCGCAGCGCGGCATCCAGCACGGCCCGGTGCCGCGGATGGCTGACCAGCAGCTGCCGGCGGAATACCACTGGATCGGTACCGGATGCATGAGCCAGTTCGTCGATGAAACTCTCTTTGAAAAACGCGTTCTGCGAATGCCCGACCGAGCGCCAGGTGCCAAGCGGTACGGCGGAATCGACGATCACATGCGACACCTGCTGATGGGGGATGTCATAGGGGTGATCGAACAGCCCTTCGACGGTCGCCTTGTCCGGCCCCACCATGGGCAGGCCGAACGCGCGATAGGTCAGCTGCTGTACAGGCGAGCCCGATACGGACTTCGCTTGCCAGCTGAGCAGGCGCCCCCGGTTATCCAGATGCGCTGCCAGGCGCGCGAGGCTGGCGGGACGATAGAAATCGTGCGCCAGATCCTGCTCGCGGGTCCACAACAGCTGAACCGGCGCGCCGTCGAGCGCCTGTGCAATTCGGGCTACCTGGACAACCATGTCGCTATCGAGCCGGCGCCCGAAGCCGCCGCCCAGCAGGGTCAGGTGCAATTCGACCGCCGGCTCGGCGATACCGATGGCACGTGCTGCGGCAGCGACTGCGACCGACGGCGCCTGGGTGGGCACCCAAAGCCGCAGCCTGCCGCCGCTGAACTGGGCACTGCAGTTGACCGGCTCCATCGCGGCATGGGCGAGGAAAGGAGCGCTGTATTCCGCCTCGATTCGCCGTGCACTGCCGACGGCACTGATGTCGCCCTGGCGAAAGTAGGTAAAACCGTCCGAGGTGTCGAGCGCGCCTGCCAGTTCCTGCATGACCGAGCCGCTGGACAATCGCCCCTGGGGACCCTCGTTCCAGCGCACGTCCAGCTGCCGCAGGGCGCGCATCGCATGCCAGCGCGTGTCGGCGACGATGGCGACGGCCTCCTGCGCCCCGGAGCGGTCCGCAGGCAGCGGTACGAGTTTCACTACGCCGGGCAATCCGCGCACGGAGTCGGCATCGAAACCGGCCAGCGTGCCACCGAATACAGGACACATCGCCACCATGGCGTAACGCATGCCGGGCGGGCGCACATCCATGCCGAAGCCCGCACTACCGTTGGATTTGGCAACGGCATCCACGCGCGCCGTTGGCCGGCCGATCAGCCGGAACTCCGGCGGCTCCTTCAATGCGAACGGCTGATCGCCGATGGCAGCCGCACGCGCGGCAAGCGCGCCATACGCAGCACGTCGGCCATCGGGATGCAGCACCTCGCCATCCTGCGTATGGCATTCGACCGCCGGCACCCGCCATTCCGCGGCCGCTGCAGCGACCAGGCGGGCACGAGCCGCAGCACCTGCCTCACGCATCGGCAGCCAGCTGTCCCGGACACTGGTCGAGCCGCCGGTCACGATCACGCCGAGCTCGCGCATCAATTTTTGCGACAGCCAGCGGGCGCTGCGCTTGAGCAGGCCATC
>JAIXTG010000072.1 GCA_027484285.1 Oxalobacteraceae bacterium | reverse complement strand
GCGTCCTGCAGCGCCTTGCCCGCCATTGCACCCAGCATGACCGAAGCGCGCAGCAGCGCGCCGGTTTTCAGGCGATGCATCTGCTCCAGCTCGGGCAGCGCCAGCGCCAGTCCGACCGAGTCCAGGTCGATCGCCTGTCCGCCGCACATGCCGCGCGAACCGGACGCCTGCGCAAGCTGCGCGAGCATCGCGACCCGGCGCGAAGCCTCCAGTGCGCCACCGGACAGCACCTCGAAGGCCTGGGCCTGCAGCGCATCGCCGACCAGCAGGGCAGTCGCCTCGTCGTACTGCCGGTGCACTGTCGGCTTGCCGCGCCGCAGGTCGTCATCGTCCATGCAGGGCATGTCGTCGTGCACGAGCGAGTAGGCGTGGATCATCTCGACCGCAGCTGCGGCCCGCTCCATCGCATCGCGCGGCGCGTCGAACAGCTGGCCCGCGGCAAACACCAGCAGCGGCCGCACCCGCTTGCCGCCGTCCAGTACCGCATAGCGCATCGCCGCATGCAGCTTGGCCGGGGGCTCGGAGGCCGCCGGCAGGTGATTCGAGAGCACCTGCTCCATGTCCGACTGGACCTGTTTGCACCAGCCGGCAAAATCCATGCTCATTCGTCGCCTTCCTCGTCGTCGCTGTCGGCCTCCAGCGGCCGGAGCATTTCGCCTTCCAGCACCCGGACCTGCTTCTCGACCCGGTCCAGCTGGGCAGCGCAGTATTTGACGAGTTCCGAACCGCGCTGGTACGCGGCCAGCGACGCTTCAAGCGGCAGTTCTCCGGACTCCATTTTGGCGACCAGCTGTTCCAGCTCGTCCATCGCCTCTTCAAACGAGGCGACCGGCGGCTCTGACGGGGTTTTCTTCGGCATGGCGTGTGTCATTCAAGTGAACCGCCTATTTTAGTGCAATCACTTGTTGCCCTGACCGCAAAACTGCCTGCCGCACGGTCCGGCAGTCGTGCGCGATATCGAATCGACAACCCGGCCTGCATGGGCAAAGGCCGTCAAGGCCGGCTGGCTGCAAAGAAAATTACCGGTAGCCCACCCTACCCCCGGGGGGTATAATCCCGCCCTCGTCCAAAAAATAACCGTTTCATATCGTTTGAACACAGGTGTTTGCGGATTCTTTCTCTCTTAGGTTGGTGCAAATTAATTTGGGGGTGGGGATGTCCGATCTGGCCAGTCTCTCAAGGCTCGCGCGCTCCAACGCGCAACTACCTGTCAGCGTGTATTTCGATGAAGCGCTGCTGAAACAGGAAGCTCAACTGCTGTTCAAGCAAGGCCCGCGGTATGCAGGCCATGAACTGATGGTCCCGAATGCCGGTGACTATTCCACCCTGCCATGGGAGAACGACGGCCGCGTGCTGGTTCGCAACCCGCAGGGGATTGAACTCATTTCCAACGTCTGCCGGCATCGCCAGGCCAAGATGCTCAGCGGCCGCGGCAACGCCAGCAATATCGTCTGCCCGCTGCACCGCTGGACCTATGACCTCAAGGGCGAGCTAATCGGGGCGCCGCACTTCGGCGAAACCCCGTGCCTGAACCTGTCGCGCTACGGGCTGCAGAACTGGAACGGCCTGCTGTTCGAAAACAATGGCGTCGACGTGCCCGGCATCCTGAAGAAGCTGTCGGTCACCCGGGACCTGAACTTCGACGGCTACATGCTCGACCATGTCGAGGTGCACGAGTGCGACTACAACTGGAAGACCTTCATCGAGGTCTACCTCGAGGACTACCATGTCGAGCCCTTCCACCCGGGCCTCGGCAACTTCGTCACCTGCAACGACCTGCGCTGGGAACTCGGCGAAGGCTACAGCGTGCAGACGGTCGGCGTGAATTCGGCGCTGAAGAAGTCCGGTTCGCCGGTCTACCAGAAATGGCATGACGAGGTACTCCGCTTCAACAACGGACAGGTCCCGCCGCACGGCGCGATCTGGCTGACGCTCTACCCGAACATCATGGTCGAGTGGTATCCGAACGTGCTGGTGGTGTCGACGCTGTGGCCCAAGGGCCCGCGGAAGACCGTCAACGTGGTCGAGTTCTACTACCCGGAAGAGATCGTGCTGTTCGAGCGCGGCTTCGTCGAGGCCGAGCGCGCCGCCTACATGGAGACCTGCGTCGAGGACGACGAGATCGCGCTGCGGATGGACGCCGGACGGCGCATCCTGCTCGACCGCGGCGAGAACGAGGTCGGTCCCTACCAGTCGCCGATGGAAGACGGCATGCAGCATTTCCACGAGTGGTACCGCAGCAAGATCGCGGTCTGAGCGCCGGCAGCGGCTCGGGGCGCTGATGCAGTCGCTCTGGATGCTGCTTGCCAGCTTCGTGTTCGCCATCATGGGCGTCTGCGTGAAGCTGGCCTCGGAAACCTCGTCGACCTCCGAGATCGTGCTCTGTCGCGGCGCGACCGGCATGCTGATCATCTACGCCCTGACCCGCATGCGCGGGCTGTCGCTGAAGACCGCGCTGCCGTGGCACCACGCATGGCGCGGCTTCGTCGGCGTGACTGCCCTGTGGCTCTGGTTCTTCGCCATCGGCCGGCTGCCGCTGGCAACCGCCATGACGCTCAATTACATGGCGCCGATCTGGATCGCGGCGATCGTGTTCACCCTCGGCTGGTGGCATCGCACCCGCCGTTTCGAATGGGGGCTGGCAGCGGCGATCGGCTTGAGTTTCGTCGGCGTCGCGCTCCTGTTGAAGCCCACCATCCACGCCGAACAATGGGTCGGCGGCGTCACCGCGCTAGTGTCGGGCTTCTTGTCCGCACTGGCCTATATCCAGGTGCGCAAGCTGGGCCAGCTCGGTGAACCGGAATACCGGGTCGTGTTCTACTTCTCCGCCAGCGGCGTGGTCGCCGGCCTGATCAGCGGCCTTGCCGACAGCTGGCTGCACAGCGGCCGGCTGCAGATGCTGCACGACCTGTCGGCCACCGATGCCGTGCTCCTGCTGTCGATCGGCCTGACCGCCACCATCGCGCAGATGGCAATGACCCGTGCCTACCGCTACGGCGCCATGCTGGTCACCGCCAACCTGCAGTACACCGGCATCGTGTTTTCCAGCCTGTGGGGCATCCTGATCTGGGGTGACCGGCTCGACCCCTGGGGCTGGACGGGCATTGCCATCATCCTCGCCAGCGGCGTGGCCGCGACCTTCTATAATGCCCGCAGCAGTAGCAGTAAAGCTTCCTCACAATAATGACCAGGAGACCTGCTGATGCCGTTCACCACACTGATCACCGCTGCCGAATTGAAGCAGCATCTCGACAATCCCGGCTTCGTCATCCTCGACTGCCGAGCCGAACTGACGGACCCGGCGGCGGGCGCGCTGGCGTTTGCCGCAGGCCACATCCCCGGCGCGCAGCATGCGGATCCGGATCGCCATCTGTCCGACAAGTCGCCCGGCCCGAACGGCGAGTTCCGCGGCCGCCACCCGCTGCCTGCGCCGCAAGCCTTCATCGAAACGCTGCGCAATTTCGGCGTCTATCCGAACTCGCAGGTGATCGCCTATGACGCGCACGGCGGCATGTTCGCGTCGCGGCTGTGGTGGATGCTGCGCTGGGTCGGCCACCACGGCGTCGCGGTGCTCGACGGCGGGCTGCCGGCCTGGCTGGCGGAGGGCGGCGCGCTGACGACCGAAGTGGTCGGCCGCCCGCGCGGATCGATCACGCTGCAGCCATCGCTGGTGCGGTCGGTCAGTGCGGACGAGGTGCTGGCCAGCCTGTCGGCCGGCACGCAGACGGTGCTCGATGCGCGCGCGGCAGACCGCTTCCGCGGGGAGAATGAAGTCATCGACCCGGTCGCCGGCCACATACCGGGCGCGAAAAACCGGCCGTTCAAGGACAACCTCGGCCCCGATGGCTGCTTCAAGCCGGCCGCCGCGCTGCGCGCAGAATTCGCCGCCCTTGCCAGCCATCCGGAAACAACGATCGCGCAATGCGGCTCCGGCATCTCGGCCTGCCACAACCTGCTGGCGATGGAAATCGCGAACCTGCCGGGTGCAGCCCTGTATCCGGGGTCGTGGAGCGAGTGGAGCGCCGATCCTGCGCGGCCGGTAGCCACCGGCGTTGCCTGAGATTCGGCGGCAGGCGGGGCCGTTGCCCGGCCCTGCCGGTCAGTGGACGTGGAACTGCTTGGTCAGCAGCAGGACGATGCCGACGCCGACCGCAATCAGGATCACCTGCGGCACGGTCTCGCGCCAGGTCGCCCGGCGCTGCATCTGCGGCATCAGGTCGCTGACCGCGATGTAGATGAAGCCTGACGAGGCCAGCACCAGCACATACGGCACCAGGTGCAGCCCCTGCTTCAGCGCGACATAGCCGACCACGCCGCCGACTACGCCCATCAGGCTGCAGATCAGGTTGTACACATAAGCGCGCGTCTTCGACAGCCCGGCGTTGAGCAGCACGATGAAGTCGCCGATCTCCTGCGGTATTTCATGCGCGATGATGGCCAGCGCGGTGATGACGCCGAGCTTCGGGTCGGCGAGGAAGGCGGCGGCGATCAGCACGCCGTCGGTGAAATTGTGCAGGCTGTCGCCGACCAGGATCATCCAGCCGGCCTTGCCGGCCTCATGCGCGTCATGCCCGTGCTCATGCCCGTGCCCATCGCCTTCGTAATGATGCGAATGGCGCAGGATCGCAAGCTTCTCCAGCAGGAAGAAGCCCAGCAGCCCGGCCAGCAGGGTGGCAAACAGCACATGCGCGTCGGCGTCGGATTCGAAGGCTTCGGGCAGCGCATGCAGCAGCGAGGTCGACAGCAGGAATCCCACCGACAGGCTGACCATCCGCTCGACCATGCGCGACAGCAGGCCGTAGGACAGCAGGGCGGCGGCCGAAATGCTCAGCACTCCGCCCAGTGCGGTAGCGAGCAGGATGGATGACAGCGTGGTGTTAATTTGTTATTCCCGGAGTGGCCCGCACGCCTGGCCGGCGCGCGAAAACCCGATATTGTAAAGGCGTCGCGATTAAAGCATGCCAGTCCGCGGGCCGGCAATCCGTCGAACGACGCAGCGCGCCGCGTCAGGCCCCGTGCCGGCGCAGCCACTGGAGGCAGCGCTGCCAGCCATCCCCCGCAGCTGCCGCGAGATAGCTCGGCCGGTAGTCTGCATGGAAGGCATGGCCGGCCTCTGGATAAACGACGATGTCCGAGCCGCTGCTCCCCTTCGCCAGCGCGTTGCGCATTGCGTCCACCGAAGCCAGCGGTATGCCATCGTCCCGCCCGCCATAGAGGCCGAGCACCGGCACCTTCAGCGCGGGCGCGAGATCGACCGGATAGGTCGGCTGCAGCGGATTGCGGTCCCCGTTCAGGCGCCCGTACCAGGCGACGCCGGCCTTCAGCCGCGGATTGTGCGCCGCATACAGCCAGCTGATCCGACCGCCCCAGCAGAAACCGGTGATGCCCAGCCGCGAGGCGTCACCAGTATGGCGGCCGGCCCAGGCGACACAGGCGTCGAGGTCCTGCATCACCTGCGCGTCCGGCACCCGGGACACCAGTTGCTTCAGCAGGTCCGGGATGGAAGTGAACGTCGACGGATCGCCCTGCCGTCCGAACAGGTCGGGCGCAAGCGCGAGGTAGCCCTGCTTTGCGAAACGGCGCGCGACATCGGCAATGTACTGGTGCACGCCGAAAATCTCGGACACCACCAGTACCACCGGCAGATTCTTCTTGCCGGCCGGCTGTGCACGATAGACCGGCATCGGGTGGTCGCCGACCGTCACCGTCACCGTGCCGGCGTCCAGACCCTCGGTGTCGGTAACGATCGCCGCTTGCGACAGCGACGGCAG
>JAIXTG010000022.1 GCA_027484285.1 Oxalobacteraceae bacterium | reverse complement strand
TTGAACCACTTGCCCGACATGTTCAGGTGCATGCCGTGCGTCAGGTGGCCGCCCTCGGCCAGCGACATGCCCATGATGGTGTCGCCCGGCTTGAGCAGCGCGAGGAAGACCGCCTGGTTGGCCTGCGAGCCCGAGTTCGGCTGCACATTGGCGAAACTGGCGCCGTACAGCTGCTTCAGGCGGTCGATCGCCAGCTGCTCGACGATATCGACATATTCGCAGCCGCCGTAGTAGCGCTTGCCGGGATAACCCTCGGCATATTTGTTCGTCAGCACCGATCCCTGCGCCTGCATGACGGCCGGGCTGGTGTAATTCTCGGAGGCGATCAGCTCGATATGCGCCTCCTGCCGTCCGGCTTCCTGGCGGATGGCCGACCAGAGGTCGGGGTCTGCCTGGGCGATGTCCAGGTGATCCGGGAAGGCGCATTTCGCAGGTACGACGCGCTGAAGCATAGTGAATCTCCGTAGGTGGGTAGGGACGAAACTCGACAGGTGCCGAATGTACCGGCCGGTCGGAATCAGGAAAAATCAATTCTTCTTCACCGAAGTTTCAGAAACGCTTATGCATCGCGAAAACGCCGGCCAATGCTGGCGATGCGGCCTGAGATGCCTTGCCGGCAAGCTGGGTTGCCTGCCCTGCGCCTGACCTTGATCAGTACCCGCCTCAAGAAGCGGCGGCCGGCGCCGATGTACGTGAGAAGTCAATTCGATTGCCGCCACCATGACCCCCACCCGTTTGTTTATTGTTTGCATGGCCGTTGCACTGGCCGGCTGCAGCCCGCTGCGGGACCGCCTGAACTGGGCGCGCGCGCAGGCACCGGCGGGTGCGGAGGCGAGCGCCGGGCCGACGCTGGCCAGTTTCGGCTTTGCCAGCGGCGATCGCCTGACCGGCCGCTTCCGCAACGGCCAGGTGGTCGGCAGCGCGACCGTCGATTACGCCGACGGCCGGCGCTATATCGGGGAATTCAGGAACAACCGGATCCACGGACAGGGCACGCTGCTGTTCCCGAATGGCGACCGCTATGAAGGACAGTTCGAAGAAGGCCGCCGCCATGGCAGCGGCATCCTCACTTTCGCCGGCGGCGGCCAGTACAGCGGGCAGTTCCGCGATGACCGCATCACCGGTGTCGGCCGCTTCGTCCATGCCAACGGCGACCGCTACACCGGCCATTTCGTCGATGGCGTCCGGCATGGCCTCGGCCGGCTGGTATCGGGCGAGGGGCGCGCCACGCTCGAAGGCCAGTGGGAGCACGGCCGCTTTGCGTGGCCGCAGCCGATCCGGGAGTTCTGAGCAGGCAAGCGCCGCGCGGCTTGATGCCGGCAGAGATTTCTGGTCAGATGGAATGCACCGGAAGCCGAGGGCGACGTGCACGATGCAGCATCCCCTGTCCCTGCTGAAATCCCTGCAGCACATGCTGGCCGCCATTTATGACGTGCCGCTGGCGCTGGACATCACCCACTTCCTGATTACCGAGCGTGAACAGCTTCCCGCCGCGCATCGCGCCGCGTGCGCCGACGAGCAGGTGCTGGTGGCGCATGACGAGGAAGGCCTGCGGGTCGGCGTCTTCCTCGACGGCGCAATGCTCGACCGGCTGGCACAGGCCAATCCGTTCAGTGCACTCAGCGGCGACAACATCGGCGACTACTGGACTGCACTCGAGGGCGTCAGCCATTTCCACTATCTCGCATGGAACGCCGGCCACGGCCGGCCGGTCACCCTGCACGAGCTCGAACTGCAGGCCGAGATCGACAAATACGTGAGCAGCCTGTGGCTGCTCAGGCGCCAGCATCCGCACCGCTTCCCGACCGAACTCCACCCGCTGCTGTTCGAGCGCTTCCGCCTGCATGCCGACCTGACGCCGGAGCGGCGCCGGCTGTACTTTGCCGCGAACGACCATGCAGCCCGGTTCTGCCGCCGCATCGCACGCCAGCTGACCTCCTCGCTATCGACGTCGCGCGTCGAGACCCTGGCCGAGCTGCGCCGCTTCTACCGGCTCGGCCATCATCGCAAGCTGCGGCATATCGAATCCGTTCGCGCGCCTCGGCCATGATCGCGGCATCGGAGCGGCAGGCGAACAGTCGCTGCCGGTCGCCCTGTGCAAACCGGAAACAGGCACCGCCTCCTGCCTGATCCCGCCCTGAGCCGATCCAGCGCAAATGCAGTAACGGAACTCCGCGCCCGGCGGCAGCCGTGGCGCCCTGCCGTTCTACACTGGTCATCTCGCCGACTGACGGAGCCCTTCCCATGCGCGTCTGGCGCATCGCCACCCACACGCCGCACTGCGCTGCCGATGACCTGTCCGGCAGCGATGCCAGCGCCGGCGGCGCCCGCTGGAACCGCGCCGGCACCGCGGTCGTCTACTGTGCCGACACGCCCGCGCTCGCCTGCCTGGAAACCCTGGTCCACCTCGATGCCGGCAGTCTGCAGCTGCACCGCTGCCTGGTGGCGGTCGACCTGCCGGATCCGGTATGGCAGGCGCGCCGGCAGTTGCGCGCCAGCGAACTGCCGCCCGGCTGGGACGCGAAGACGCAAAACGCACCGACCGTCGACATCGGCCAGCAATGGCTGGAATCGCAGGCCTCGGCAGTGATGGCGGTACCGTCGGCGGTCGTGCCGGAATCGGCGGTGATATTGCTGAATCCGGCCCATCCGGATGCGGCGCAGGTGCGTGCGGAAGTGCAGCGCCACTGGTCCTTCGACTACCGCCTGCTGTGCCCGGTCGGCAGCTGAACGCATGACGCCGCGCAATTACAGCTGCTCACAATTTCGCGCTTTTGAGAAGATCGGCGCGCCGTATACTCGGCGCATCACTGGTCGACAAGGGGTACGGGATGAAACTGAAGATTGCCGCGTTAGCGCTGCTGGCTGCCACCGCCGGCAGTGCGTCCGCCAACGGCGGCGAAGTGCTGGCCGGCGCAGTCGTCGGCGCCATCATCGGCAGCCAGATCGGCTCCCATGGCCATTCGTCATCGTCCGTCAGCGTTCACTACGGCGGCTACGCGCCGCCAGTGCTGGTAGCGCCGCCGCCGGTGGTCGGCTATGCACCGCCGCCCCCGCCGTACGGTTATGCACGCCAGTGGGCGCCGCCGGTGGTCGTCTACCCGGCACCGCCGGTGCACTACGGTCCGCCGCCCGGCTACTGGCCCCAGCCACAGCACTACTACCGGCATTACGACCACGGGCCGCGCGGCCATCACGGTCACCATGGCCACCATGGTCACCACGGCCATGACCGCGATCGCTGGCACCACCGCTGAGGCGGCAGCGCAGCGCTAGGCTGTCGCGAGCCGGTCGAGCCGGTCGAACGGCGGCAATACCGGCTGGCGCAGCAGGTCGGGCACCTGCGCGGCCGGCAGCGGCCGGGAAATCAGGAAGCCCTGCAGTTCGTCGCATCCCATCGCGCGCAGCAGGCGCAGCTGCGGCAAGGTCTCGACACCTTCGGCCACCACCTTCATGTCGAGCGCCTCGGCCATCGACAGGATCGCGCGATACAGCAGTTCCCCCTCCGTGTTGGACAGTCCTGCCGCGTCCTCGGACAGCGCCGTCGTGAAGCCGCGATCGACCTTCAGCACATCCACATCCAGCCGGTGCAACTGTGCAAGCGAAGAATGGCCGGCGCCGAAATCATCGATCATCAGCCGGATGCCGCCCTCGCGCAGCGCATCGAGCTGCGCCATCACGCCCGCGCTGCGGTCGACCACGGCCGACTCGGTGACTTCAACCTCCAGCAGCGACGGGGCCACAGCGTACTCGCGCAGCAAGGCGATAAAGCGTTCGGCCACCTGCGCATGCCGAAGCTGCAGCGGGGACACATTCACCGACACCGGCACCGGCTGCTCGCCGGCGGCCTTCCAGGCGGCAAGCTGCGCAATCACTTCGTGGATGACCCAGTCACCGATGGGCACCACCAGCCCGGTGTCCTCCGCGAGGCCGATGAACTCGCCGGGCGAAACGAGGCCGCGCTCCGGATGCTGCCAGCGGATCAGCGCCTCGAAACTGGTCAGCCGGCCGCTGCGCGCATCCACCCGCGGCTGGTAATGCATGGTGAACTCGCCGTGCTCGACGGCATG
>JAIXTG010000013.1 GCA_027484285.1 Oxalobacteraceae bacterium | reverse complement strand
GCGGATTTCTGTTTCAACACGTACGGCGTGAAATTCCCGATGTTCGCCAAGAGCTCAGTGGCAGGCCGCGATGCCAATCCGCTGTTCTCGGCGCTGATGAAAGCGGGCGCCAAGGAACCTGGCTGGAATTTTTACAAATACGTGATCGGACGCGACGGCAAGCTGGTCGGCAGCTACAACAGCCTGACCCGTCCGGACAGCAAAAGCTTCGTTGCCGCGATCGAGCAGGCGCTGGCCGCGCCCGCACAGTAGGTGACTCATGCCGGCGCCGGAAATGGCGGCCAGCAAACAATTCGGTTTCAGCTGCGGTGCCTCCCGGCATGAATTGCCGGTGGCATGTCGGGGCGATCTTCCCCCAACCCGTATTTCTCTCCGACGGGCGCCGCAGCCCTTTTATTCGACACACGGGAGTCCACGCCAGGACCATCGATGAAAATTGCAGTGATCGGCGCCGGCATCTCCGGGCTATCGGCCGCCTGGGAACTGGCGCGCTCTGGCCACGAGGTATCCCTCTACGAAGCAGGCGCCTATTTCGGCGGACACACCAATACCGTGGACGTCGACATCGATGGCCAGCGCTTTGGCGTGGACACCGGCTTCCTCGTATTCAACCACCGTACTTATCCCAACCTGGTCAGGCTGTTCGACGAACTGCAGGTACACACCACGGCCAGCGACATGTCGTTCGCCGTCAAGCTGCCGCTGTCCGACCGGCCGGGCGCACCGATGCTGGAATGGGCGGGCAGCAACCTCGATACCGTCTTTGCGCAGCGGCGCAATCTGTTGCGGCCGCGCTTCCTGCGCATGCTGCGCGACATTCTCCGTTTCAATCGCGAAACCACGCAGATGGCGCTGCAGCCGGGCGCGATGGAAGAAATGCCGCTCGGCGACTTCCTCGCGCAGCGCGGCTACGGCCCCGAGTTCCGCGACTGGTACCTGCTGCCGATGGCCGGATGCATCTGGTCCTGCCCCACCGAACAGATGCTGGCCTTCCCGCTGGCCACCTTTGTGCGCTTCTGCCATAACCACGGCCTGATCCAGGTGAGCGACCGTCCGCAGTGGCACACCGTCACTGGCGGAGCACGCCACTATGTGCAGAAAATGCTGGCCGCGATCACGCACAAGTATCTGGCCACGCCCGTGAAGGCCGTCACGCGGATGGACATCGGCGCGCTGCGGCAAGTGCGCGTTGATTCGGCGCTGGGCGGCCTGATGTATGACCAGGTGGTGCTGGCCACCCACAGCGACCAGGCACTGGCGCTGCTCGCGGATGCAAGCGCCGACGAGCGGCGGATCCTGTCGGCAGTGTCTTACCAGCCCAATCATGCGGTGCTGCACACCGATGCCCGCTGCCTGCCGCAGCGCAAGAAGGCCTGGTCGGCATGGAATTACGAAAGTGCCGGCAGCGCCGAGCCGCGCGTGTGCGTGCACTACCTGCTCAACAAATTGCAGCCGCTTCCCGTGGCCACGCCGGTGATCGTGTCGCTGAATCCTGTCAGCGAGCTTGACCCGGCCAAGGTGCTGGGCCGTTTCGACTATGCACATCCGGTGTTCGACGGGCCGGCAATTGCCGCGCAGCGCGCGCTGCCGGAAATCCAGGGCGAGCGCAACACCTGGTTCGCCGGTGCCTGGACCGGCTATGGTTTCCATGAAGACGGACTGAAGTCCGGGCTGTCGGTCGCGGCCGCGATAGAGCGCCTGGCGACGGCGCAGCCGCGCCAGGCCGCCTGAGGAGCGCAGGATGCCATCCGGGACGGCCACGCCACTGATCAGCACCGGCCTCGTCCGCCACAGCCGGCTGCGGCCGGCGGCCAACACCTTCAGCTATGGCGTGTTCACGCTGATGCTGCCGCTGCGCACGCTGGGGAATGCCGGCCTCGGCAGCCGCCTGTGCTCGCGCAACCGCATCAACCTGCTGTCCTTCCATGACCGCGACCATGGCGACGGCCAGTCGCCGCTGCTCGACTGGATTGATCGCCTGCTGCAAGCCGAAGGCGTTGCCGATGCCGACGGGGAGATCTGGCTGCAGACCTTCCCGCGCGTGCTCGGCTATGTATTTAATCCTGTCTCTTTCTGGTTCTGCCACCGGAAAGACGGCGCGCTGCGCGCGATCGTCTGCGAGGTGAACAATACCTTCGGCGAGCGCCACTGCTACCTGCTCGACACCGGCACGCAGCTCGCCTGGGGACAGACGCTGGCGGCGCGCAAGGTGTTTCATGTATCGCCTTTCTGCGCCGTTGAAGGCAGCTACCGTTTTCGCTTCATGCGCACCACGCAGCGCGTCGGCGATGCCGACATCGAACGCATCGTCGCGCGCATCGACTACCACGACGCGCAGGGTCCGCTGCTGCTGACCAGCGTGTCCGGTTCGCTGCAACCGCTGCGCGACGCCACTGCCTTGCGCGCATTCCTGCAGCACCCAATGATGACGCTGGGCGTCATCGCCCGTATCCACTGGCAAGCGCTGAAACTGTTCGCCAAGCGCGTGCCTTTTTTCAGCAAGCCCTTGCCACCGACCCATACCGTGAGCCGATGAACAAGCCCCTGACCGCCAACGTACAGCTCGACCAACAGGTCGCCGACAGCTACCTGAGCTCGACAGCGATACCCGCGCAAGCGCGCCTCGTGCTGCAGATGCTGCGCCGGCTGGAACACGGCCTGCTGCGCGTTACCTGCCCGGACGGCACCACCCTGGTATTCGGCCATGCCGGCGCGAGCCCGGCCGCCTCGCTGGTACTGAAGAACTGGGAACCCTGCGGCGCCGCGCTGAAGTCGGGCGACATCGGCTTTGCCGAAAGCTATATCGCCGGCCACTGGCAGACCGATGACCTGGCGGCGCTGCTGCAGGTGTTCATCCGCAACCGGCACGCACTCGAGCAGGCAATCTACGGCAGCTGGTGGGGCAGCCTGCTGTACCGCCTGCGCCACCTGTTCAACCGCAATTCGAAGTCCGGCAGCCGCCGCAACATCCACGCGCACTACGACATCGGCAACCGCTTCTACCGGCTCTGGCTCGATCCGTCGATGACCTATTCGAGCGCGCTGTTCACCGATCCGGACCTGTCGCTGCAGCAGGCGCAGCACGCGAAATATGCGCGCATCCTCGAGCAGCTGCAGCTCGCGCCCGGCGGCCGCATCCTCGAAATCGGCTGCGGCTGGGGCGGCTTTGCCGAGCTGGCCACCCGCACAGGCATGCAGCTGACCGGCCTGACGCTGTCGACCGAGCAGCTGGATTTCGCCCAGCAGCGGCTGCTGATGGCCGGCCTCGACAAGCAGGCCGACCTGCGGCTGCAGGATTACCGCGACGTGCGCGGGGAGTTCGACGGCATTGCATCGATCGAAATGTTCGAAGCGGTCGGAGAGGAATACTGGGACAGCTATTTCGCTTGCATCGCGCAGCGGCTCAGGCAGGGCGGCCGGGCATGCATCCAGACCATCACGATCGATGACCAGCTGTTCGACCGCTATCGCAAGGGCACCGACTTCATTCAGCAATACATTTTCCCGGGCGGCATGCTGCCATCGCCTGCGGCGTTCCGTGCGCATGCGAACCGCCACGGGCTGGCCGTCGCCGACGAACTGGCGTTCGGCCTCGACTACGCGCGCACGCTGGCCGAATGGCATCACGAATTCAACCACCGGCTGGATGAAGTGCGCGCGCAGGGCTTCGACGAAGGCTTTGTCCGTACCTGGCAGTTCTACCTCGCCTACTGCGAGGCAGGCTTCCGGGCCGGCAGCATCGACCTGATGCAGTTCACGCTGGTGAAACAGTGAGGAGGATGAACCATGCTGCTCCGGTGGCTGTTAGCCGTCGCATTCACGTGCATGCTGCTGCCGCCGGCAGTATCGGCACAGGGCGCGCCGTCTCACATCGGTGCCGCGCTGCGCGATGCGGTCGTGGTCGGCAGCGGCAGTTTCCGCTGGTTCGGGCTGAAGATTTATGACGCTGCGCTCTGGGCAGAGCGCAGCACCGCTATCGGCGATGACTGGCGCGGTGCGCCGCTGGTACTGGAACTGACCTATGCGCGCTCGCTGGTCGGCAGCAAGATCGCCGACGCGAGCGTGGATGAAATGAAAAAGATCGGCATTGGCAGCGCGGCCCAGCATGAGGCGTGGCGGTCGGCGATGCGTGCCACCTTCCCCGACGTGGCCGATGGCACCCGGCTGGCCGGGGTCTACCGGCCGGGGCAGCCCATGCAGTTCTATCGCGATGGCCAGCGTATCGGGGAAGTCGCCGATCCTGAATTCGGAGCGGCATTCTTCGCCATCTGGCTCCACCCCAAAACCAGCGCACCGAAGCTGCGTGCCTCACTGCTGGGCAAATGATGACGCTGTCTAGCCGCCAACTGATGGCCTACGGGCTGTTCGGGCTGCCGCTCGCGCTGGTGGCCCTGCCCGTGTACGTGCAGGTGCCGCAGCTGTACTCGGCAGTACTGGGCATGCCGCTGACGCTGGTGGGCACCATCCTGCTCGCCGCACGCGTGCTGGATGCATTCATTGATCCGCTGATTGGCCGCTGGATGGACGCCTCCCGCAGCCAGCGCGGCTACGCCGGCTTCGTGCTGCTGTCGGTGCCGCTGCTGCTGTGCGGCTACCTGGCACTGATGCATCCGCCGGCGATCGGTCCGATGGCGACCGGATTCTGGTTCGGCGCCAGCCTGGTGCTGGTCTACCTCGGTTTTTCGGTGGCAACGATTGCGCACAACAGCTGGGGCGCCCATCTCGCGCCGCAGCGCGGGGAACGGGCGCGGCTGACGGCGACGCGCGAAGGCTTTGCACTGGCCGGCGTGGTGCTGGCGGCCGCGCTGCCGGTGGCGGTCGGGCTGAGCGGGCTGTCGCTGGCTTTCGTGCTGCTGCTGCTGGTTGCCGTGCTGGTGCTGGTGCGGCACGCGCCGCAGCCGTTTCGCGCGGCGCAGGAACTGGCCGGCGCCCACTGGCTGCTGCCGCTGCGCGATGCACGCTTCCGGCGCCTGCTGATGGTGTATGCCATCAACGGCACGGCGGCCGCGATACCGGCCACGCTGTTCCTGTTCTTTGCCTCCGACCGGCTGCAACTGCCGCGCTATGCGCCGCTGTTCCTGGTGCTGTATTTCGTGGCGGCTGCGGCTGCGCTGCCGCTGTGGTCGCGACTGGCCTCACGCATCGGCGAGGCGAGCGCCTGGCTGGTCGGCATGCTGCTGGCGATCGCCACTTTCGTCTGGACGGCGCAGCTGGAGGCCGGTGCGCTGGCCGGCTTCGCACTAATCTGCGTGCTATCCGGTGCGGCGCTCGGGGCCGATCTCGCGCTGCCGCCGGCACTGCTGGCCGGCGTGATCACGGCCGCCGGCCACCACGGCGAGCGCGAAGGCTCGTACTTCGGGCTGTGGAGCTGGATGACCAAGATGAATCTCGCACTGGCGGCCGGCATCGCGCTGCCGCTGCTGGAGGCACTGGGCTATGCGCCCGGGACCCGGGACACGGAAGGGCTGCAGGCGCTGACAGCGGCGTACGCGCTGCTGCCCTGCGGATTGAAGCTTGCCGCGGCATGGCTGCTGTGGCGGTCGCGGCTTAATGATGTTTAGGAAAACAAGGATGAACCGACATGAATCAATGGCTAAGGCGGGCCTCGCTGTTTGCCGCTGCGCTGCTGCTGGCGGCGTGCGGGACGACCATGCGACCTTCTGACTATGCGGCCGAGCAGCCGAAGCTCGACCTGAAAACCTATTTCAACGGCACGGTGGATGCCTGGGGCATGTTCCAGGACCGGTCGGGCAAGGTGATCAAGCGCTTCACGGTGGTGATGCGCTGCCGCTGGGACGGCGACACCGGCGTGCTGGACGAGGATTTCACGTATTCCGACGGCACCAAGCAGAAACGCGTCTGGACGCTGAAGAAAGTCGGCGAAAACCGCTACGTGGGCACGGCCGATGACGTGGTCGGTGAAGCCAGCGGCGAGACCGGCGGCAACGCGTTCAACTGGAAATATGTGCTGTCGCTTCCGGTGGACGGCAAGGTGTACCAGGTCAATTTCGACGACTGGATGTACCTGATGGATGACGAGGTCATGCTCAACCGCGCAGTGATGAGCAAGTTCGGTTTCCGCCTCGGCGAAGTGACGCTGTTCTTCCGCAAGAGGGCCGGCGGATGATGTACCTGCAGTCACCGCAAGACCAGCGCGCGCCGGGCCTGCCCGCCCGCGGTCGCCGACGCAGCATGAATCCGCCGGTACCCGACTGGCAGGGGCTGCGCGTCTGGGTGATCGGCGCCTCGACCGGCATCGGCGCGGAAACCGCGAAGCTGCTGCTCGAGCGCGGGGCGCTGGTTGCGCTGTCGGCCCGCAAGGCGGCGCTGCTGGACGAAGTCGCCGGCGGACACCCGCGCGCGCTGGTGCTGCCGCTCGACACTACGGTTCACGCACAGGTACAGCAGGCACGCGACCGGCTGCTGGAGGCATGGCAGGGCGTCGACCTGGTGCTGGTCGTGGCCGGTGCCTATGTGGAAATGCGTGCCGAGACGTTTGACATGGCCGTGGTGAACCAGACGCTGGATGTCAATCTGCGCGGCGTATTCCACTGCCTCGACTCCGTGCTGCCCACCCTGCTGCAACAGGGCCAAGGCGGCGTGGGCATCGTCTCGTCGGTGGCCGGTCTTTCCGGCCTGCCGAAGGCGCTGGTATATGGGCCGACCAAGGCGGCGCTGATCAATTTGTGCGAGTCGCTGTACTTCGACCTGAGCCCGCGCAACATCGGCGTTTACCTGATCAATCCCGGCTTTGTGGAGACGCCGGCCACGGCGCAGAACAATTTTGCGATGCCGGGCCTGATCAGTGCCGGCCGAGCGGCCGAGGAAATTCTGGACGGCATCCGGCGCGGGCGCTTCCACATCCATTTCCCGCGGCGATTTACCAATTGGCTGCGATTTGCGCGACTGCTGCCGTATCGCTGGTACTTCTCCCTGATCCACAAGGTGACCGGCCTGTGAACCATGATGCAAGCCTCGCGCGGCTGATCGGCTATTTCCAGGGCATCGATCCCGGCAATGTCGGCCGCCTGGGCGAGGTGTACACCGAAGACGCGTATTTCAAGGATCCGTTCAACGAGGTGCGCGGCATTGACCCGATCACCCGCATCTTCCGCCACATGTTCACCCAGGTGGATGCGCCGCGCTTCGTGGTCACCGGCAGCGTGCTGCAGGGCGAGCAGGCGTTCCTGACCTGGGATTTCCGGTTCCGGATGAAGCGCTTTGCGCGCGACGAGCAGTGCATTCGCGGCGCATCCCACGTCCGCTTTGCACCGGACGGCCGGGTGGAATTTCATCGGGACTACTGGGACGCTGCCGAAGAACTGTACGAAAAGCTGCCCCTGCTCGGCAACCTGATGCGCGCCCTGAAGCGCGCGGCGCGCAGCTAGCGCGTTTCAACCTCCGCCTCAGCTTCTGCTCGAGCGCTTGCGGGCCGTGGTCGTTTTTCCGGAGGCCGTCCTGCCGGAAGCCGTCTTGGAGGCGGCCGTCTTGCGAGCACCGGCCGCGCTGCGCGGCGCAGTCCTGC
>JAIXTG010000430.1 GCA_027484285.1 Oxalobacteraceae bacterium | reverse complement strand
TTTCCCATGCTGCATTTACTGCGGGAGTCGAGCATCGAGCGAGGCGTCGCCGCTTATCCCGATACTGAAGAGATCGTGCAACGCAATCTCGCTACCCTGAGAAACCTGGGACTTGACGGATGGCGAGCACTGCAGGCTACTGAACTGCCCTGCGACGGCAGTACCGACTGACGCAATCGCTTTCTCTAGAATAGCGGCTTCCTCTGCCCTCGCCGCGTTCTCTCCTTCCCCTTTCCCCTCTCCGCCGCCCCGTTCGGTCGGCCGCATTTGCGAACCAAAATGCTTGCCGGTACCGCCCCCCCGGCCGGGAAACCTTTTTCAAATTTGGCCACTCCGATAAGCAAGAACAGATTTAGCAAAATGCAAAAAACGGTACCGATATTGCGTCACATCAATGCGGCGTTGCACTTACTTTACTACAATAAAGTTGTCAAAAAGAAATTTACGAACTGAAAGTTAACATTTCTGCACCCACTGAATCAAACGTCTGCGTGTCCCTGAATTTATCCTATACAAATCATGGTGTTATCCGAGGCATCAAAGAGTCGTAGCGGATTGAATGTTAAGCATTTTGCAAAAATTATTTTACTTTGTTACTAACACCCAATAGAATTTCTTAGCATATTAAGAACAAGCTCTAACAGCCGCTGCGACGGTTGGACGGGAGACCAGGATGAGGACGCCGGACGTCTTGATCGGGGGCACCAGCCGGCGCAATTGATCCACGATTTGCAACTTGGGAACGATCAAGCAAATGACGACTCAGTTTGACAATCCAGACAGCAACCGCCTTGCCGATCAGGTAGCCTACGATCCTAACAATCTGCTCGACTCACTGATCGAAAAGTTGCATTTGAAGAACGACGCGGCACTTTCGCGGGCACTCGAGGTAGCACCCCCAGTGATCAGCAAGATCCGGCATCGGCGATTGCCGGTCGGCGCTTCACTGCTGATTCGCATGCATGAGGTAAGCGACCTGTCGATCAGGGAATTGCGCATCCTGATGGGTGACCGTCGGGAAAAATTCCGAATCAGCGACAAGCAATTCAAACCCAAGCCTCCGGGCCAGTAACCCCCTCTCAGGGCATGGGTCGTCAATGACTCAAACGACAAGGGCCGGCAAATTGCCGGCCCTTGTCGTTTGTATGCCCGATACGGCCGATCAGGCAGGGAACACGCCAGTGGACAGGTAGCGGTCTCCGCGGTCGCAAACGATGAAGACAATCACCGCATTCTGCGTGGCCTGTGACACTCGCAGCGCCACTTCGCAGGCACCGGCTGCTGAAATGCCGGCGAAAATGCCTTCCTCGACCGCCATGCGGCGAGCCATGTGTTCAGCAGCCGCCTGGCTGACATTCTCGACCTGGTCGACGCGGCTGCGATCGAAGATTTTCGGCAAATAGGCCTCGGGCCATTTGCGAATGCCGGGAATCTGCGAACCTTCCTCCGGTTGTGCGCCAATGATCTGAACGTCCGGGTTCTTTTCCTTCAAGTATTGCGACACCCCCATGATGGTGCCGGTCGTACCCATTGCGCTGACGAAATGCGTCACTCGCCCTTCGGTGTCCCGCCAGATCTCCGGCCCGGTGCCCACGTAGTGCGCGCGCGGATTGTCCGGATTCGCAAATTGATCAAGGATTTTTCCCTTGCCTTCTTTCTGCATCTGGTCCGCCAGGTCACGCGCATATTCCATGCCGCCCACCTTGGGCGTAAGAATGATTTCAGCGCCATAGGCCGCCATGCTCTGCCTGCGCTCGAGGCTCAGATTCTCGGGCATCAGCAAAATCATCCGATAGCCTTTCATCGCCGCCGCCATGGCCAGCGCAATGCCGGTATTGCCGCTGGTGGCTTCAATCAGGGTATCGCCGGGCATGATTTCTCCCCGTGCTTCAGCGCCCTGAATCATCGACAGCGCCGGGCGGTCCTTGACTGATCCGGCCGGGTTGTTGCCTTCGAGCTTGCCGAGGATGATGTTATTGCGCCTTTCGGCATCCTCGCCGGGAATACGCTTGAGTCGTACCAGTGGCGTGTTGCCGACCAGTTCCTCGATCGAGTGAAATTGCATGTCGGTGCTCGGGTGCGGTGATTGCAAACCGCCATTCTAATCCAGGGCCCGAGCACGGCGGGTGCCGGGGTGCTGCACCCGCTGCTTCCTTTATTGACCCGGCTGCGGCGTCGTCTTGACCGCAGAAGGTGCATTGGCCTTCATGACGCCAACGGGTTCAGCCTTGCCGTCCGATTTGGGGGCACCGGACAGAGCGTACGGCTTGCCATTCACAACCAGGCCAGCTGCCGACAGCTTGACGATATTGCGTCCGCCAATACCTTTGACGCGCTGCTCCAGATCGGCCCAATCCTTGAAATTGCCGTTCTTCTCGCGCTCGGCGATGATTGCCCGGGAAGTGGAAGGGCCGACGCCGGCGATGCTGTCGAGGGCAGCCTGATCGGCGCTGTTGACCTCGACGGCAGCAAAGGCGGCACCCGCAAACATGAACAACCCGATTACTGCCAGTGCAATTCTGTTCATCATGGCTAATTCTCCAGTCATCGTTGGGATCACCGGCAGGCGCCCGCCGCCTGCCGCCCCCGCATTAAACGTGAGAAGAAGCAATTTGATGCTGAAAGAAAGGATGATTGTTTTGCATGGTGCGAACTGCGGGCAATACGAGCTGCATTCAATCAGGGAGATTCGATTACAGCAGCATCCTCTATTGAACGAACAGTTCCTCATAGCCGACAGTGGCGGTGCCCAGCTTCGCCACAGCCAGCCCCGCGGCACGATTTGCAAGGGAGATGGATAAATCAACGTGAATACCGGTAGCCAGCAGCAGGGCCAATACCGCCATCGCCGTGTCGCCGGCCCCGGAGACATCGAACACCTCGCGGGCCTCGGCAGGATAGTGGCGAACCCCGCCGGCATCAAACAGGCTCATGCCTTGCGCCGAGCGCGTCAGCAACAGTGCTTCAATGTGCAGTGCCTGCCGCAGCGCCTGGGCCTTGGTTTCAAGTTCCTCTTCGGAACGCCATGCACCAATGATCAGCCGTAATTCCGAAAGATTGGGCGTGATCATCGTGGCACCGGCATATACGGAAAAATCTTCGCCTTTCGGGTCGACCAGAACCGGCCGATGCTGCTGCCGTGCGGCGGCGATCACGCGGCGCGGGTCGCCGAGCCCGCCCTTTGCATAGTCGGACAGAACCACCAGATCATGGACGCTGATGAGCTGCCGCAGATCATCGTCACCGGCGATGGATGGAGATTGACGAGACGGGCCGTCGAAGTCGATCCGCAGCAATTGCTGCTGGCGCCCGAGTACGCGGAGCTTGACCACGGTCTGGCGATCCGCCTCCCTGCGCGTGCAATCGCGGATGCCGGCCTGCGCCAGCTGCTGCTGCACGCAGCGCCCGGGATCATCATCGCCCAGCAGGCCAAGCAGGCTGCATTGCCCACCCAAAGCAACAATGTTGCGGGCCACGTTGGCGGCACCGCCGAGCCGGTCTTCGCTGCGCGCGACCTGGACAATCGGCACCGGGGCTTCCGGCGAGATCCTTCCGACCTCGCCGAACCAGTAGCGATCGAGCATGACGTCGCCGACGACCAGCACGCGCGAGCGTTCCAGCAGGCTGCGCGGGATAGGGGTCGAGATCAGGCAGGCTGAACTGAGATCCGGCAATTCCATCGCCACCCTTTGCAGGGCGACACGGAATCAGCCCTGGTTCATCACGGACAGTTCTTCGGTGCGGCGCGGCGCATAGCTTTCCCACTGGCTGCACCCGGGGCATTGCCAGTAGAACTGCTTGGCCTGGAAACCGCAATGGCTGCAGCGGTAGCGCGCCAGCTTCTGCGCATAGCCGCTGACCAGGCTTTTCACCATGGACAGTTCGGGCAAGCGCTCGGGAGGAGCGTACATCAGGCGTGCCTCGATCAGTTTGTCCAGTCCCAACAGCGTCGGGCTGCGACGCAGTTCATCGCTGACCAGCTGGTTGGCGGAGTCAGCCCCGTCAAGTTCGAGCACCGCCTTGAACGCGACTTCCAGCAAGTCAATCGATGGCGCGTCAGCCAGATAGGCTTTGAGCAGGTTCAGTCCCTCACGCGCACGGCCGACAGTGCGGTAGCCATTCATCAGGCGCTGCGCGACCAGCCCGACATGGGCGACGCTTTGCTGCTCGACACGACGCCATGCGCGCAAAGCACCCTCGACATCCCCCTTGGCCAGCAGGGCATCGCCAGTGAGTATCGCGGCCCGCACGTTGTTGCGGTCATGTCGAAGCGCCCCCTCCAGCGTCGCCAGTGCGACATCCGGGTTCGCATGCACAAGTTCGTCCTGCGCGAGCTCGCAATGGAATTGCGCGATCTCCTTCTGGTAAGCACCTGCACCAGACGCCTGCAGCACCAGTGCCGCATCAATCGCTCGCCGCCATTCTTTTTCGCGCTGATAAATTTCCAGCAGCGCACGACTGGCCTGCGCGGCATACGGCGTGCCACCCAGCAGATCGAAGGTTTCCTCGGCACGGTCGAGCAGTCCGGCTTTCAGGTAGTCCTGGCCGAGTTCGAAGCGCGCCTGCGCGGCCATCTCGGGCGCCAGGTCGGAACGCGCGAGCAGGTTCTGGTGCACGCGCACTGCGCGCTCGATGTCGCCGCGGCGCCGGAACAGCTTGCCGAGTGCGAAGTGCAATTCCGCCGTCTCGGGATCGAGGCGGGCGATCTCGACGAAGATGTCGATGGCCTTGTCCGGATGCTCGTCGAGGAGCACGTTCAAGCCCTTGTAATAACTGCGCGGCAGGCTGCGCGACTCGGAAATCACGTGGCGGATATCAACCCGCGCAGCGATCCAGCCCAGCGCAAAGAAAAACGGTATGCCCAGCAGCCACCAGGTTTCAAATTCCACGGCGAACTCCGGAGCGGAAAAAAGGAAAAGTCACGGACTGCATCACAGGCCGACCTGCTCGATCAGGGTATCCGGTGCCGGCGGCTGGACGCGTGCTGCAGCGCTGTCGGCAGCGGCTCTGCGCAGCTGGTCGAGTTCGTTGCGGCAGCGCGCAAGCTCGCGACGGTAGCGCAGCACGGTGCCCATCATGGCCAGCACGCCGATTACGACGCCGGCTAGCAGGAATCCCAGCAACAGCAGGATCAGCGGAGATTTTGCCTGCGCATTCCAGAAAAGCCGAAGCACGACCTCATCGGTATTTTTCACCGCAAACGCAAAGAACACGATGAATAGCGCCGCAGTGCTCAGGCGTACAAGTATTTTTATCATCCCTTGAATGGGTACCCGGATTAGTGCGGGAATTGTACGCGAAAAGAAACCCCGCCCCGACGGCGCAGAGGGGTATCGCCAGCGACAGCGCCCCATGGGCGGCATGCGGTGCGCATGACGGCCCGACGAAAAAAAACGGCATCCGAAGATGCCGTTTCGATTACCGCAGGCCGGGCCCGAACGGGCTCAGTCGTCATGGATCGGTTGCCCGACCATCGCATCCACCCGCTCGCGCAATTCCTTGCCCGGCTTGAAGTGGGGCACCCGTTTGCCAGGTACCACCACCGTCTCGCCGGATTTCGGATTGCGGCCGATGCGCGGGGGCCGGCTGTTCAACGCAAAACTGCCAAAACCGCGAATCTCGATGCGCTGGCCAGCGACCAGCGCATCGGTCATTGCGTCAAGCAGCGTCTTGACCGCGAAATCCGCATCCTTGGCTACCAGTTGCGGATAACGCTCGGCCAGGCGGGCAATCAGCTCCGACTTGGTCATCGACGATGCCCGGTCAGCCCTTGTTGTCGAGCTTGGCCTTCAGCAGCGCGCCGAGGCTGGTGGTGCCCGATGCCGCAGCCGAATCGCTGGACATCTTCTGCATCGCTTCCTGGGTCTCTGCGTTGTCCTTCGCCTTGATCGACAGCTGGATGCTGCGTGCCTTGCGATCGATGTTGATGATCATGCTCTCGATCTTGTCGCCCACCTTCAGGTGAGTGCCGGCATCCTCGACGCGATCGCGCGAGATTTCCGATGCACGCAGGTAGCCTTCGACTTCGTCGGACAGCTGGATCACGGCGCCCTTCGGCTCGACCGACTTCACGGTGCCCTGGACCAGCGCGCCCTTGTCGTTCATTGCCGTGTAGTTGTTGAACGGGTCACCTTCCAGCTGCTTGACGCCCAGCGAGACACGCTCGCGCTCGACATCAATCGCCAGCACGACGGCTTCCAGTTCATCGCCCTTCTTGAACTTGCGCACGGCTTCTTCGCCGGCTTCGGTCCACGACAGGTCGGACAGGTGCACCAGGCCATCGATATTGCCGTGCAGGCCGATGAACACGCCGAAGTCGGTGATCGACTTGATTGCGCCACGGACCTTGTCGCCCTTCTTGTGCGACATCGCGAAATCGTCCCACGGGTTCGCCTTGCACTGCTTCATGCCGAGACTGATGCGGCGACGCTCTTCGTCGATCTCGAGAACCATGACTTCGACTTCGTCGCCCAGCTGGACAACCTTCGACGGTGCGACGTTCTTGTTGGTCCAGTCCATCTCGGACACGTGCACCAGGCCTTCGATGCCCTGCTCGACTTCGACGAACGCGCCGTAGTCGGTCAGGTTGGTGACCTTACCGAACAGGCGGGTGCCCTGCGGATAGCGACGCGACAGGCCAGTCCACGGGTCGTCGCCCAGCTGCTTGACGCCCAGCGAAACGCGGTTCTTTTCCTGATCGTACTTGAGGACCTTGGCAGTGATTTCCTGGCCGACCGACAGCACTTCCGACGGGTGGCGAACACGACGCCATGCGAGGTCGGTGATGTGCAGCAGGCCGTCGATGCCGCCGAGGTCGACGAATGCGCCGTAGTCGGTGATGTTCTTGACGATACCGTTGACGATCGTGCCTTCCTTCAGCGTTTCCATCAGCTTCGCGCGCTCTTCGCCCATCGAAGCCTCGATGACGGCGCGACGCGACAGCACAACGTTGTTACGCTTGCGGTCCAGCTTGATGACCTTGAACTCCAGGGTCTTGCCTTCGTACGGGGTGGTGTCCTTGACCGGACGGGTGTCGACCAGCGAGCCCGGCAGGAATGCGCGGATGCCGTTGGTGAGCACGGTCAGGCCGCCCTTGACCTTGCCGCTGACAGTACCGGTGACCAGGTCGCCCGACTCCATTGCCTTCTCGAGGGCCAGCCAGGACGCGAGGCGCTTGGCCTTGTCGCGCGACAGGATGGTGTCGCCGAAGCCGTTTTCCAGCGACTCGATAGCCACGGAAACGAAATCGCCGATGTTCACTTCGATTTCGCCGCTGTCGTTCTTGAATTCGTCGATCGGGATGAACGCTTCGGACTTCAGGCCGGCGTTGACGATGACGAAGTTGTGGTCGAGGCGGACGACTTCCGCCGAGATGACCTCACCCGAGCGCATGTCCTGACGCGACAGGGACTCTTCAAACAGTTGGGCGAAGCTTTCCATGCCGGAGGATGCGAGGGATTGAGTAGCAGTAGACATAAGTGTTTGGGGTTGGCCAACCGGACGGATGTCCGTGCTGGGTCAGGGTTTTTCAACGCCCCGCGACGCCTTGCGCGCCACGGAGCACCGGTGCTTCAGATACTGCGAATGTTTCAGTTGCCTTGCGCAAGGGAATCGCCGGGCCGGCGGTACCAGTCGAGTACCTGGGTCACGGCCTGCTCGATCGTCATGTCCGACGTATCCAGCACATGCGCGCCCTCGGCAGGCTTCAGGGGTGCAGTGGCACGCCCAGTATCGCGCGCGTCACGCTCCTTCAAATCCTGCAAGAGGGCCGTCATATTAGCAGGAAAACCTTTGTCAATCAATTGCTTATATCGCCGCGAAGCGCGCGCTTCCGCGCTGGCCGTCAGAAATACCTTCAATGGAGCATCCGGAAAGATGACCGTGCCCATATCGCGTCCGTCAGCGACCAGTCCGGGCGGCTGCCGGAAGCCGTGCTGCAGGCCAACCAGGGCCGCGCGCACTGCGGGGAGCGCAGCAATCTTCGATGCCGCATTGCCGACTGCCTCCTGCCGGATCGCATCTTGGACCTCGCGTCCCCGGAGCAGGATGCACTCTCCTTCGAAGCGCACCTCCAGAGCTTTGGCAAGTGCTGCCAGCGCAGGTTCATCCGACAGGTCGATTCCTGCCTCGAGCGCTGACAGCGCGGTCAGCCGGTAGAGTGCACCGGAGTCAAGGAAGGCAAAACCCAGCGCCGCGGCGACCCGGCTAGCCACCGTGCCCTTGCCTGACGCCGTCGGACCGTCAATGGTAATGACCGGGATGCTCATCCGCTCAGCCTCGCTGCACGATGCGTGCGAACGCGTCGAAATAATCAGGGAAGGTCTTGGCCACGCATTTCGGGTCGTTGATGCGCACTGCCGTGCCGGCGCGCAGGGCACCATCCAGCGAGGCCAGCGAGAAGCACATCGCCATCCGGTGGTCGTCATAGGTATCAATGGCGGCCGGGTCGAGCGCGATCGGCGGCGTGACCCGCAAATAGTCCG
>JAIXTG010000215.1 GCA_027484285.1 Oxalobacteraceae bacterium | reverse complement strand
CGGTCGCGAAAGGGCGCGGCTTTCGCCATGCCTTCCGACGCACACAGCTCGGCGACATGCGCGGCAAGCTCCCTGACCGAGTCCGCAAGATAGTAGTGATCATGCGCGACGCGGTAGGTGTGCCCGAGCCGGGCCGATTTGCCCATCAGCCGCCGCATCTCGGTTTCCTCGATGCCGAATTCTTGTGCCAGCGGGCGCACGCGGGGCGGCTGGAAGGGCTCTTCCTGCAGTTTCGGCAGCACTTTCTCCCACACCGCGCGCTCGCTGGCACTGAACTCCAGCTTGTGCGTCGGCAGTGCGACGAAGCGGCCCTGTGCCGCCAGCACGCTGCCATCTTCCAGCAGGCCCTGCAGCAGCAGGGCGAATACTTCGGGTGCCAGTGTCGGCAGCGCCTTGCGGCGCAGGCGTTCGCGCTCGACGCCGGCGTGATCCGGCTCGCGCTGGTGGAAGCCGGCGAGCTCGTCGAGGATGCGTTCCCTCATTGCCTGCCAGTGGGCGGGCAGGCAGGCGTACAGCCCGTCGCCGGTGCGCAGCTGCAGCGCATCCAGCGGCTCCAGCAGCGCCGGCAGCGCCGGTTGCCGCAGGTTGCGGCTGGCAGCAAAGGACGACAGGCTGAGTCCGCGCGTTTCGCTCGCCAGCAGCGCGGCCAGCGCACCGGCCTCCGGCTCGCGATGCTGTGCATGCAGCAGCGACAGCCGCAGCGCCGCGCGCTTGCCCCGCTGGGGCGGAAAGGCATCCAGCACGCTGCAGCCACCCAGTGTCTGGCGCGCCGATGCGTCACGCAGCACGATGCGGTCGCCATGGCACAGGTGCAGCGGTACCTCCAGCGCCAGTTCGGCCAGCATCGCGCCGCCGGCCGCCAGTTGCTGGCCCTCGAGCAGTGCAACCCGGGCCAAGGTGTGTGCAGCGCCAGCATGGACGTGCACGCTGCTCCAGTGCGCAAGCGGCTTTGCATCCGGCAGCAGCGTCAGCATCACGCTGGCACGATCGACGCGGTGCACGAGTTCCTCGGCCACGATCCAGTCGCCGCGATGCACTTCGCTGCGCTCGATGCCGACCAGGTTCAATGCAACCCGCTGGCCGGCTTCGCAGCGCTCGGCCTTGCGGTTGAAGGCATGCAGGCTGCGCACACGCGCAGTGACTGGCCTGGCCTGCCGGTTCGATGGCAGCAGGCGCACGGTGTCGCCGGCCTCAAGTACGCCGGCATGCACGGTGCCGGTCACGATCGTGCCCCGGCCCTCAATGGAAAAGCTGCGGTCGACCGCCAGGCGGAAATTGCGGTCGGCCACCTGTGCCGCGGCGGGCGCGGCATGTATCGTGCGTGCCGCTTCGTGCAGCCATTGCCTGAGCTCCGCGATGCCCTGTCCGGTGACTGAGCTGCAGCGGAACATCGTTGCGCCTGCAAGGAAGGTGTCGGCCAGCAGTGCCTGCAGTTCGCGCTCCACCTCGTCGGTTCGGGATGGGGGGACAGCGTCCACCTTGGTCAGTGCAACCACGCCTGCGCGCAGCCCGAGCAGCTGCAGGATCTGCAGGTGCTCGCGGGTCTGGGGCATGACACCGTCATCCGCCGCCACCACCAGCAGCGCCATCGCGATGCCGGTGGCGCCGGCCAGCATCGTGGGAACGAAACGTTCATGTCCGGGCATGTCGACGAAGCCGATGCGCGGTCCATCGGGCCGCTCCGGATCGATCGGCTGGTAGGCGAAGCCGAGCTCGATCGTGATGCCGCGCGCCTTTTCCTCCTTCAGCCGATCGGTGTCGATGCCGGTCAGCGCGCGTACCAGCGCGGTCTTGCCGTGGTCGATATGTCCTGCGGTACCGATAATCATGCGTTTGCGGAGAGCTTCAGGTGCGTCAGTTGCTGGAGAAATTCCGTGTCCTGCTCGAGCGTGCGCAGGTCGAGCCAGACGGCGCCATCCTTCACGCGGCCGATTACCGGGACCGGCAGTGCACGCAGTGCGGAGGCGATCGCCGCCGTGCCGTGGCCGCTGCGGCGACCGGCCGGGGTGATCACGAGTGACCAGCTGTCCAGCCGGTCGACTGGCAGCGATCCGCTGCCGATCTGGCTGCGCGATGCCTGCAGCGTGACCGCGGCCCGCTCGCCGAATGCCTGCCGGAGCGCCGGAAGCAACCGCTCGCCGGTCGCACGGATGGCTGCCGGTTCGCGGTTCATCAGCCGCAGCGCGGGCAGCAGGCTGGCGAGCTGTTCCGGATCGTCTGCATGGTCGCGATAGATGCGCAGCGTTGCCTCGAGTGCGCCGACGATCAGCTTGTCGCAGCGCAGGGCACGCTTGAGCGGATGCTTGCGGATGCGATCAATCAGCGATTTCTTGCCGAGGATGATGCCGGCCTGCGGGCCGCCGAGCAGCTTGTCGCCGGAAATGCTGACGACGCTGGCACCGGCGCGCAGACTTTCCTGCGGCAGTTGTTCATGCGGCAGTCCGTAGCGTTCGAACGGGACCAGCGCACCGCTGCCGAGGTCGACGAAAAAGGGCAGCGCGTTTTCCCGGGCCAGCGCGCCGAGTTCCTGCTCGGAGGCGCTGGCAGTGAAACCGACGATGGCGTAGTTCGATGCATGGATGCGGGTCAGCATCGCGGTGTGCTCGTTCACCGCGTTCGCGTAGTCACGCAGGTGGGTGCGATTGGTGGTGCCGACTTCGACCAGCTTGCAGCCGGCCATCGCCATGATGTCCGGGATGCGGAAAGAACCGCCGATCTCGATCAGCTCGCCGCGCGAGATCGGCACCTCGCGTCCGGCGGCCAGCGCGGACAGCACCAGCAGCACCGCCGCGGCATTGTTGTTGACGACGGTCGCTGCTTCGGCGCCGGTCAGTTCGCACAGCAGCTGTTCGGTGATCTCGTCGCGCTCGCCGCGTTCGCCACTGGCCAGCTGGTATTCAATCGTTACCGGATGGCGGGCCGCGTCGACCAGGGCGGCGATTGCGGTTTCCGCCAGGGGGCTGCGGCCGAGGTTGGTATGGATCAGGGTGCCGGTCAGGTTGAACACGCGGCGCAGCCGGGGAAGCGCGTCGGCGACCAGCCGCGCGTCGATCGCGGCCAGCAGGCGGTCCATGCGGGCATCATCGGACGATGCATCGGCGGCGAGCGACTTGCGCAACGCGGCCAGCGATGCCTGTATCGCGCGCTTGACGGGCGCGCGCCCGTGCCCGGCAATGGCATGCTGCAGTTCGGGAAGATTCAGCAGGGCGTCGACAGACGGCAGCGTGCGGAGGGTCAGCACGCCATCGCTGCCGGTTTCACCCGCACGGGGCAGAAACGTTGGTGATGTCATCAGGATCTCGTTGCAGTGGTCGGTGCCGCGCCAGCACATCTTGCGGCAGGCGCGCAGTTTACCCCGATTCCGCGCGCGCTGCCGCCGCTGCGGACGGTCAGTCCCAGGGAGCGGCGACGCGCGAAAATTTCTGCAGTGCGCGTTCGCAGCGTTCCGCCTGGCGCGAGAAGCTGGCATTGAGCCAGCCGACGGCGAACAGTGCTTGCGGCGATTCAGCGGCCGCTTCCTGATAACGTGCGAGCGCACTGTGCAGGTCGTTGTAGTCGCCGAGGGCCTGCAGCGCTTTGGCAATGCGGCCCGCAAAGGCCTGCTGCTTCGATGCCGGGCAGGCGGCGGCCACGAATTCACTGCCGTAGCGCAGGCGCTTGAGCCGCTTGCGCAACTGGTGCCGCTCTTCGACCGTCATCTCGGCGAAGCGGCGCGCGCCCTTGCGGCATTTCGCATGCCAGCGGTGCAGCTGCGGCAGCACGGCCTTCCAGCGCTCGCCATCTTCCGCGTCGGGCGCGGTGAGGGTGGCGGCCAGCAGCTCGAGCAGCCACAGCTGTACTTTCTGGTCGCGCACCGCGTCGACCGGCGCGGCATCCGCAGCCGGTGCCGGCAATTCGACCAGCGGCGCACCCGCCTGCGCCAGCGCGGGCCAGAGGTTGGCGGCCATGACCGTGAAATCCCGGCTGCTGCCGAGCTGCCGGCCCAGCTGGCGGGCCGTATCTTTCCATTCGAGTGACGCCGGCAGCGGCGGCTGGAACAGCGACAGCGCGGTGCGCAGGCGACGCAGGCCGACGCGCGCCTGATGGACATGGTCCGGGTCATAACCTTCACCGGCGGCGATCTGGGAGAGATTCAGGGCCAGCTGGCGCACGCATTCCGACAGCGCCTCGTGGGCGAGCTGGCGCAGTGACATGCGCTTGTCCAGCGCCGTGCCGTTCGCGCGGGCCGGTGCCACGATACGGCGGCCGGAGGCGAGGGATTCACCCCGCATCGCCTTGCTGCGCACATCGATCCACAAGGGCCGTTGCTGCAGCAACTGCTGTGCTGCATCGAACAGCGTGCCAGCTTCGCCGGAGAGCAGCTCGATTTCCAGTTCGGACACGCCCAGTACGCTGTCGTTCGCCTTCTCCGGCGCGCGGGCGAGGGCACTGATGGCGCCTGTATCAAATGCATATTCGACGCGGGTCTGGCCGATGCCGACCTTCGCAGCCAGGCGCCGCATGTCGGTGCCGTAGCGTTCCTGCAGCGGGCCGTCGGCCTTGCGCAGTGCGCGTCGCAGCGCGGGCCAGCCATCGCTGTCGCGGTGGCGTTCGATGTCGATCCCGGGTGGCAGCTTTCCGGACGGCAGCGGGACGTTATGCTCGGTGCGCACCAGCGCGCCCCCGTGGGAGGCGGTCTTCAGCGTCTGTACCCACTGGGTGCCTTCCTTGCGCAGGCGCAGGGCGATGCCGGCACGTGCGAGTGCACGGTCATGGGTATCGAAATACCGTGCCTGCAGGCGTTCGGCCTGCGCCGATTGCCCGCGCAGCCATGCGGCAACGCCGCGGCGCTCGCTGTCCGGCACCTGGAACTTGATCTCGATTTCCATTGCGCTTCCTCGTTGTTGTTGCCGACATGTCGCAGTATGCCTGCGGCCGAGGCTGGCGATCTGGGGAGCGGACAAACAGGCAGGCGCGGACGTCTCTGCGGGAGCCGCCCGGCAGGCGCGGCACGCTGCCGGTATCAGCCGTTATCCGGCTCGTCGGGCACGCCCGGCGAAAACAGCAGGTTCGGTCCGCTGCGCAGGTAACCGGCTTCGTCGACCAGCATGTCGAGCATGAGCGTGGCGAGGTCGTCGGCCGTGACGTCCATCATCGGCTCTTTTTCGCGCTGGAAGATCTTGAGGTAGCTGTGGCAATCGTCGCAGGACTCCGCGCGTGCAAATGCGATCTTCTGCGACGGCTGCTCGGCGTCCGCGCCATTCAGGCTGTAGTACGCCACCTGTTTGGTCGACTCGCAGGCGGAGCAGGTCACGCGCACCATGTGCCACTGGGTGGAACACAGGCTGCAGTGGAGATAGCGCAGGCTCTGCTGCTGGGGGCCGATCTCGATCACGCTGGCGACCGGCCGCGAACCGCAGCAGGGACAGACGGTGGACGAGCCGACCATCCCGATGTCGTCAAGCTTCATCGATCCGGCCTGGCGGGTCCACCAGACCTGCAGCGCGGCGCCAACCAGCGGCGAGAGAATGGCATGGGCCTCCGGGTCATTGCCGGCAATGCCGCCGCCGAATACCGCGTCGGCGATCGCCTCGCGGCCGTCGGCAGCGATGGCCTGCAGCCTGCGTGCCGCATCCTGCAGCACCGGCTCGGGGCAGGCCAGCAGCGACGCAAGGATGTGGTCGAGGTCGGTCAGCCAGGCCGGGTCCCGTTCATCCTGGTAGGACAGTGCCGGCATGCCATGTTCGCGCGAGCGTGCCAGCGGCTCGTCAGCGATGGCAGCGGGCGCCTGGGCGCCGAGCGCTGCATGCTGCGCATGCGCGATATGGGCCATCGCAGCCAGCAGCGGCGCCATCGCATGGCTGCGGGCGAGATGCTCGAAGCGGCGCGCACGATTGGCGAACTGCTGCGGGTCGGTCGGCAGTACCACGGCAGGAAAGGGCTCGTGCTGGCCGATTTCACCGGGCTGGAGGATTTTCTGGGCCATAAAAGTCGTGTTCAAAAAGACGCTGGATTTCCCTTCGGGCCACGTTCAGGTCGGCGAACCTGAGCGCCGCGACGGACACACTGCATGCACTGCGATGCCTCCGCCTTGCGTTGCGCCGGGGTGAAATGATGAGGGCCGGGTGCCCCGGGAAAACGTCACCCCGGCCGAGGCCGGGGTCGGGTGACGTTGTGATGCGATGGTGACGCTTGCAGTCTACCGTGTCCGGCAGGCTGCGACAGGCCGGGCGCTTACTTTGCCCCGGTCTGTTCCTTGTACCACTCCGGATGGTGGTGCTTCGCCCAGTTGGCATCGACCGTGCCGCGGGTCATCGCGCGCAGCGTGCCCTTGACCCAGATGGCTGCATACACATGCACGATCAGGGCGACGATGCCGGTGAAGCCGGCCAGCATGTGCACCAGCATTGCAAAGCGGATCACCGGGATCGGGAAGTACTCGGCGAAGTAGGAGCGCCAGATGACGATGCCGGACAGAACCAGCAGCGCGACGCTGCCGATCATGGTCCAGAACATCAGCTTCTGGCCGGCATTGTATTTGCCGATCGGAAGCTTGTCCGGACCATCGCCGTTGTTGATCACTTCATCGATCATCTTCAGCCACTGGATGTCCACCGGCTTGATGAAGTTCTCGTGCCACACGCGGCGCGCGAGGCCGATGAAGCTGACCGCCATCACGAGGCCGAGGAAGGGGTGCAGGATGCG
>JAIXTG010000170.1 GCA_027484285.1 Oxalobacteraceae bacterium | reverse complement strand
GAGTTCGGCGACTACCTCGGCATCGGCGCCGGTGCGCATTCCAAGCTGTCGTTTCCGCACCGGGTGGTGCGGCAGGCGCGTTACAAGCAGCCGGGCAGCTACATGCAGCAGGCAATGGCCGGCAACGCCGTACACGAGGAACACGAGATCGCGCGCGATGAAATGGGATTTGAGTTCATGCTGAACGCCTTGCGGCTGACGGGCGGTTTTCCGTCGCGCCTGTTCATGGAGCGGACCGGCCTGCCGCTCCAGCTGATCGAGCCGGCCCTGCAGCAGGCTGAATCTCGCGGGCTGCTGTCGGTCGACCATGCGTCGATCCGGCCGACCGAACTCGGGCAGCGCTTCCTGAATGATTTGCAGCAGCTGTTCCTGCCCGACTGAGCCCCCAAACTGTCCATGGCGGGCGAGGGCGGGTATAATCCCGCTCCCAACCCAAAGGAAGCGTGGCCGAGCGGTTTAAGGCACCGGTCTTGAAAACCGACGAGGGGGTAACCCCTCCGTGAGTTCGAATCTCACCGCTTCCGCCAACCTTCTATAAAAATCAAATACTTAGGATGGGTATCCTCTCAAGGGTACAAAAAGGCTACAAATTTTGCGCTGCCGGTCTCCAAGGCCAGGTCTCATGAAGCGAACGCCCTCCACCTTGTGCGTACCCTTCGCAGGTCACGACAACAGCCAGCGCAGCGGCATTCGTCCCTCCCATCCGTTTGAGTAGCCTCCTATTGCATCGCCGTGTTTGAAGGCGCTTCAGTGTCCTGATAGCTTGCTCGCATCATCCCCCTAATGCAGGAGACGAGCGCATGTGCGTGCCTTCGACCTTCCCCCTTCCCTCGACTGACGTACTCGATTGGGCCCGCTGGTCCCTGCACCTGAAATTCGACGCGGCATTAGCTGGCCTGCTCGCTGTTGCACCACCGACCCTTTCCAGAATCCGCCACGCCACGCTGCCCCTGGGGCCGGGCCTGATGGTGCGCCTGCTCGAGGCCACCGGCACGCGTTTGCAGGATCTGCCGATCCTGATTAATGAATCCGCCTTGCAGTGGAGACGAGCATGCCGGCGCTGACTAACGTCGATGTCGTGCGTGCGCTGCTGTGGCTAGGCATGCGCGGGGTGTCTATTCCCGACCGCGTCATCGGTTTTGCGCTTGAAGAGGATTTTTCCGAGACGCCGCAATCCCATCCCGATGCGGTGGCTTGTGCATTGCTCGAGGCTGCTGACAAGGCCCTGGTGCTGATGGAAAGGGCCCGTCTGCCGTGTCAGCCGTTCTCTGCTTCGCTTACGGTTGCCGGTACCGGTATCGACCGGGCTGACCCTCCCGGGGGGGGCGGAACCAATGGGGTGGGGATAGGAGGGGTAAGCTCGGGATGTCCTGTGCGTGCACGGCCTATTTTTCGCCGACATACACACCTTTCCCAGTTTTGGGTGCCGCATCTCTTTTCAAACTCTCCCCGGCTAGGGCCCTGATACTAAGCAGCGTTCTCACGCCCGCTGTTCACTGCGCGAACGGGTAAAACCGCTTAGCGCTCAAAGTCACAGAACTGGAATTTTTTACTCTGGTAATTTCGTCACTGGCGGCTCTTCGCCGTCGCTGCAGAAAGGTAAAAGGGTGCTACGAGATGGCCGGTGCGGAACTCTTCCGATGCGGATTGGTAGTAGGCAATCGCCTCGTCAAGCAGTTGCGGATCGACCGGCGCCGGTGTCGCCTCCAGTGTTTTCGCGTCGATGTCGAACGTCTCCACCCGCCGTTTGGGCAGCAGGACCGTGAGTTTGCCTTTACGCAGATAGCCGAGTTCCTGATAGTTGCTGATGAAGGCGCGCTCCATCGGCGGCCCGGGTTCAAATGCCGAGCGCCCATAGAACAGCTGTTTGCCTGCTTTGCCCAGCGCATCGACCAGACTGGGCACGATGTCGATCTGACTGAGCATCGGCTGATACCTGCCCGGCTTCAGCATGCCCGGCGCATACATGATCAGCGGTATGCGGTAGTTCGCCACCGGGAGCTTGGTCTTGCCCGCTACTGATGCACAGTGATCAGCGACGAACACGAACAGCGTATCCCTAAACCACGGTTTATTGCGCGCTTTGCGTACGAAGTCCCCGATCGCGTAGTCGGTGTATTTGACCGCTCCTCTGCGGCCGCCCGGGGACGGGATATCGATGCGGCCGTCCGGGTAGGTGTAGGGTCGGTGATTGCTGGTCGTCATCACGTGAGCGAAAAATGGTTTGTCGCTCGTGCGCCGCTGGTCCAGTTGCTCGATCACCCTGTCAAACAGCACTTCGTCCGCGACACCCCAGACATTCTCGAAAAGAATACGATCCGTAGGGATGTCGGTGCGGTCGATGACGCGATAATCATTCGCGCTGAAGTAAGCGTTCATGTTGTCGAAGTAGCCGTAACCGCCATAAAAGAAGAATGGCTCAAACCCCTGGTGCTCGAGCACTTCTCCGAGCGTCGCCAGATGCATGTTGTTTAGGCGGCGCACAATCGCCTGTCCCGGCATGGGGGGCGTTCCCAGCGACAGAGCCTCAAGGCCGCGTACCGTTCGGGTGCCGGTGGCATACACCTGCGTGAACAACAGCCCGTCGCGCGCCAGCGCGTCCAGTTCGGGCGTCAGCTGCTCAGCAGAGCCGTAGCTACCTAGAAAGGATGCTGAAAGGCTTTCGACAGAAACTAACACCAAATTTTTTGGCACACGCTTGAAGTAAGGCGAGGATCTCGCCCCCTCTGTGTGCAAGTTCGCGAGTTGCACTGATGCCGCATGCAGCCGGGCGACACCCATGCCCTCCAGCGTCTTGGCGACTGCCGCGGACGGACGCATACGGTAGAACTTTGGGTAGTCGAGCTCATTGCGCCGCGCCGCTGCTGCGAGCGTGAACAGGCCGTTACCCGAGAGCTCATCGGCGTAGGCATTCTTCAGGCCCTCCATCTGGTCGATGCTGGAGACTGACAGCAGTGCGGTCGGCGCCGTTACAGCCAGCGTTGCCATGACCAGTCTTTGGCGAAGCGTGAGCGACACGCTGCTGCTCCGGTGCCGAATCCACCAGGTCAGCGTTGCAGCGACCACGCCTATTGCCGCCAGAATGGAATTCACCGGATACGACTGGCGGATGTTACCAATTACTTCACTGGTGTAGAGCAGGTAATCCAGCGCGATGAAGTTCAGCCGACTGGAAAACTCGATCCAGAACGTGAACTCCGAAACGGCACCGAAGAGCAGCAGTGCGACCGAAAAAAAGAGCCACAGTGTGCGCAAACTACGATGCAGCCGCGATACGCGCCAGCGGTTTGGCAGCACGGCTTCATACAAAAGCACGGGCGCCAGAAGCGCACTCGCCACTACGGCGTCGAACCAGAGACCTTTGAACAGCACGACAGGCCATGACGACAGCGGTATTTGCTCGCTTCCGGTTACGGCCAGCAGGGCAATGCGAAGCAGTGTGAACAGCAACAGTATGAATAGCAGCAACGCGGCGGCTAGTGACTGTTTCGATGATGTGCTGTGCGGCGAGGTTGTGGGTATCAAATTTGTAACCTTCTGGGCGAGGTGGTAGCGGGGCGTAGTATCACACTTAGTTTTTTCAAATTTTGGTCATGTCGCGTGGCATGACAGGCCATTTACATCTTGAATCGACGGTAGTCTGAGCAAAATCAAAGGCTGCCCAGATCCCGATGCGCGGTCCACAGTGCGTGGTTCCGTTCGCACATCTTTGCATCCCGCTCGAACCCGAGCAGCAGCAGGCAGAACAGGTCGTCGTGACTGAGCGGATGGTTGCGGAAGGCGCGCACCTTGTCGGTCGGGTAGTCGAAATGCTTGCCCATCCAGAGTACGGCCGGTACATGGGTCTGCGCATCCGGCGCCAGCGCATAGGGCGCACCGTGCAGGTAGAGGCCGGTCTCGCCGAGCGATTCGCCATGGTCGCTCACATACAGCATCGCGGTTTCGTGCGATCCGTCGTACCGCTTCAAAAAGCTGATCACCGATGACAGGAAATAATCGGTGTACACGATGGTG
>JAIXTG010000143.1 GCA_027484285.1 Oxalobacteraceae bacterium | reverse complement strand
GCCAGTACGTCGCCGCTGCCGGCGGTGGCGAGCGCGGGGTTGCCGGTCGGATTGACGACCATGCGCCCGCCGGCGGCAGCAATGACGCTGCCAGACCCTTTGAGGACCACTACCGCCTGGAGGCGACGAGCGATTTCGGAAGCTGCCGCCAGACGATCTGCCTGCACACTTGCGGCATCGGTGCCCAGCAGGCGCGCCGCTTCCAGCGGATGGGGTGTCAGCACAGAGGGCGGGCGTCGCTGCGCAAGTCGGGCCTGCAAGCCAGGTTCGTCGGCGACCAGGTTCAATGCATCGGCATCGAGCACCAGCGGCAAGGCGCTTGCGAGCGCCCGTCCGACCAGGTCGGCGCCTTCCCGAGACCGCCCGAGACCTGGGCCGATCGCCACTGCGCCGCTTGCAAGCTCGGCAGACCGGGCATCGCGGCACATGAGTTCCGGATGCAATGAGTCGTAAGCCGGCACCGGGCCGGCAAAGGCCGCAAACACCCGCCCGGCGCCGGCCATTGCCCCCATGCGCGATGCAAGGATGACCGCGCCCCCCATGCCGGCTGCGCCACCGATCACCGTCAGGTCACCGAAGCTGCCCTTGTGTGATGCATGGGGGCGGATGGGGAAGGCTGAGGCAAACAGGGCAGGCGAGTTCAGTTGCGCCATCGGCGCCGGGAAAGCATCGGGATTCAGGTCCAGCGGTTCGACGACAACCTGTCCTGCGCTGTCGCGTCCGAGGGCGGTGTGCAGCCCCGGCTTATTGCCGATGAAGGTGACGGTCTCGGTGGCCCGGATCACCTCGTCGCCGACCGCGTTGCCGGTGTCGGCATCGAGGCCGCTCGGCACATCGATCGCCAGCACCGGGCAGCGCATGGCGTTGACTGCGTGGATTACCTCGCCGAATGGCGGAGCCAACTGGCGGGTGAGGCCGATGCCGAACAGGCCGTCTATGACGACCGACCAATTGCCGGCAATTGGTGGGGAGCTAAGGAAGCTGGCGCCGCTGGCACGCGCGCGGGCCAGCGAAGCCTGCGCATCGGCCGGCAAACGCTCGGGATCAGCCAGCAAGGCGACTTGCAAGGGTAGGTTCTGCCGTGCCAGCAGTGCGGCAGCCTCCAGCGCATCGCCGCCGTTGTTGCCGGGGCCCGCGAGCACCAGCACCGGCGCTCTGCCGCCGGACGCGAGAAACAGCCGCGTTGCATGATTAGCTGTGGCCTGTCCGGCGCGCTGCATCAGCGCATGCGGCGGCAGTGTAGCGGCGGCTGCCTGCTCGATCGCGCGCAGCTGCGCGACGCTGTACAGGCAATCGTCGGAATCAGCGGAGGCGGTCGCCATAGCGGGCCAGCGTCAGTCCGTCCGCGTCAATTTCCGGACGCCGGCCCGAGAGCATGTCGGCCACCAGTTTGCCGCTGCCGGCAGCAAGCCCCCAGGCCGCCGCACCGTGGCCGGTATTCACGAATACGTTGGCGTATTTCGTCGGACCGATGAGCGGCACTCCCTCGGGCAGCATGGCGACCGGGCCGCACCAGAAGTTGGCACTGCGGTAGTTGGCCGCATTCGGAAACCAGTCGTCGCCGACCTTGACCAGCGTGTTGAGCGCTTTCTGATGCAAATCGAAATTTGATGAGCCGAGCTCGGCGCAGCCTGCGATCCTGAGGCGCTTGCCGAGCCGGGTCAGCGCGACCCGGTAGCAATCGTCAAATAGCGCGACCTGCGGGGCACGTTCATATTCCTGGATGGCCGTCGAGGCGGAGTACACCTTGACCGGATACATTGGCAGCTGCATGCCCATGCCCCTGAGCAGTCTTCCGCTGTCGGCACCTGCCGCAATTACCACGGCATCCGCGTCGACATGGCGTCCGTCGACCCGCATGCTGACGCCCCCGAGCTCCGGCTGCACGGCCGCCACCTCGCAATTGAAATGAAATTCCACCCCGCGATCCTGGGCGATCGTCCTCAACTGCCGGACGAACAGCGGGCAGTTGCCGGCCCAGTCGTCGGGCATGAACAGCGCTGCCTGCAATGGCGTGTCAGCTGACATGGCCGGCTCCAGCTGCCGTGCGGCTTCCGCATCAAGCAGTTCGTTGCGAACTCCCGCCTCTCCAAGCGCTTCCAGCAAGGGTTGCGCGGCATCGAGTTCTTTGGCGGTTCGGAATACCGTCATCGCGCCGCTGCGCTGCTGAAAATCCAGCCCATGGTCTTGCGCCAGATGCTGCATGAGTTCCTGGCTGAAACTGGCAAGGCGGTGCAGTCGCTGCTGGTTTTGCCGAAATCGCTCGGCACGGCTTTCGCCGGCGGCTTTGCGCAACCAGCGCCACATCGCCGGCTGGAAGCGGGAGCTGAACGCCACTGGAGACTCCGGGCTGTAGAGCATGGAGAGGATCCGACCAAGGGTGCCCGGACTGAACCATGGCCGCAGGGAAGCCGGTCCCAGCAGATCCAGGTTTCCGAAACTGGCCTCCTGCGCAACGTTGCCATAGCGCTCGATGACGGCAACTTGATGACCGGCCTCGGCAAGGTAATAGGCAGTGCATACCCCGACGACACCACCGCCGATGACTGCTACGCGCATTGGACTCCAGAACTCGAAAACCTCAGGGCACACCGACGTGGCCCCGGGGCAGGTCTATGCCTGCAAGATTGATTAGGTTCGCATAGGGTATCCGCAATCACTTCTTTAAACAATGCGATCCGTTGATCGCGCATTAGTCAGGTGCATGCACCAAGTTCGAGTCTTCGCTTAGTGCAGCTAAGTCGTTTCCTAGTCGATCGCAGTGGTTTAG
>JAIXTG010000153.1 GCA_027484285.1 Oxalobacteraceae bacterium | reverse complement strand
CTGGTTGCCAAGGTTGACCAGATTTACCAGGGCAAGCTCGATCTGGTCGGCGCCGAATCCTTCGGCAATTTCGAGCGCAGCGTGATGTTGCAGAGCATGGACACCCACTGGCGCGAGCATCTGGCAGCGCTCGATCACCTGCGCCAGGGCATCCACCTGCGCGGCTATGCGCAGAAAAACCCGAAGCAGGAATACAAGCGCGAAGCCTTCCAGCTGTTTGCACAAATGCTCGACCTGATCCGCAACGATGTCGTGCGCGTGATCATGACGGTGCGCATCCAGTCGCAGGAAGAAATCGCGCAAGCCGAGGCGCAGCTGAATCATCCGCACCTCGAGAACGTGAATTACCAGCACGCCGACTTCAATCCGTCGGCGTCCGCAGAGGAGCTGCTGGCCCCGGGCGGACAGGACGACGCGCGCGGCTCGGCGGCGCTGGTAAACGCCATGCCGAAGGTCGGCCGCAATGACCCCTGCCCATGCGGCAGCGGCAAGAAGTACAAGCAGTGCCACGGGAAGCTGGCTTGATGTCGCAGTCGGCTCCCGACTGACTTTACGCGAGATGAAGACGCTGGATCCCGGCCTGCGCCGGGGTGACGATTGTGAGGCCTGACCGCTTTTCAAACATCACCCCGGTGCAGGCCGGGGTCCAGCGTCTTTTGTGCAACTGAGTTTATTTTTTACTGAAATCGAAGGCAAACCCATGGCCGTCAACTTCCCCCTGGTGACTCCCTCCCGCCTGAAGCCCGTGCCCGGCATCCAGCTCGGCCATGCAGAGGCCGGCATCAAGAAGCCGAACCGCAAGGACTTGCTGGTGATGAAGCTGGCGCCGGGGGCGACCGTGGCCGGCGTGTTCACCACCAACCGTTTCTGTGCGGCGCCCGTGCAGCTGGCCAAAGCGCATCTCGCGCAGGCGGCCGCGTCCGGCAAGGGCATTGCGGCACTGGTCATCAACACCGGCAATGCGAACGCCGGCACCGGCGAGGCGGGCCTGGCGAATGCACAGGCGACCTGCGATGCGCTGGCAAGGCAACTGGGCGTCGACGCAGCGCAGGTACTGCCGTTCTCGACCGGCGTGATCCTCGAGCCGCTGCCGGTCGACCGGCTTGTCGCCGGCCTGCCGCAGGCGATCGCCAATCTCGCGGACAGCAACTGGTTCAATGCCGCGCAGTCCATTATGACCACCGATACCCTGCCGAAGGCAGCATCGCGCACGGTGACGATCGCCGGCAAGAAAGTGACGCTCACCGGCATCTCGAAGGGCGCCGGAATGATCAAGCCGAACATGGCGACCATGCTCGGTTTCGTCGCCTGCGACGCCAAGGTGCCGCAAGCGCTGCTGGACAAGATGGTGAAAGACGCCGCCGACGCCTCGTTCAATTGCATCACCATTGACGGTGACACCTCGACCAATGACTCGTTCATGCTGGTGGCGACCGGCGCCGGCGAGCTCGAGGTCGGCAGCGCGGAATCCGATGAATACCAGGCGCTGGCGGCTGCCGTGACCTGGCTGTCGCAGGAGCTGGCACAGCTGATCGTGCGTGATGGCGAAGGCGCGACCAAGTTCATCACCATCCGCATCGAACAGGGGCGTGATGCGGATGAATGCCGCAAGATCGCCTATGCGATCGGCCATTCGCCACTGGTGAAAACCGCCTTCTTCGCCTCCGACCCGAATCTCGGCCGCATCCTGGCCGCGATCGGCTATGCCGGCGTGGCCGACCTCGATGTCAGCAAGATCGACCTCTACCTCGATGATGTGTGGGTCGCGAAGCAGGGCGGCCGCAACCCGGAATACCAGGAAGAGGACGGCCAGCGCGTGATGAAGCAGAGCGAGATCACGGTACGGGTGGTACTGGCGCGTGGTGATGCCGCGGCGACCGTCTGGACCTGCGACCTGTCGCATGACTATGTGTCGATCAACGCGGATTACCGGTCCTGATCGGTCGGTGGGTTAAGGCTGCTGGCCCCGGCGCAGGCCGGGATCCCGCGTCTTTCGCATTCAAAGCAGAACAACATGAAAGAACTCGAACAATTCCTGCAGCGCGCCGAAGCCGTGCTCGCGCGTGTCGAACGCCTGCTGCCGGCGCCGCCGGCCGAGGTGGACTGGCAGGCCTCCACCGCGTTCCGATGGCGCGTGCCGCGCGACGGTCGCGGCTTCCTGCAGCCGGTGAAGAATCCTGCACGCATGCAGTTCGATGACCTGCGCAATATCGGCCCGCAAAAGGAAGCGATCGAGCGCAACACCCTTCAGTTCGTGACCGGCAAGCCGGCCAACAATGTGCTGCTGACCGGCGCACGCGGCACGGGCAAATCCTCGCTGATCAAGGCCTGCCTCGCGCAATTCGCATCGCAGGGGCTGCGGCTGATCGAAGTCGACAAGGAACACCTGGTCGACTTGCCCGACATCGTCGACCTGGTCGCCGCACGCCCGGAACGTTTCGTGATTTTTTGCGATGACCTGTCGTTCGAAGAGGGCGAGGGCGGCTACAAGGCGCTGAAAGTCGCGCTCGACGGCAGCGTGTCGGCACAGTCGGACAATGTGCTGATCTATGCGACCTCGAACCGACGCCACCTGCTGCCGGAGAAGTTTTCGGACAATGAAACTTACCGGCATGTCGACGACGGCGACCTGCATCCCGGCGAGACGGTGGAGGAAAAGATCTCGCTGTCCGAGCGCTTCGGGCTGTGGCTGTCTTTCTATCCGTTCCGGCAGGACGACTACCTCGACATCGTCCGGCACTGGCTGCGGCATTTTGCCGTGCCCGAGGCCGAATTGGTCGAAGCCGAACCCGAGGCACTGCGCTGGGCATTGCAGCGCGGTTCGCGCTCGGGCCGGGTCGCATGGCAGTTCGCGCGCGACTGGGCCGGTCGTCACGACGGATAAGCCGCCGATGACCGGGGAGGCAAGGCCAATTGATGTTGCCGTCGGCATCCTGATGCAGCCGAACGGCGATGTGCTGCTCGGCTGCCGGCCCGCGGGCAAGCCGTATGCCGGCTATTGGGAATTCCCGGGCGGGAAGGTCGAGCCGGGCGAGTCGGTGCTGGACGCGCTCAAGCGCGAATTCGCCGAGGAGATCGGCGTGCAGATCACCTCGGCCGAGCCGTGGTGCGGCGTCGAGCATGTGTATCCGCATGCGCATGTGCGGCTGCACTTCTACATCAGCCGTGAGTGGCAGGGCGAGCCGCAGTCGCTGGAGGGCCAGCAGCTGGCCTGGCAAGGCAGCGTCGAGGTGACGCCGGTACTGCCGGCAACCACGCCCTTGCTGGAGTGGCTGGACCGGGTGCGTTACCCGGAGGTCTGACGCTTTTTGTCCGACCGGCCTGCCGCGCGGCAGGCCTCATTCATCGGACGGATCCTGGCCCGGTTCTTCTCCGGGACGGGCGCCCGGAATCACATACTTCTGCTCCGCCCACGCGCCAAGGTCCACCTGCTTGCAGCGCTCGGAGCAGAACGGCCGATATTTATTTGCCTCGGTCCATTCGACTTTCTTGCCGCAGGTCGGGCAATCAACGACAGCTACCATGACGGAACGGGGATCAGAAATTGCAGAGGGTCAGTTCGAACGGCACATCGCCCTCGAAAGCCCCGGGCTTGTTGTCGCCGCCCTGGCTGGTGAATCGTATCCAGAGCACGTACTTGTTGGCTGAGATTTCGGGAATGGCGCCGAGTTTCTCGTCGATATGCACGCGCAGCATCTGGTAGGTGCGTCCCTGCAGCATCTGCTGGTAGCTGCCTGCGACTGCGACGATATGCGAGGCCCGACCCGACTCGCGCAACAGGCGCAGCACAATGCTGATTGCACGGAACAACGGCTCCAGCGGTGCAAACCAGCCAAGGATGTCGGTACGGCGCTGTTCGGCTGGCAGCGACTGCCACGCATGGTACGAGGGCAAATCGAATTCGCAGGCGCCGCCCGGAATGATGGTGCGGCCGCGGATGCTCATCAGCCATTCATTGTCACGGATATGCTGGCCGGTTTTGCCCTGCATGCCGATCAGTCCGGCGCTGGTCTGTTCAATCTCGGAAAGGATGGCGTCGAGCCGCGATGCTTCAACATTCGGATTGCTCTTGAAGCCCAGCAGCGTCTGTTTCTGGCGCTCGAGTTCCTGCAGCAGGTCGGATTTCAGGTCGGCACGTCCGGCCACCTCGAGCATTTCGTAGATCGTGGTGAGCGCTACATGATGCTGCAGGGGGTGATCCTGGCGGATGAAGAACAGGAACTTCTCGTAGAGGTCCTCGAGCCTGAGCAGCGTGCGAATACGCTCGTTGAAAGGGTATTCGTAAACGGTCAAGGGTTCCTCGGAAGTTGGCCAGAAAATAATTTCTAGATTCTGACCGAAGCAGGCGGAAATTACAAACGTCCTGGTCCTTGTCCGAGGTGTTTTTTTGCTGCCAGCGCCAGATAGGCGGCATGCAGGCGGTCCGCCGCCGCCTCGACCTCGGCCAGCCCGCCATCATTGACGATCACGTCATCGGCCAGCGCCAGCCGCTGCGCACGGCTGGCCTGGGCCGCCATGATGGCCTCCACTTGCCCGGCCGACAGCTGGTTGCGCCGCATCACGCGTTCCACCTGCAGTGCTTCCGGGCAGTCGACCACCAGTATCCTGTCGACCCGGTCTTTCCAGCGACCGGACTCGGCCAGCAGCGGTACCACGAAGACCCGGTACGGCGCATTTTCAGCGCGTTCAGCCGCCTGCCCGGCCTCCCGGCCGATCATTGGGTGCAGGATGGATTCCAGCCGGCGTCGCGCATCGGGGTCCGCAAATACCCGCTCCCGCATCGCAGCACGATTGAGGGCGCCATCCGCGGCAACCACTGCATCGCCAAAGGCTTCCCGGATGGCAGCCATGGCGGCGCCGCCCGCAGCCGTCAGCTGATGGGCGATGACGTCGGTGTCGATAATGGCCGCGCCGCGCGCAGCGAGCAGGTCGGCGACCAGCGACTTGCCACTGCCTATGCCGCCGGTGAGCCCGATGGAGAAGCGGCGATTGGGGATCTCAGCTTCCATGGGTCACCACCGTCCCAGCCAGGCATCCATGACTTCCTGCCCGTACAGCAGCGCAACCAGCCCAGCGACTGCAAGGAACGGCCCGAACGGGATGGGTTTGTCGCGCTGGTGGCCGCGCAGCAGGATCAGCAGCAGGCCCACCACGGCGCCGAGCGCCGATGACAGCAGCACGATCAGCGGCAGCATCATCCATCCCAGCCATGCGCCCAGTGCAGCCAGCAGCTTGAAGTCGCCGTAGCCCATGCCTTCCTTGCCCGTGACCAGCCGGAACGCCCAGTAGACCGCCCACAGCGACAAATAGCCGGCAACAGCGCCGATCACGGCTTGCGGCAGCGGCACAAACAGCCCCGGCAGGTTGACCAGCAGACCGGCCCAGGTGAGCGGCAGGGTCAGGTCGTCCGGCAGGATCTGGGTATCGAGGTCAATGAAAGTCAGCGCGACCAGAGTCCAGAGCAGCAGCAGTGCCGCCAAGCCTTCGAGGCCGCTGCCCATTCGCCAGATGAGCAGTGCCGACAAGCCGGCAGTGAGCAGCTCGACCGTCGGATAACGGACCGAAATCGGTGCGCGGCAGTGCCGGCAGCGGCCGCGCAGCCAGAGCCAGCTCACTACCGGGATGTTCTCCGCAGCGGACAGCGTGTGCCCGCATGACGAGCAGGCCGAGCGCGGCACGATCAGGTTGTAGCGGGTGGCATGCGGCATCGGCTCATCCCGCTCGAGCGCAATGAAATTGTCGGTTTCGCGCTGGAGCATGACCGGGATGCGGTGGATCACGACATTCAAAAAGCTGCCGATCATCAGGCCGATCAGGCCCCAGACCAGTGCTGCAGCCAGTATGCCGGGCGGTGCATCGAACAGCAGCGACAGCAGCGGCGACGCATCGGTCGCAAGGCCTTCGTTCATCAGATCACCGATCCCAGTTTGAAAATAGGCAGGTACATCGCAATCACCAGTCCCCCGATCAGGCCACCCAGCACCACCATGATGATCGGTTCCATGAGCGACGACAGCGAGGCGACCGCCGTGTCCACTTCGTCTTCGTAGAATTCCGCGACTTTGCGCAGCATGTCGTCCAGCGCGCCGGACTCCTCGCCGATGGCAGTCATCTGCATGACCATCGACGGGAACTCCCCGCTTTGCCCCATCGCGGCCGTCAGGCTGCTGCCGCTGGCCACCGCCGAGGCAATCTTCTGCGTCGCATGATGGTACACCGCACTGCCTGCCGCCCCGCCCACAGACTCCAGCGATTCTACCAATGGCACGCCGGCGGCGAACATCGTCGCCAGGGTCCGGGTCCAGCGTGCCAGCACCGCCTTGCGCACGACGGGCCCGAACACCGGCAGCTTCAGCAACAGCCGGTCGGTTGCGGCCTGCATGCCCGGGGACTTCCGCCAGCGATGCATGAACAGGGCGCCTGCGGTCACGGTGCTGCCGAGCACCAGTGGCCACCACGCGAGGAACTGGTCGGACAGCCAGATCACGAACAGCGTGGGCAGCGGCAGTTCAGCCCCGAAGCTTTCAAACACGCTCTTGAACGACGGCACGACCCAGACCATGATCACCGTAGTGACTGCCACTGCGACAGCCAGCACCGCCGCCGGATAGAACATCGCCGAGCGTATCTTGTTCTTCACGCCGAGGGTTTTTTCCTTGTAGGTGGCCAGCCGGGCCAGCAGCTCGTCGAGAATGCCCGCCTGCTCGCCGGCCGCCACCAGATTGCAGAACAGCGAGTCGAAGTGCTGCGGGTAGCGGCGGAAGGCCCGGGTGAGGCTGGTGCCGGTCTCGACGTCCGCGCGGATGTCGAGCAGCAGCCGCGCGACCGACGGATTCGCGTGCCCGCGCGCGACGATGTCAAAGGACTGCAGCAGGGGCACGCCCGCCCTCAGCATGGTGGCAAGCTGGCGGGTGAACATGCAGATGTCTTTGTCGGTGACGCGCCTCGGCCGGCTCGCGCTTTTTTTGCGGATTGCCGTGATCGTGATGCCCTGTCGTCGCAGAAGCAGGCGAGCGGCTTGCCGGTCGGCTGCGCGCAGTTCGCCGCTGACCTCGCGCTGCTGGCGGTCCTTGCCCTCCCACAGGAAGACCGGGTCGATGACTTTTTTTCTTGCAGTGGGGCTGGACATGGGAATGCTTTCGAAGTCGTCGGGAAATGCGCGGGGCCCTGGCTGGCGCCGGGATGGAAATTCAAGGGCCGGCGGCACGGCTCCGGAGGTGCTGACTCACTGCCGGTTCACGTATTCGTGCATCCGAGGATTTCCTCGAGGCTGGTCAGGCCCTGCCGGACCTTCGACAGCCCGGACTCGCGCAGGCCTTTCACTCCTTCGCGGCGCGCTTGTGCCGCGATGTCCATTGCCGTGCCCTGGGCAAGGATGATGGCCTCGATCGCCTCGCTGACCGGCATGACCTGGTACACGCCGACCCGCCCCTTGTAGCCGCTGCCGCTGCACAGCTCGCAGCCGACGGCACGATAGGGAGCCCAGCCGCCAATGTCAGGCTCGGCAAAGCCGGCGGACAGCAGCACATCGGGCGATACATCGGCAGGCTGCTTGCAGCTGCACAGCTTGCGCGCCAGGCGCTGTGCCGTGATCAGGTGGACGGCCGATGCGATGTTGACCGGCGCGATGCCCATGTTCAGCAGTCGCATGAGGGTCGACGGCGCGTCGTTCGTATGCAGCGTGGAAAACACCATGTGGCCGGTCTGCGCCGCCTTGATGGCGATGTCGGCGGTCTCGAGATCGCGGATCTCGCCCACCATCAGCACGTCCGGATCCTGGCGCAGGAAAGCGCGCAGCGCGACTGCGAAGGTGAGGCCGGCACGCTCGTTGATGTTGACCTGGTTGACGCCCGGCAGGTTGATTTCCGCCGGGTCTTCCGCCGTGGCGATGTTGATGCCCGGCTTGTTGAGAATGTTCAGGCAGGTATACAGCGATACCGTCTTGCCCGAGCCCGTGGGTCCAGTGACCAGCACCATGCCGTACGGCCGCTGGATCGCCTCGAGCAGCAGCGCCTTCTGTTCCGGCTCGTATCCGAGCGCATCGATGCCCATCTGTGCCTGGCTGCCGTCGAGGATGCGCATCACGATCTTCTCGCCGAACAGCGTCGGCAGTGTCGATACCCGGAAATCGATGCTGCGCGTGCCCGACAGCGACAGCTTCATCCGGCCGTCCTGCGGCACGCGTTTTTCCGAGATGTCCAGCCGCGAGATGACCTTGATGCGCGAGGCCAGCTTGTCCTTGATGGCCAGCGGCGGCTGCGCCATCTCGCGCAGCACGCCGTCGATACGGAAGCGGATCCGGTAAAACTTTTCGAAGGGCTCGAAGTGCAGGTCGGAGGCCCCCATGTTGATTGCGTCGGTCAGGACCTTCTGCAGGAAGCGCACCACCGGCGCGTCGTCGATGTCGCTGTTGCCGGCCTCCGGGGTGCCCGCGGCATCGTCGACGAGCGCGATGCCGTCGAGGTCATCGCCGATCAGTTCCGACAGGTTCTGCTCGGCGCTCTGCGCCAGTTTGCCGATCAGGTCGAGCAATTGCGGCAGTGCCACCACTACCGGGTCGACCGGCAGGCCGGTGTGGAACCTCACCTGGTCGAGCGCGTGGGTGTCGCTCGGGTCGGCTAATGCCACCGAAATCCGGGTGGCCCGGCGGGCGAGCACCACGATCCGGTGGGATTGCATCAGCCGATCATCAATGACCTTCTGCGGGAGCGCCCCCGGGTTGACGGCCGACAGGTCGAGCAGCGGGCAGCCGAATTGCGTGGCGCAGAAGCGCGCGACGGCCTTGGCATCCAGCTGGCTGCTGGCAATCAGTGCGTCGATGAATGGCTGTCTGTCGCTGTTGGCAGCGCGCTGCAGGGTCTCGGCCTGCTGCTCGGTCAGGAGTCCGGCATGCTGCAAGGCGCGAGGCAGGGCGGTAGGCGGGGGCGTGTAGGCGGGGGCAGGCGGCATGAGAACTCCCGGTGGTCGACACCGGGCAGATCATGTCAATGCCGCGAAGCTTCGGTCGAAATTTTGCCGTCGGGTTCTGGCGCACCATGGCAGCCGCCAATGCATGCAGGGAAGCTGATGTGCTAACGCAACAGCATGCCGGCCGGTGATCCGCTCAGGCCTTTGGCCGGTACAGCTTCACCATCTTGATCACCTGCTCCTGCGCCTGGACGATTTCAATGACGCAGTCGGAAAGCTTCAGGCTCACGCTCGCTTCCGGGATTTCCTGCAGCACTTCCAGCAGCAGGCCATTGAGCGTCTTTGGCCCGTCGAGCGGCAGGCTCAGCCCGAGCCGCTTGTTGATGTCGCGCAGCGAGGTCGAGCCTTCCAGCAGGCATTCGCCCTTGCTGTCCCAGCCGAACTGGTCGGCGCGCGTCGCACCGGGCGTCGAGGTGGTGAATTCGCCGACCATCTCCTCGATGATGTCATCCAGAGTCACGAGTCCCTGCACTTCGCCGTATTCGTCGACGATGACGGCCAGCCGCTCCTTGTTCTCCTGGAAGTACTGCAGCTGGGTGAACAGGTCGGTCTCGGGCGGGATGAAGTAGGGCGCAGTCAGCAATTCGCGGAAGTGATCTGCCGTCAGCTCGTCGATCTGGTTCAGCAGTGCCATCGCCTTGCGCACATGCAGTATGCCGACGATCTGGTTCACTTCGCCTTCATGGACCAGCAGCTTGTTGTGATAGCAGGTCGTCAGCTGGTGCTTGATCTCGTCGGCCGGGACAGACAGGTTCAGCGATTCGATCTGGGCGCGCGGTGTCATCACATCCTCGACCGTCACCTGTTCCAGGTCGAACAGGTTCAGCAGGATGCTCCGGTGCTTGACCGGGATGAAGTTGCCGCCCTCCAGCACCATCGAGCGCAGTTCATCCGGCGACAGGCGCTGGTCGCGTGCGGCACTGCCTGTGCGCACCCGCAGCATATTCAGCAGGCGCTGCACGAACAGGTTGACGAACCAGATCGCCGGCCGGCCGAGAAAAAGCAGCAGCCTGATGACGAAGGACGCCGGCAGCGCAATGCGTTCGGGATAAGTCGCGCCGATGACCTTCGGCGTGATTTCGGCAAACACGATCAAGAAAAACGCGACGACGGCGGTCGCGATCGTGAGTACCTGCTCATTGTTGCCGAAAGCAGAGATCGCAATCGACGTCACCAGGGCGGTGATGAGCGCGTTGATCAGGGTGTTGGCGATCAGGATCACCGACAGCATCTGGTCCGTGCGCTCCAGCAGCCAGAGCGTCGTCTGCGCCAGCCGCGAGCCGCGCCGCGCCATGTGTTTCACGCGATGACGGTTGAGTGCCATCAGCGCGGTTTCGGAGATCGAGAAGAAAGCGGAGGTGGCGGTCAGCAGGACCAGTGCGAGCAGTTGTACCCACAAGGGGACGGAATCCATGGGAGGCGGACGGGGAATAAAGACGGCCAATTATACGGAATGGCCATACGGCACCGGAGCTGCTGCAATCTGGTGCAT
>JAIXTG010000436.1 GCA_027484285.1 Oxalobacteraceae bacterium | reverse complement strand
GTCAGCCAGACGATCGCGATTAACATCATCGGCTTCGATGACGCGCCGGCATTCCTGCCCGGTGGCGACGTGAGCGGCACCGTGGCCGAGGCCGGCGCAGCGCCCGGGAGTCCGGGCGCCGGCCTGCCGGGCATCGTCAGCGGAAGCCTCCTCGTACGTGACATCGATTCGCTGGAACCGCTGCAGGCACCTGCAAACCTCCAGGGTTGGCCTGCCCTTGGCAGCATCACGGTCGCCCTGTTTGATACGGCGACACCGGGCGTGACCGAAGTCCGGTGGCGCTATGCGCTTGACATGGAGCGGGCCAACTCCCTGCCGGCAGGCGTTTATGAAGACGGCTTTGAGGTCGCTGTACTGGACGCCCGGCAGAGGCTGGTCACTCAGTGGATCAGCATCAGCGTGGTCGGCGCCAACGATGCGGCAGACATCGGGCTGCCACCGGCAAACATGGTGACCGAAGATGACCCTGCCCGCGAAGGCGAGTATCTGGTGATCAGCGGCCAGCAACTGCAGGTCGCTGATCCCGACCTCGGGGAGTCTCTCTTCCGGACCGACGTGATGGCTGACCCAGACAATCTCGGCGAACTTTTCATCGACGCGAATGGCGCTTACGTCTACCGGGTACTGAATGCACGCGCGCAGTACCTGAACCTCGACGACACTGAGACCGACCGCTTTACCGTCCGCTCGGCAGACGGCACCGAGAAAGCCATCGAGTTCATTATCAAAGGCAGCAATAACGAAGTGACCTTCGGGACAGACGGCGATGACATCCTTTACGGAACCGACAGCGCCAACACCCTTGTCGGCGGCATGGGCAACGACACCATCATGGCGCTCGGCGCTGATGACCACCTGTCCGGCGGCGAAGGCAATGACGTGCTCGATGGCGGCACTGGTGGTGACTCGATGTATGGCGGGACGGGCTCGGATACTTATTACGTCGACGATGATTGGTTTGACCTGATCGAGGAAGGTGCGGAGTCAGGCCATGACCGGGTGTTTTCCAGCACAGGCTATCTGTTGCCAGCCAACGTCGAGGACCTTACGCTGACAGGCTCCGATGCTTCCGGCGGCATTGGCAACTCGATGGACAATTTCATCCTGGGCAACGCAATCAATAACATCCTTCAGGGACGCGATGGAAATGACACCATCAACGGCGGCAGCGGCGACGACCGCATTGACGGCGAAGAGGGCAACGATGTCCTGATGGGCGGCGGCGGCGACGACACCATCGATGGCGGACTAGGCAATGACTGGATCAATATCGAGGCATCCCAGTTCGCGACCGTCTACAGCGACCTTGGCGCTGACATTGTCCTCTTCCAGTCCCATCCGGACCGGGAGATTTTTATTGAAGCCTTCGAAGGAGTCTGGCGGAACCGGGATGTATTTCAACTCACTGCCACCTCGACGAGCGACGGCGTCGAGAATAAAGTTTTCATTGCCAACTTTGACGCCGACCCGCGCACGCCGGGCAGCGACCAGCTCGACCTGCCGGGTGACCTCGACGACTACGTTTTTGTCCAGCCGGGCGAGTTACAGAACACCACCGAGGTACGGCTGGCGAGTGACAACACCCTGGTCCTGACGCTGCTGGGTACCGACTTCACACTGACCGATATCCCGTTCTACAAGCTGCAGGGCGTCCTGGTCTGAGCTGCCTGCAGCAGCTTCGAGAGCCGGCGACGCGGCATGGCAGGCACTGCCTCGCCGCTGTCGCTCTCACCGGCTGCGCAGATGCCGCAGGCGGATCGCCATGCCGGTCGAAGAATCACGACCTGGCGACAGCGGCCATCGCATGGCAACCCGCAAGCGAATGCACACAGCATTTATGCATCATTCGTACTGTGGCGCCCTAGTGCAATTGCGCTATTCAGTGCACACCGCTGCCTGCCTACACTGATTCGAACGAGACCGCTGCGGCGTGCACCTGCTGCTGCCCCACCCCGGCTCGCCCTTTCCACAATCAGCGCGAGGAGACACCATGAGCGTGAGCACCATTAACGGCACCGCCCGCAGCGACAAGATCAATGGCACCAACATCAGCGAAACCATCAATGGCGAAGGCGGCAGCGACTTCATCAATGCCGGTGGCGGCGACGATACGATCATCTACGATGGCTCTGACAAGCGGATCAGCGGCGACGCCGGCAACGATATGCTGCTGTTGAATGGCACCGCCCAGCAGCTGAACCTCAACAACCAGGCAATCCAAGGCATCGAGTCATTGCAGCTGGAGGGAAGCGGCCGCCATGCCATCACCTTGCGCGCAAGCGACATCGTGCGTGTTTCCGACACCGACATTCTGCGGATCAAGGGCACTGCGGGCGGCCTGCTCAACTCGACCCTGAATATCGGCACCGGATGGACATTCGTCAGCACCGATGGCCAGACCCAAACCCTGAGGAACGGACAGGCCACCCTCATCGTCGACTTGCCGCTCGTGATTTCGGGCGTTTCGAACAATGCGACGATCAACACCGCCGCCGGGGCCGACACTTCAGTCACCGAGGATGAGGGCAGCGGACTGGCAGCCCGGCCATTGCAGGCCACCGGGAAGCTGCTGGTGGACGATACCAATGCCGGCCAGGGCGTGCTGCTGGGTGCGCCGGTCGCAGTAGGCACGCCACTGGGCACGCTGACACTCACGCTGGTTACCGCTGACTCGGCCACTGCCGCCGGCGTGTACGACTACATCTACAGCGTCGGCAATGACAAGCTGCAGTCGCTCCGCCAGGGCACGTCGGTCGTCGACAGCTTTGTCGTGAGAACGGTGGACGGAACCACCCGGACCCTCAGCTTCACCATCAACGGCGCCGATGATGCGGCCGTGATCGGCACCCCGGCCAACAACACCGTGACTGAAGACCAGAATGTCAACAGTGCTTCCCGGCTGACTGCCAGCGGCGCCCTCGCCATCAGCGATCCCGATACGGGCGACACGCCTGCCTTCGTGGCCCTGAACCAGGTTGCCGCCACCAGCGGCGCCAAGCTTGGCACGCTCACCCTGGGAACCAGCGGCGCCTACACCTACAACGTCAGCAATGCCGCCGTGCAGTCGCTGGGATCCGGAAAAACCGCGACCGACACCTTTACCGTCACGTCTGCTGACGGCACTACCAAAGACATCAGCTTCACGATCAACGGCGCCAATGATGCGGCCGTGATCGGCGATCCTACTGGCAGCAGCGTCACCGAGGACCAGACTGCCAATGGGGATCCCCTGCTGAAGGCCGAAGGCAGCATCAGCATCAGCGATGCCGACAGCGAACAGGAGTGGTTCCAGACCAGCGTAGTGTCGGCCGAAGGGAATCTGGGCAGCCTGGCACTGCAGGCCGATGGCAACTACGTCTACAGCGTGAGCAATGCGCTCGTGCAGTCGCTGGCCGGTGGTCCGCCGAAGGTCGACACCTTCACTGTCGCATCAGTGGACGGCATCACAAAAACGATCAGCTTCGCGATCAATGGAGTGGACGATCCCGCGGTCATCGGCAATCCGTCCAACTTTGGCGGGACACACGACCCCGAAAAGCCGGCGGATTACGTCCTATCGACCACCGGAAAGTTCAATATCGTCGACCCGGACAGCCCAGGCCTGTCATTTCTAGAGCAATCCTTTTACTTTGAAAACTACGGCAATCTGTCCGTTGGAACCGATGGAGCCTACTACTACGAAACCTACAACTTCGTGCTAAAAACTCTCGGCGGCCCGTCGATGCCTTCGGTTGCAGACGAATTCACCCTGACTCTCAGCGATGGCAGCAAGCACAAAGTCTATTTCAATCTCTTTGGTGTAAACGATGCGGCCGTCATCGGTAATCCGTCCGTGAGCAGTGTCACCGAAGACAAGAACGTCGACGAAGCCAACCAACTGACGGCCACGGGCACGCTCGGCATCTACGATCCTGATACGGGCGACGTTCCGGCATTCTTGGAACTCAACCAGGCAGCAGCCACTGGCGGGGCAAAATACGGCACGCTAACCCTGGCGGCCAATGGTGCCTATACCTACAGCGTCAGCAATGACGCCGTGCAGTCGCTGGGATCGGGAAAATTCGCGACCGACACCTTTACCGTCACGGCCGCTGACGGCACAACCAAAGACATCAGCTTCACCATTAACGGCGCCGATGATGCCGCCGTCGTTACCGCGACCAATAGTATCGTCACGGAAGATACCAATGTCGCTATGAACAACGTGATTTATACGCGAGGCACTTTCATCGTCAGTGACGTTGACATCGGTGATCCACTCCCGATAATCAAGGGGTTCCCTTATTTCAACGACAATACCTATGGCCTCCTGAGTTACAGCTCCAGGGAGGGCATATATGACTATCAGGTAACTAATTCCAAGCTCCAGTTTCTCGGTGCTGGAGAAACTGTAACTGATACCTTTACCGTCACCTCATTGGACGGCACTTTCACGACGGATATCCGTATTACGCTTGTTGGCGTGAATGATGTAGCCAATATCGGCGATCCCACCAATAACACCGTAACAGAGGACGTCAACGTGCAGAATGGTTTCCTGCGCGCCGTCGGCACCATCAGCATCAGTGATCTGGACAGCGGGCAATCTTCATTCAATACGGCGGTCACAGGGAGTCCCAATAATCTCGGCACACTCGTCTTGGAGAAGAATGGAAGCTATACCTACCAAGTGAGCAATACTGCTGTGCAGTACCTCGGCGGAGGAAAGAAAGCCATCGACAGCTTCACCATTCAGTCTGTGGATGGAACCCAGAAAGAGATTAGCTTCATAATCAACGGCGTGAATGACGACCCTGTCGTTCAGCCTTCCGACAAGACTGTCACCGCCACTATATTTGAGCGTGATGCAGCCGCACTTAATGCCAACAGCCAGACCATCGAGACCGTCAGCGGTTCTTTCTTTGTATACGACGCCGACGAGGGCGATACGCTGAAATCGATCACCGGAAGCGAAATCATTAACGGGACGTACGGCACACTGACCTTCACCGTATCCAAATCCTTACCAAACAGCCTTACATCTCGCGTTGACTGGACTTATTCGTACTCAGACAGAGATCTAAATCTCCTTCCGGCGAATGCGAAAATTTTTGAAAATTTCTTTGTCCAGCTGATCGACGACAGTTCGGCGAGGGCATTGCAGCAGATCGTCATCACCCTGAACGGAGCTGATGAAAAATTTGATGCCCGCGCAGAGTCCTATGTAATCACTGAAGCCCTGTACAACACTCCTGACGAAGGCACGAAGACCCATGTGGTCACCGGAACCCTCAACACCACTGACATTGGCCGCTATGTCGACTGGTTTGAGGCGCCTTCAAATCAGCTGTATCTGGGAAATTTCAAGGTGATCGCCAATGACACTACCAAGACTATTGACTGGACATTTGAAATGAACGACCGCTACATCGATTATTTGATGAATCAGGAAGTGGTCAGGCAGAAATTTTACATCGATGTTCAACAAACAAATGGCTCCTACACAACCAAAGAAATTTCTTTCGATCTGACGGGTGGCTTCGACTTGAGATCGAAATTCATCGCTGGCGACAGGAGCCTGTCAGAAAACATATTCGGTGCCGAACCTTATCAAGTTGTTCGAGGCTTTGGCGGCAACGACTCGATCTTCGTCGGTGGATCAATATCGAACAAGATTTATGGCGACCCGGGAAATGACACCATCACGAACTACACGTTCAACAACGACTCTCTGGTCCGAGGAGGCGATGGCGACGATGTACTGACAGTCGCCTGGATTGGCGATTTTGGGGAGACATTTACCGGAAGATCGGTTTCGGAGATTTTCGGCGACAAAGGAAATGACACCTTCAACCTGCCGGCACCAGAGGCGCCGCAAAGCTACTGGGGAGGTCCGGGCAGCGATACCTATGTCGTGGCGCAACCGAGGACGATTAACTACAACGTCTTCGTACCGAAAATCTGGGATTTCGACATCACCTCGGTTTCGCAAGGCGGTGATGTAGTCAAGATATCCACAGCCGGCCTGACACAAGAAGACATTGCGAATACAACTGTTCGCGCCAGTAGTAACGGGAATTCCTGGGTGCTCGACATCAATGGCTATGTGGCACTTGAGTTCATCGGAAGTAACTATAAGGCGTCAGATTTCATTGGACACTACGAGTTCCTTTGATCCGGCAACGCAGGCATCTTCTGCCTGCCAGTCCGGAGCGGAATCGCGAGACAACAAAGAGATACTCACTTTGTTCATGACCTCAGGCTATTACACCTGCATATTCATGATCTCGTGATAAGCACTCACCAGCTTGTTCCTGACCTGCACCGTCGCCTGCAGGGACAAGCTGGCTTTCTGCCGCTCGATCATCACGTCTGAAAGATTCACGCTGTCATCCCCCAGCGCAAAGCGCTGACCGAGCCGGTCGGCTGACTGCTGCTGCAGGTTCACCTTGTCCAGCATCGCTCGCAATTCGCCGGAGAAGCTCACTTTCGTGCCCTCCACCGTCGCCCTGGC
>JAIXTG010000252.1 GCA_027484285.1 Oxalobacteraceae bacterium | reverse complement strand
TCCATCAGCAACGGTGACGCGGGCACACCGGCATCGCGCACCTGGCGCATTGCGCTGCGCACGCTGCTGCCCGGCGCAATCGTGACCTCGAGCGCCGGCGCACCAGCCGGTACCAGCGGCTCCTTCGACCAGTACACTGCAAATGCTCCTGCTGCCAGAATCAGCAGTACCAACAGCCCGACCAGTTTTTTTATTGCTGCCATTCCTCGTTCCCCGCCAGGGCGGGCGCGTTTCTGCGTGCGCCACTATAATTTGCCCGTAATGATAGTCGCGAAATACCCATTTCCCCGAATTCATGTCTGACACCGACTCGTCATGGCCAGATTTCCTGGCCAGTCTCGGGGCGACACGAGCCGACCAGGATGCACTGGATACGCTGGTGTTCTCCCGGCCAGCCAATGCGGAAGCCGGGTTTGCCTCCCCGCTGACCCACCTCGGCGTCATCGCCGCCACCGGCGAGGATGCCGAGCATTTCTTGCACAATCAGCTCACCAATGATGTGCTCGGCCTCGCCAGCACGGACGCTTGCCTCGCCGGCTATTGCTCGCCCAAGGGGCGGCTGCTGGCAACCCTGCTGGTCTGGAAGAGCGGCGACGAAGTGCTGCTGGCACTGCCGCGGACCCTGCTGCCCGCAACGCTCAAGCGCCTGCAGATGTTCGTGCTTCGCTCAAAGCTGAAGCTGACTGACGCGACCGCGCGCCTGGCGCTGGTCGGCTTTGCCTCGCCCAACCCGCCGTTGCCGGGCTGGCCCGGCCGGCCTTGGCAGAGGCAAGCGCTTGCCGATGGCACCCTGATCCGCTTTCCTGATGCTGCCGGCCTGCAGCGATGCCTGTGGGCTGGATCCCCGGCGCAGGCCGTGCTCGCGTGGCAGGAGGCTGGCCTGCCTGCCGCGCCGGCCAGCCTCTGGCGCTGGACGGAAATCATGGCGGGGGTGCCGCAGGTTCTCGAGCCCACGCGTGAGCAGTTCGTGCCGCAGATGGTCAATTTCGAACTGGTTGGCGGGGTCAATTTCCGCAAGGGTTGTTATCCGGGGCAGGAAATCGTCGCGCGCAGCCAGTACCTTGGCAAGCTCAAGCGCCGCGCGCTTCTTGCATTCACTGACGACGCCAGTGCGTCAGCCGGCGTCGAGGTATTTTCCGCTGCGGACCCCGGGCAGCCCTGCGGCATGGTCGTGAATGCCGAAGCAGGTCCTGACGGGCGCATCGCCTGCCTGGTTGAAACCAAACTGGAACTGGCGAACTCGCCCGTCAGCCTGCGCGAGCCTGCGGGGCCGGCACTGGTCATCGGCGAACTGCCTTATCTGCTGTCTGATCCCGCATGACCGACGTCCATGTCTACTATCGGGTAGCATCCGCCGATACCGCAGGACTTCGCCCGAAAATATTGGCGATGCAGGCGGAACTGGCCAGCCGTTACGGCGTCAGTACTGCACTCAAGCGCCGGCCGGAGGAAAAGGACGGCCAGCAGACCTGGATGGAATCGTATTTCGCTGTGCCTGAGGGTTTTCTCGCTGCGCTCTCGCACGCTTCGGAACAATGGCAGCTGCCCGTCATCGGCGAGCGGCATGTCGAAATTTTTGTGGATATCCCCGAATGTGCCTGATCGTTTTCGCCTGGAAGCTGATACCGCAATGCCCGCTGGTGCTCGCCGCCAACCGAGATGAGTTCTTCGTGCGTCCGACGCAGCCGGCCGGCTGGTGGGAAGACCTGCCCGATGTGTATGCCGGTCGCGACCTCGAAGCGGGCGGTACCTGGCTGGGCGTCGACCGGCGTGGACGCGTCGCTGCGCTGACCAACATCCGCAACGGCCAGCAGCCGCATACGGACAAGCGTTCGCGCGGCGAACTGGTCGCCAATTTCCTGTCGAACGACATTGCTGCGCCTACGTATCTTGAACAGGTGCGCGAGGAGGCGGCCCATTACAACGGCTTCAACCTGATTTTCGGCGACGAGCACGGGTTGTACTGGGTATCGAACCACGACCAGGCCGCGTTCAAATCACTGGAACCCGGCATATACGGCATATCGAACGGCTCGCTCGATACACCCTGGCCCAAGGTCGTTCGCGCCAAGGCACAATTCGCCAGCCTGCTGTGCCAGGGCGCACCGGATGATGCCTATTTCGAAATGCTGTCCGACACCACGCGCGCATCTGACGCACGCCTGCCCGACACCGGCGTGAGCCTCGAATGGGAGCGGCTGCTGTCACCGATCTGCATCGAATCCGAACACTACGGCACGCGTGCATCGTCACTGGTACGGGTACACGACGGCGGTCACGCAGAATTGCGCGAGCGCGTCATTCGCTAGCGCTGCCCAGGCTCCCCGGTCGGCTTCCCGTCGGCTGCCGCCAGCTCGAGCACCATTTGCCGGTGCAAAATCCCCGCCTCTATGAATTCTTCGCCCTGCAGCGCGAATCCGTGCTGCAGGTAGAAACCGACGGCATGGGTTTGTGCATGCAGTACCAGCGCCTTGTAGCCTAGCCGTTGTGCCTCGGCCAGCAGTGCCTGCAGCACGCGCGAGCCGATGCCAAGACCGCGCGCAGATTTTCGCACTGCCATCCGGCCGACATGTCCATCCGGCAGCAGGCGGCCAGTGGCCACCGGCTGTCCATCCTCGTCGTAGGCCACCGCGTGGATACTTACCTCGTCGGCCTCGTCCCACTCCAGTTCAATCGGTACGCCCTGCTCGACCACGAACACTTCGACGCGAAGCGCCTGTGCATGCTCGCGCAGGCTGCCCCAGTCGCCAGTAATGATGGACGGCTTCATGGCTGAAGCGGCGTCGCCTTCTCGATCGATGACAGGCGCTCGCGCCAATCGTCGGGAACCGGCCGGCTCTCGCGCAGCCGGCTGTCGGCGTATACGTAAGTCATTTCGCCTGACACCAGCAGTTCATCGCCGCGAAAAATCTCGAGCAGGAATCGCAGCGAACTGCGGCCAATGCCAGCGCAGCGTACGCCAATCTCGAGCAGGTCATCGAAGCGGGCCGGTGCGTGGTATTCAATGCCGGCCTTGCGCGCAAACATTTCGAGGCTCGCTTCCGAGTGTGCGAGCGCGTCCGGCAGCCGGGTTGCACGCCAGTATTCCGTGAAGGCGACATCGAAATACGTCAGGTAATGGCCATTGAAGACAACTGCCTGCATGTCGACTTCGGCCCAGCGTACCCGCAGCGTATGGAAAAAAGAAAAATCGGTTCGTGCCATCGGGATGTTCTGCTTGTCAGTGTTCGAGAGAACGGGCGATCCAGTGGTTCACGCGATCGGGCTGCTCGTGAATGATCCAGTGGCTGGCGTCATCCACTCGCTCGATCTGCAAATCGTCGACCAGTGCGTCCAGCGGTTCCAGCAGCGACGGCAGCATCGCCCGGTCCTTCAGGCCCCAGAGCACGCGCACTGGCACGGTAACCTGGAATACCGACGGATCGAGCGTGATGCCGGCAGCGCCCGGCTCCGTATCGGTCGGCGGATGCACGGCCGAAGCCCGGTAGTAGTTGATGCCGCCTCGCAGCCCGCGCGACCAGCAGTCGTGATAGCGCCGGCGCGTGGCCTGGTCGAACCAGCCATCGTTCTCGCCCATGCCCAGCATCAGCCGCTCCAGGGGCCGGAAATCGTCTTGCGCGAGCGCCTGCTCGGAACGCTCGGAACGCAGGAAGTTCATGTATTGGCTGGCGGCTTGCTGCGCCGGGTCGCGCGCCAGCCCTTCGGCAAATGGCACCGGATGCGTTGCATTGATGATCAGGAGCCGGTCAAGCCGTTCCGGACGACGGGCGGCGAACTGCCATGCGAGCGCACCGCCCCAGTCATGCCCCACAATCACGCATCGCGAATAGCCCAGCGCGTCCATGAACTGCGCAATGTCCTGCAGCAGCAGCTTCGGCCGGTAGGCTGCGACCTCCTCCGGCTGGTCGGACAGGTTGTACCCCCGCAGGTCGGGCGCCACTGCAAAGTGGCTGTCGCCAAACTTCGCAAGCTGCGCCTGCCACGCGTACCAGAACTCGGGAAAGCCGTGCAGGAACAGCAGCAGCGGCCGCCCCGGCTCGCCGGCACTCGCATAATGCAGCCGGATGCCGCTGGCCAGCGTCGCGAACTGTCCTTCGGTAATGACCGCCATGCTCAGGCCCCCTTCAGCCCGGCGCGCAGGCTGTCGCGCACATGCGGTGCGGCTTCGTAGGGATCGCCCGGATTTCGGCCGGCGATGACATCCTCCATCCGGCGCTGCACATTGCCGAGAGCCTGCGGGTGGGAATAGATGTAGAAGCGGTCATCGCGAATTGCATCGAAAGTACGTTGGGCTACCTCGGTAGCACTGACCTTGCCGGAGGCAACCGCCTTTTCCAGCACCGCCTGCGACAGTTGCTGGCTGCGGGTCGGTGCGCTGGCCGACTGCACATCGTCCGGACGCACGCGATCCGACTGGCTGATCCCGGTCGGAACAAAGTACGGGCACAGCACTGAGGCGCCGATCGGCGCCTCCACCAGCGCGAGGTCGTGGTAGAGGGTTTCGGTCAGTGCCACTACCGCGTGCTTGGAAACGTTATAGACACCCATCGCCGGCGGCGTCAGCAGGCCGGCCATCGATGCGGTATTCACGATATGGCCCTGGTAGCCCGGATCGCGCCGCGCGGATTCGAGCATCAGCGGCGTGAAACTGCGCACGCCGTGAATCACGCCCCACAGGTTCACGCCCAGCACCCACTCCCAATCGGCGACGCTGTTTTCCCACACCAGCCCGCCGGCCCCGACCCCCGCATTATTGAATGCCAGATGGATTGCGCCAAACGCTGTCATCGCTGCCTCTGCCAGTGCGGCCACCTGCTCGCCCTTGCGCACGTCGCAGGCCTGCACCCGCACCTCGGCACCGAGCGCGCCGGCCATGTCGGCAGTCGCCTGCAGTCCCTGCGGCTGCACATCCGCCAATACCAGCTTCATGCCTAGCCGTGCACCCATCAGCGCGAATTCACGGCCGAAGCCACTGGCTGCACCGGTAATGACGGCGGTCTTTCCTGCGAAATCTTTCATCGTTCAGTCCCGTGCCTCAGGCCAATTTGACCAGTTGCTTGCCGAAGTTCTTTCCGCGCAGGAGGCCGATGAATGCATCGGGCGCTGCAGCCAGGTCGTCGGCGACGGTCTCGCGGTAGTGCAGCTTGCCTCCGGCCACCAGTTCACCCAGTTCGCCCAGCCCGCGCGGCCATAGGTCCATGTGCTCGGAGACGATGAAGCCCTGCATCGTCAGCCGCATGGTCAGCACCATGTGGAGGTAGTGCACCGGCATCGGCTGCCCGTCATAGCCGGAGATCATTCCGCACAGTGCGATGCGGCCGTAGGGGTTCATCCGGGCCAGCACCGCATCCATCACGGCTCCGCCGACGTTCTCGAACAGCCCGTCGAT
>JAIXTG010000314.1 GCA_027484285.1 Oxalobacteraceae bacterium | reverse complement strand
TCAGCGACGAAGACATCGCCGCGGTGGTCGAGGTCCTGCGCAGCGACTGGCTGACCCAGGGGCCGGCCGTGCCGGCCTTCGAGCATGCCGTCGCCCGCTACTGCGGCGCGGCGCATGCCGCCGCCGTCAACAGCGCGACCTCGGCACTGCATCTCGCCTGCCTCGCGCTCGGCGTCGGCCCCGGCGACCGGGTCTGGACCAGCCCGATTACCTTTGTCGCCTCAGCTAACTGCGCGCGCTACTGCGGCGCGGACGTGGATTTCGTCGATGTCGAAGCCGACACGGCCAACCTCTGTGCCGCGACGCTCGCGGAAAAACTCGAGCGCGCGAAGCAGGCAGGCCGCCTGCCGAAGGTCGTGATCCCAGTGCACTTTGCCGGCCTGCCCTGCGACATGCAGGCCATCCATGCGCTGTCGAAGGAATATGGTTTCCGCATCATCGAAGATGCATCGCATGCGATCGGCGCGCGCTACCAGAATGAGCCGGTCGGCAACTGCCGCTACAGCGACATCACTGTCTTCAGCTTCCATCCGGTGAAAATCATCACCAGCGGCGAAGGCGGCATGGCACTGACCAACGACCCGGACTTGGCCGCACGCATGGAACTGCTGCGCAGCCATGGCATTACGCGCGATCCGGAGCAGATGGAATCAGCGCCGCACGGGCCGTGGTACTACGAACAGCTTGAACTCGGCTTCAACTACCGGATGACCGATATCCATGCGGCGCTGGGGCTGAGCCAGATGAGTCGCCTGGACGAGTTCATTGCGCACCGGGATGAAATCGCCACGCGCTACGACACCCTGCTGGCCGATATGCCCTTGCTGGCACCGGCTAGGCGGCCGGGCCGCAGCAGCGCGCATCACCTGTACGTGGTCCGAGTGCCCGCCGGTCCGGACGGCGGCGCGCACCGCCGGCTGTTCGACGGACTGCGCTCGCGCGGCGTGGGCGTGAACCTGCATTACATTCCGGTCTACCGCCAGCCTTACTACCAGCGGCTCGGCTACGATCCGACCCGCTTCCCGCAATCGGAACGCCACTACGCGGCCAGCATCAGCCTACCGATGTATGCCGGCCTGTCGTCGCCGCAGCAGGACTACGTCGTGTCCGCACTGCATGAGGTGCTCGGCGCATGAGAATCGCGATCATTCCCGCCCGCGGCGGCAGCAAGCGGATACCGCGCAAGAATATCAAGCTGTTTGCGGGCAAGCCGATGATTGCGTACCCGATCATCGCGGCCCTCGAGTCTCGCCTGTTCGACCATGTCATCGTCAGCACGGACGACACCGGCATCATGGAACTCGCATCGCGGCTAGGTGCCGAGGTGCCATTTGCACGACCGGCCCATCTGGCTGACGACCATACGCCGACGGTCCCGGTCATTGCCCATGCGATCACGATGTGCGAGGCGGCAGGCTGGAAAATCGAACTCGCCTGCTGCATCTACCCGTGCGTTCCCCTGATCGACGCGTCCGACCTGCGGGCTGCACTGACACTTCTCGAGGCATCGGGCTGTGATTACAGCTTCCCAGTATGTGAATACCCCTCCCCCATCCAGCGCGCGTTGCGCCGCGATCCACACGGCAGGACATCCGCCTGGTTTCCCGAGCATCAGCTGACACGCACGCAGGATCTGGAGCCCGCTTACTACGACGCCGGCCAGTTCTACTGGGGCAGCCGCGACGCGTGGCTCTCGAACCCGAAGATCCATTCCAGCGGCGTCGGCCTGCCGATCCCCGGCTGGCGCACTGTCGATATCGACACGCCCGACGACTGGTTTCGTGCGGAAGCCATGCTTCTTGCCCTCGAACACAAGCGGCATGCTGGCACGGCATCGCCACCCGCCGGCACCGCCTTTTCCTGCGTTCCCCTGCAAAAGGAAATCCAATGAGATTCGAAGTACGCAAACTGATCGACCGCGCGGAAGCGGCCAACAATGCCCGGAACTTCATCAAGGCAGAACAACTGTTTTCGAAGGCGCTGGCCCATGATCCGGATGACCTCGAGCTCGGCATCAAATATGCATTGAGCCTGTTCGCATTGGAGGACTTCGCAAAAAGTGCCGAGAATTTTCATCAGCTCCATCTCAAGTACCCGGACGATGCGCGCATCTGGCATGGATGTAGCAGCAGCTATCTCAAGCTGGGGCAGTTCACGATGGCATCGATGTTCCTGAAGAAAATCGTTTCGAAGAACCCGGACGACCTGAGCTCGTGGATGAACCTGTGCTTTGCCGCCGGCAGTGAAGGCAAGCATTCGGACTGCCTGTTTTACGCAATGCAGGCGATGCAGCTGGCGCCACTCGAGCCTCGGGTGCACAACAACCTTGGATCGGCGCTGCTGCTCGTGCGCCGCTACGAAGATGCTTTGACCTCCTTCGGTACGGCGCTAGAACTCGACAAGGACAACCTGGACGCGCTGTCGAACATCGCAACGACCTACAGCCTCATCGGGCGGCCTGCCGAAGCCCTCGACATTTACGAAGAATGCCTTCAGCGGACACCCGACGGCACGGAATTCCACCAGAACCTCAAGTACCGCATGAGCTTCGATTTGTTCAGGATGGGACGGCTTGAGCTCGGCTGGCAGTACTACGAGCACGGGTTCAGGTCGATGGACAGCCGGACACGTTCACCGAAACGTCGCTTCGCGGTTCCCAAGTGGGACGGCAGGGAACTTGCTGATGAAACCCTGCTCATCTGGCGCGAGCAGGGACTGGGGGATGAGCTCGTCTTCTTTGGTGCGCTGCGCGACGTGCAGACGCGCGTCCGGAACATCATCGTTGAATGTGATCCGCGACTTGTCCCGGTGTTGCAGCGTTCGTTCCCGACCATCAAGGTGCGTCCGCAACTATTTTTCGGCCCGCCGTCGATGGAGTCACCACACTCCGACTTCGACTGGCACCTCCCTGCGGGCTCGCTGATGCAGCACTTCCGAAACTCGATCGACGACTTCCGCAAGACCGAATCGTATGTCGTACCCAACCCGGAACTGCGCGAGCAATTCAAGCAGCGTCTTGCTGGGCTACCGAACCGAGTCAAGATCGGCATCTGCTGGCGAAGCGGCGTACTCAGCACGGAGCGCAATACTTACTACACGTCGGTCTCCGACTGGGAACCGGTGCTGCGTCTCAAGGGGGTGGACTTCATCAACCTGCAATACGGCGACTGCCGGCAGGAAGTCGCGAACGTTGCCGAGCACTTCGGCACCACGCTGCACCAATGGCCTGATCTGAACCTCAAGGATGACCTGGACGGTGTATTTTCACTGATCTCCTGCCTCGACCATGTGGTGACCGTCGATACTTCGGTCTCTGCTATGGCGCCGGCGGTCGGTACTCCGACCAGCGTCCTCCTTCCTGACAATACGTGGATGCGGTTCGGCATCGACGAGTACCTGATCTTCCCGAACATTACTCCCTACCTCAACGAGCAAGGACATTCGCTCAGGGAGAGGATCCCCGACCTCGCCGAATCGCTGATCAGGCAATTCAACCTCGACCAGCGCGTCAGCTGACCGGACAAGGCCACACTATGAACGTCGCCATTCGCACTGACGCCAGCCTCCGCATCGGAATGGGCCACGCAATGCGCTGCCTGTCGCTGGCGGACGCCCTGGCGCGCGATGGTGCCACATGCACCTTCATCAGCGCGGCGATGGTCGATGCCATGGCCGCTCGGATCGCAGCACGCGGACATGAGCTCATTCGCATCACGCCGGATGAGGGTGCGCGTGGCCTCGATCCCGCGGCAGACGCTGCAGCAATGGAGTCGGCACTTTCAGGCCGGATGCCCGACTGGCTCGTCGTCGATCATTACGGCATCGACGCAGATTGGCATGTGAGGCTTAGGTCATTCGCAAGCCGGATTGCTGTTATTGACGATCTGGCCGATCGGCAGTTCGATGCCGATCTGCTGGTGAACCAGAATGCCGGGGCACAAGCGGCCAATTACAACGGACGACTGCCATCCGCATGCAGGCTGCTACTGGGACCGGCAAATGCCTTGCTCGGCGCCGGCTTTGCAGCAATGCGCCTGCGCACAGTGCCGAGGCGTCGCATAGTGGAACGTCCTCATTTGCTGGTCACCATGGGCGGCACCGATGCTGTAGGTGCGAGCATGCAGGTTCTGGACGCGCTTGAAGCAAGCGCACTGCCTCGGCATACCCGCGTCACCGTCGTGCTCGGCTCCGTGTCGCCGTGCCTGCCGCAGGTACGTCAAATTGCCGCTACATCACGCCTTGACATGCGCGTCGCCGTTGATGTGGAAGACATGGCAGGGATGCTTGCAGACACTGACATCGCGATCGCCGCGGCCGGCTCAACCCTGTGGGAGTTGTGCTGCCTCGCAGTCCCGACCATTGCAGTCATCACGGCAGACAATCAAAAGCATTCTGCGCGTGCGCTGTCGGCCAGCGAAGCAGTGCTGCTGGTCGACGACATAGATGCGATTGCGGCCAAGGTCCCGGCCCTGCTGCAAACCCTGCTCAGCGACGGGCCGCGGCAACAGCTTTCGGCGCGGGCAAGTGCCGTGACCGACGGTCTCGGAAGCCGGCGCGTCGCTGCCATGATGATCAACATGACACGCGAAGCATTGCAGACCTCTCCATCACGATGAGCATGCCATGAAGTCCAATTCCGTCACGCCCCTGAATATTGCCGGGAGCCCCATCGGTCCCGATTGCCCGCCCTATGTCATTGCCGAGCTTTCGGCAAACCACAATGGCAGTCTCGATGCAGCGTTGCGCCTGATCGACGCCGCCAGGGCCGCCGGCGCCGATGCAATCAAGTTGCAGACCTACACGCCTGACACCATCACGCTCGACTGCGACGGGGACGAGTTCACCATCAAGGGCGGGCTGTGGGACGGCAGGCGGCTGTATGACCTGTACCGGGACGCACACACCCCGTGGGACTGGCATCCGCAGCTGTTTGCCCATGCAAGGCAAGCCGGCATCACGCTGTTCAGCAGCCCGTTCGACCCGACGGCGGTGGACCTGCTCGAGGACCTGGGCGCACCGGCCTACAAGATCGCTTCCTTCGAAGCGGTCGACTTGCCCCTGATCCGTTATGTCGCCTCGACAAAAAAGCCGATGATCATTTCGACCGGCATGGCCGATGCCGACGAAATTGCCGAGGCCATCCAGGCCGCCCGCGATGGCGGCTGCAATGAGTTGGCCATCCTGCATTGCGTCAGCGGCTATCCGGCCTCGCCTGCCGAGTACAACCTGCGCCTGATCCCCGACATGATGACGCGCTTCGGTGTCGTCACCGGCCTGTCCGACCACACGCTCGACAATGCCACTGCGGTGGCCAGCGTGGCGCTTGGTGCCGCAATCATCGAGAAGCATTTCACGCTCGATCGCCGTGGCGGCGGTCCGGACGACAGCTTTTCCCTCGAGCCGGCAGAGCTGCAGGCGCTGTGCCGGGACGCACGCACCGCATGGGAAGCACTGGGCAAAGTGGACTACGGACGCCAGCCCAGCGAGAAGGCCAATGTCCAGTTTCGCCGCTCGCTGTATTTTGTCGACGACCTGGCAGCCGGTGACACCATTACCGACCGCCATGTAAGAAGCGTCCGGCCGGGGTTTGGCCTGCCTCCGAAGCACCTTCCCGAGCTGCTCGGCCGGACGGTGCGTGAAAACGTGCGACGCGGCCAGCCGGTCACGGAAATGGTACTGGGGGAAAGGGCCTGACATGATGCCTGCCCCACTGTCGGTCGCCATCATCGGCTGCGGAAACATCGCCGGCGGCTTCGACCAGGACCGGCCTGAAACGGCCCACCCTTACACCCATGCCGGCGCCTACCGCCGGCATGGCGGCTTCCGCATCGTCGCCTGCATGGACACGGATGCAGGCCACTGCGCAGACTTTGCCGCTCGCTGGAAAGTGCCGGCCCGCTACGGCGACCTCGCCTCGCTGATAGCCGGCCAGCGGGAGGTCGACATCGTCAGTATCTGCTCGCCGAACGCGCTGCATGGACCCCAGCTGGAGGCCGTACTCGCGATGCGGCCGAAACTCGTATTTTGCGAAAAGCCGCTGACCGACAGCGTCCCGCTGTCGGAGCGCATCGTTGAAAGCTATGCCCGTGCCGGCGTGCTGCTGGCAGTGAACTACACGCGTCGCTGGGCGCCCGATGTCATGGCCTACGCTGCCGCGCTGCAGCGCGGCGACTGGGGCCGGGTGCGGTCGGTGTCGGGCATTTACACCAAGGGCATCGCCCACAACGGCTCGCATCTGGTCGACCTGCTGCACCTGATGCTCGGGCCGCTCACCGTCGAAGCTGCCGCAGCGGGCAGCGCGGACCATTGGCCTGATGACCTGAGCGTGCCGGCCCTGCTGCGTTCATCCGGCGGCGTCCCGGTGACGCTGTCCGTGGGCGACGCGCGGGACTACGCGCTGTTCGAAATGGAGATCGTTACCGAAAAGGGCACGATCCGGATGGAGGACGGCGGCAGCCGCTGGCAGGTGCGCTGCGTGGCCGATGACATGCGGTTCAAGGGCTACCGACATCTGGACCGCGGGCACGAGCACCCGGGCGAATACGACAAGGCCATGTCGGGCGCAATCGCCAACCTGCACTCAGCAGTGACGCGCGGCGCTCCGCTAGCGTGCAGCGGAAAGGAAGCGCTGGCGGCGCAGCGGCTTTGCAGCGAAATTGCACGACTTGCAGGAATTTCAGGCGCGGCCGCGCGGCCCGCCCATCAGGTACCGGAGACCACACAATGAACGAAAGCACACTGGCCGTCCTCGGCGGATCACCCATCATCAGCCGTCCCTTCGCGCCCTTCGTGAGCGTCGGCGACGAGGAGGCCGAGGCAGCCGCCGCCGTGATTCGCGGCGGCGTACTGTCGGCCTACATCGGTGCGCGCGGCGAAGGCTTCATGGGGGGGCCGCAGGTGCGTGCGCTCGAGGCCAAGGCAGAGCGCTACTTCGGCGTGCGCCACGCGATTGCCGTCAATTCATGGACTTCGGGCCTGATCGCCGCCGTTGGCGCACTGGGCATCGAGCCCGGCGACGAAGTGATCACCACGCCATGGACCATGGCCGCCACCGCGACGGCGATCCTGCACTTCAACGGCATTCCGGTGTTCTGCGACATCGATCCGGTCACGTTCAACATCGATCCGGCCAAAGTCGAAGCCCTGGTCACGCCGCGCACGCGGGCCATCATCGCCGTCGACATCTTCGGCCAGTCGGCCGACATGCGCGCCCTGCGCGCCATCGCCGACCGGCACGGACTCAAGCTCGTCAGCGATACTGCGCAGGCGCCCGGCGCCCTGTACCACGGCAAACCGGCAGGCACGCTGGCGGACATCGGCGGCTACAGCTTCAATTATCACAAGCACATTCACTGCGGCGAGGGCGGGATCCTTGTCACCGACGACGATCGGCTCGCGCAGCGCATGCGCCTGCTGCGCAACCATGCGGAGGCCGTCATCGATGCCGAGTCGCCGGCCGAGCTTTGCAACATGCTGGGCTTCAATTTCAGGATGGGCGAGATCGAAGCCGCCATTGCAGCCATCCAGCTCGACAAGCTGCAGGCACGAGTGCAGTCGCGCCAGCGGGCGGCAGACCGACTGCGCGCCGGACTGCAGGGACTCGAGGGCCTTGGGCTTCCCGATGTGGCCGAAGGCAACACCCATGTCTACTATGTGTTCGGCCTCACGCTCGATCCGCTGACGATTGGCGTGGACCGCGCCACGCTCGTCGAGGCGCTGCGTGCCGAGGGCGTGACGGGCCTTGGCATCGGTTACCAGAACCTGCACCTGCTGCCGCTGTTCCGCCATCGCATTGCTTACGGCACCGCCGGTTTCCCATGGACCTCGCCGCATACGTCGCGCGATGTCACCTACGGTGCAGGCCTGTGCCCTGTTGCCGAACGCCTGCATCATGAGACCTTCGTCAGCTTCAGCGTCTGCCATGCCGAACTCGGCGACGATGACGTCGATCTCGTGGTCGCCGCATTTCGCAAGGTCTGGGCGGGACGCCACCTGCTGGGCAACCGCCACCGCAGGGCGGCATGAGCGGCCCCATGGCGCTGCCGATCGATTTACCGCTGGCCAGTGCGCGCGTGCAGCTGGCACCTTTCCTGGCGCACGACATCACGCCGGCCTACCTCGGCTGGCTGAACGACGCCGAAGTGGTCCGCTTCAGCAACCAGCGCTTCCGCCGCCATGATGCGGCGACGGCGCTCGCCTACCTGCAGTCTTTCGAAGGCACGGACAATTTATTCCTTGCCATCCGCGATGCACAGGCCGGCGCACTGATCGGCACGATGACCGCCTATGTCGACCGCCGGCATGGCACGGCCGATCTCGGCCTGCTGATCGGCGAGCGCGCCGTCTGGGGCCAGGGATTCGGCCTCGCCGCCTGGCAGTTGCTGGGTGACGCCTTGCTCGCCTGCCCCGGCATGCGCAAGATCACGGCCGGCACCCTCGGCTGCAATATCGGCATGCTGCGCATCATGCAGCGCTCCGGCATGCTGCCGGAGGGTCTGCGCCGGCAACAGGAACTGGTTGATGGCGAGCCGCAGGACATGCATCTGTACGGGAGGCTGCGTGAGGCTGCCTGAACTCCGGGGGCCGGTAGCCGTCGTCTGCCATGACGCCGGTGCAAGCAACCTGCTCATCAGCTGGCTCGAAGCCATGCCAGGCTTGCGCCACTGGTTCAGGCCGGTAATGCAGGGCCCGGCCGCGTCCCTGTGGCGCCGGGCCTTTCCCGACCTGCCGTTAGTTGACGACCTCGCCGCCGCGCTGGCCGGCGCGCATTGCCTGCTCAGCGGCACCGGATGGGCGAGTAGGCTCGAGCACGAGGCGCGCGTTTTTGCAGCAGAGGCCGGCCTGCACTCGATCGCCGTCATCGACCACTGGGTAAATTATCCGCAGCGCTTCGTTCGCGACGGCCACCGCATCCTGCCCGACGAAATCTGGGTCGGCGATGCGCATGCGGCAGACCTCGCACGCCACCACTTCCCCGGCATCCCGGTGACGCAACTGCCCAACCTCTACCTCGACGGCCTGAGCCGGCTGATCGGCGCACTGCCCGAAGCCGGTTCCGGCGACGTGCTGTACCTGTGCGAACCGACCCGCAACGACTGGGGGCGCGATATGCCGGGCGAGTTCCAGGCACTTGATTATTTCGCCAGCCATGCCGTGCTGGCCGGCATACCCGAATCAGCGCGTGTGCGCCTGCGCTTGCACCCGTCGGAGCCGGAAGGAAAATACGATGCATGGCTTGCCGCCCGCAGCCCGCTCTTCATGCGCGACGACAGTGAATCGCTGGCCGATGCCATGCGCAGTGCCCGCTGGGTTGCAGGCTGCGAGTCTTACGCAATGAGCATCGCGCTGCATGCCGGGCGCGAGGTGATCAGCACTTTGCCGCCTTGGGCACCGGAATTCAGGCTGCCGCAACCCGGCATCTGCCAGTTGCGGAACATCGGAGTCTGCGCATGAAATACTGCACGCAATGCCTGCAGCCGGACACCCGGCCCAACACAAAATTCACCGACGACGGGCTCTGCCCGGCCTGCGACTATTTCGGCCGGCTGCAGGATGTCGACTGGCAAGAGCGCTTCGAAATCCTGCAGGACCTGCTGGCGGACTTCCCGCGCGCACCGGGCCAGCGCTTTGATTGCATCATCGGCGTCTCCGGCGGCAAGGACAGCACGCGCCAGGCGCTGTGGGTGCGTGACAAGCTCGGGCTCAAGCCCCTGCTCGCCTGCCTCAGCTACCCCCCGGAACAAGTGACCCAGCGCGGCGTGGACAACCTGTCGAACCTGATCGAACTCGGCTTCGACCTGGTGATGTCGGCACCGGCACCGGCCACCTGGCGGCGACTGATGCGGGAATCCTTCCTGCGCTTCACGAACTGGGCAAAGTCCACCGAGCTTGCCCTGTTCAGCTCCGTGCCGCAGCTCGCCATCCATCACAAGATCCCATTGATCCTCTGGGGCGAGAATCCCGGCCTCCAGCTGGGCGACCTGAAGACGCTCGGCAAGACCGGCTACGACGGCAACAACCTGCGCTACATGAATACCCTGTCGGGCGGCGCGCTCGACTGGATGCTCGAGACCGGTGTCGACCTCAGGCAACTGATTCCGTACCAGTACCCGTCGCCGGAAGAGTTCGATCGCCACGGCCTGCAGATCGTCTATCTCGGGTGGTTCCTCGGCGACTGGTCGCTGGCGAACAACGGCATGTACTCTGCCGCCAGCGGCCTGACAATCCGCGAGGATTCCGTTGCCAACACCGGCGACCTGCTGGGTGTTACCTCGCTCGACGAGGATTGGGTCACGCTGAACCAGATGATCAAGTACTACAAGTTCGGCTTCGGTCGCGTGACCGATTATGTGAACGAAGAAATTCGGCTGGGCCGCCTCAGCCGCGATGAGGGCATTCGCCTGGTCAGCGCTTATGACGACGCCTGCGCGCCGAATTACATTGAAGCCTTCTGCGACTACATCGACATCAGCGTCGATGACTTCTGGTCGCGGGTTCGCGCCGCAGCCAATCCGTCGCTGTTCCATGTGGACGATGCCGGCCGGCTGCGCCGCACATTCGAGGTGGGGGTCGGCCTGTGAAAAAACCGACCGTCGGCATCGTCGATTACGGCGCAGGCAACCTGAGTTCGGTGCGCCACGCGGTGTCCGACCTCGGCTTGCGCAGCCGGGTCGGACGGGACGCCGCCACGCTTGATGCCACCGACCTGTTGCTGCTGCCTGGCGTCGGCGCCTTCCCGCACGCGATGCGCGCATTGCATGCGCGCGGGCTGGATGAATTCCTGCTCTCCAGCGTAGCGGCCGGACGTCCGCTGGTTGGCATCTGCCTGGGCATGCAGCTGCTGGCCGACACCTCGGAAGAAATCGAGACGACCGCCGGACTGGGACTAATACCGGGCAAGGTGGTGCCGCTGCCCTGCGGCCGCTGGCACATCGGCTGGAACCGGCTTGAGGTGACGGCAGAGGACCCGCTGCTGACGCCCTTCGATGGCAGCACGATGTATTTCAACCACTCCTACCGCTTCGACGGCCCCGAGGCCTACCGGCTCGCGGTTGCCCGCATCGACGAACGCGGAGATGCCTTTACCGTGGCCATCCGCCGCCGCCATGTGGCCGGCGTGCAGTTCCACCCCGAGAAAAGCCAGCAGGCGGGCCTGCAGCTGCTGTCGCGCCTGATCCGCGAGGTCTGCCATGCTTAGAAAGCGCCTGATCGCGACCATCGTCGTACGCGCCGGATGGGCCGTGCAGAGCATGGGTTACCGGCGCTACCTGCCGCTGGGCCGGCCCGAGGTCATTGCGGAAAACCTCGACCGCTGGGGGGCGGACGAAATTATCGTCATGAGTATCGACCGCAGCCGTGATTCCGCCGGGCCCGACTTCGCGCTGCTCGACCGGATAGCGGCGCTCGGCCTGCGCACCCCGCTGGTGCTGGCCGGCGGCATTCGTTCGGAAGCCGATGCCGTGCAGGCCATACGGTGCGGCGCCGACCGCATCTGCGTCGATGCCATGCTGCACGACGACCCGACGGGCGTGCGTGCCATCGCCGAGCGCATCGGCGCGCAAGCCGTGGTTGGCGCCCTTCCGCTGTCCATGCGCGACGGCTCGCTGCAATGGCTGGATTATCGTACCGGCGCACACCAAGCTGTCGGCCCGGCGCTGCTCGCGCTGCTTGCCGAAAAGCGGATTGCCGAAGCCTTGCTGATCGACTGGTGCAATGAGGGCAAGGATGGCAGTTTCGACATGCGCCTTGTCCGCAATTTCCCCGACAAGACCGTACCGCTGCTGGCCTTTGGCGGCGCCGGCAGCCCGCAGAAACTGCGCGAACTGCTGGCCCACCCGCAAGTGGCCGGCGCCGCCGTCGGCAACCTGCTCAGCCATCGCGAGCATGCGATCCAGCAGCTGAAATTGCAGCTGGGCGGACTGCCGGTCCGCGAGGCTGCCTACCTGACGGAGAACCTCGAGTGACTTTCAGCCATACCGAATGCCAGCGCTGCCTGTATCCGGCTAGCCACCCGCTGGGCCTGGTCATCGACGATGAAGGCATTTGCTCGGGATGCCGGATCCACGAAGAAAAAGACACGCTCGACTGGGAGGCGCGCTGGAGCCGGCTGCGCGACATCGTCCAGCCTTATCGCGTCACCGACGGCAGGACCCACGACTGCATCGTGCCGGTCACCGGCGGCAACGACTCCTATTTCATCGTCCATGCAGTCAAGAACCTGCTTGGACTGAATCCGCTGCTGGTCACCTACAACAAGTACTACAACACCCCGCTCGGGATCTGGAACCTGGCGAACCTGCGCCGCCAGTTCGACTGCGACATCCTCGTGCAGAACGTGAATCCGGTCTCGGTACGAAACATCACCCGTACCACCCTGCGTGAGCTGGGCAGCATCTATTGGCACTGCATCGCGGGGCAGACGGTTTTTCCGGTACAGACGGCGATCACGCACGGCATACCGCTGATCATCTGGGGCGCGCACCAGGGACTGGAGCAGGTCGGCATGTTCTCGCACGAGCATGAGGCAGAGATGACGCGCCGCTACCGCAAGGACCATGACCTGATGGGCCATGAAGCGGACGACCTGCTATCGACTTTCGACACCCTGAGCGAGGACGACATCTGGCAGTACCGCTATCCGGACGATGCCAGCCTGTCATCGGTTGGCGTGCGGGGCATCTACCTGGGAAATTTCATGCGCTGGGACCCGAAAGCGCAGCACGAGCTCATGATGGAGCGGTACAGCTACCGTACTGCCCGCTTTGCCCGCACCTTCGATTGCTACGACCATGTGGACTGTTACAACTTCATGGACCTGCATGACCACATCAAGTACCTGAAGCATGGCTATGCCAAGGTCACCGACCACGCATCGAGGGAAATCCGCCATGGGCGCATGACGAGGGAGCAGGCACGGCAGCTGGTCGCCCATCACGAGCGGCAGCCGGTCCGGTACCAGCAACAGTGGCTTTCATGGCTGGGCATGGACGCGAATGCACTGCGCTTCGTGCTCGACCAGCATCGCCATCCAGACCTGTTCGAGCAGACCGAGCCGGGACAGTGGCGTCGTCGGGCACAGCCTGCCGACACTGGGACGCCGCGGGAATTGCCGGAGGCGGGATTCCGAGCCACTTCAACGCTCGCCAACGGCGAGGCAGACCGCTACGTCGTTATCGGCAAAGGCTATCCTTAACTTCCGCCGCGGGCAGGTCGGGATCCAGCAGGAAGTAGAAATATTCGCTGTCCTCGGCGCGCAGATGAAATCCGCAGTCGAGGAAGCAGCGGATTGCGGCGGGATTCTGGCGCCTGACGGTTGCCTTCAGGCGGACCGCATGGTCCAGCAGGTAGTAACCTGCGGCTTCGCGCAGCAGGGGCTTTGCCCACCCCTTCCCGCGCATCGCAGGATTCAGGTTGATCGATACTTCGGCAGCCGCCCCGTCTGCATCCAGGTCGAAGCGGCACATGCCGATCTTCGCTCCGTCGGCAGCGGCCACCCCGATGAAGAGCGCGCGCCGCGGATCCGACAGCGCGTTCCTGAACCAGCGCTCATGGGCATCCTGCTCGACAAACGCGGTCGAGATCGACATCGATCTCGTGCGTGCGTCATTGCGCCAGCTGCGAACATCCTCGGCATCATCAAGTGACGCCCGAACGAGCCACAGCATGGCCAATGCTCCGGTCACAGCTTCTCGAACAGCCACCAGGTCACATCATCGAAGCCGGCGGTATCGTACACATGGCCCCACAGGAAACCGTAGTCGACCAGCCTGACGTCGAAATTCTCAATGAACAGCTTGCCGAAATCACGCTTGAACAGCCTGTCCCTCTGGCCCTGATACTCGAGCATCACGGGGGTGCGATTGAAGTATTCGCCCATTAGCACATAACGCGACGAAAGCTCATGCATCTTGCGCATGCTGGACAGGAGCTCGTCCGGATGGATGTGGATCAGCACGCCAATCGTGAACACCAGATCGAAGCTGGCAGGCGCAAACGGCGCCTCACGCAATGGACCGTTGAACGCCTGGTCGAGTGCATGGTTCGCGGTAACGTGGCGGAAAGCCGGCTCGGATATCTCTACGATTGAACGGCTTGCCGCCGGCAGGACCTGCTCGAGGAAGCCGATATTGCGGCCGATGTTGCAACCGCATTCGAGCAGCGTATTCACGCCGCTGGCCTGGGCCAGCATCTTGCGCCAGGCCTCGGTGCCCAAGGCCTGGTCGAAGCCGGAGTTCTTGCGTATGTAGTCCTGCGCGTAATCTTCAGCCCAGAATTGCTCTTGCGCGGTCTTGAAGTTCATGATCATTCTCGCAACTGTCGGAAAATCGCCAGCGATCCGTCGCCGAGCGCGTTTTTCCCGATATTCAGCAAATTCCAGGCCAGACATCAGCAGGCATAAAAAAACCGGACGGGTTGCCCCGTCCGGTTTTTCTTTTGCTTCTGCCGTGATTAACGCAGCAGGGCGAGCACGCCTTGCGGCTGCTGGTTAGCCTGAGCCAGCATTGCAGTCGCTGCCTGCTGGATGATCTGCGCCTTCGCGAGGCTGGTGGTTTCCTTCGCGTAGTCGGTATCCAGGATGCGGCTCTTCGATGCTTCGGTGTTGGTCACGATGTTCGACAGGTTGTTGACCGTCGACACCAGGCGGTTTTCCATCGCGCCCAGCTTGCTGCGCATGCCGCTGACCTTCTCGATGGCCTGATCAATCGTGCCGATGGCCTTAGTGGCCGTCGATGCCGAGCCGACGTTCAGTCCCTCGAGGCTTGCCCCACCGCCGACACCCAACTGGGCGGCGTTGACCTGGAAGTCTGCTGCGCCAACGTTCTGCTCGTACAGGCCGATCGACGCTGCAGTCGCGTTGTCGCCGAGCTCGATGCTGATCGGCTTGTTCTCTGCCGAATCGAGCCTGATCGAGCCGAACGAAACTTCAGGGTTGGCGGAGAAGCCGAGCAGTGCCGTCGCGGTACCGCCAGACTGCGCCGCAGAAATCGACAGCGACTGCACGTTAGTACCAGTCAGGCGCAGGTTCAGGCCTTCGTACTCGGCCGTGATACCGGTCTGCGACTTCACTGCATTGATCGCGGTGGCGATTTCCGCCATCGTCGCTGCAGTAGCAGCAACCGTGACGGTCGCCGATACGCCGTTGAGCTTGATGATGGTGCCCGACGAGACGTTCAGCTGGGTCTGCGTGAGGCTGACAGTCTTGTCGAAGGCTGCATAGGCGATCACACCGGTCTGGTCGGAGAAGTTGTTGATCGCGTCGAGCTTGCCCTGGAACGAGTTCGTGGCGATATCAGCATCATAGACGGCGACGCCATTGATCTTCAGGTCCGACTGGCCCCATGCCGTGTTGGCGCCGGCGCTGGTCAGTGCATCACCAGTCACTGTGTAGGCGTCCTGGGAATTATTGAACTGGGACGTCGTCTCACGATAACCCAGCACGGACAGGTCGGTGAGCGTTCCCGGCGACGCGCCAGCCAGGTTGCCGCGCTCGACGCGGATCGGGCTGCCATCCTTCGATTCCAGCTTGAGGAAACCGGCGAACGATACAGCTGAGCCTACGGCTGCGACTGACTGGAAACCGGAAGCAGTCTCGTAGCCGCTGTTGGTGCCAGTGGTGTCGGCAACCTTGATCGTCGCACCGGTCGTATTCGACAGGACCAGCTTGCCGTCATCGTTGATGCTAGCCTGAACAACGGCACCGGCTTCGTTGTTAATGTTCGAGACCAGCTCGTTCAGGCTGCTGGATGCCGAGATCGAGTAGGTCGTATCGGCGCTGGCGCCCAGTGCACGCACCACCAGCTTGAACTGGCCGTCGGTGGTCACGCCGGTACCAATCTGCTTTGCCACCACCGTGTTGAAGCCGCTGGCGGTGACGTTATCGACGTTCTGGTTGATGTTGTTGATCACGTCTTCCAGGTCGTCGGTGGTGCTGTCGAACTTGGCGAGCTTCTGGCCGTTGATCATCACGTCGCCGGCATCGAACGAGTTCGACAGATCGACGCGGCGGCCGACGATGGCGTCGCTGCCAACGGTCGTCTCGCCCATGCCCAGATCCTTCAGGCGCACCGAACCCACGGCGATATCCATGGTCTGGTAGCCCTTGTCGCCGATCTGCAGCTTCTTGTCCTTGAACGAACCGTCGAGCAGCTTCTGGTTGTTGAACTCGGTGGTCGTAGCGATACGCTCGATTTCCGACTTCAGCTGCGTCACTTCATCATTCAGCGCCTTGCGGTCCGAATCATTGTTGGTGCCGTTGACCGACTGAACAGCCAGTTCGCGCATACGCTGCAGGATGTTGGACACTTCATCCATCGCGCCTTCGGCAGTCTGCATCAGCGAGATGCCGTCGTTGGCGTTGCGGATGGCCATGTTCAGGCCGCGGGTCTGCGACGTCATGCGCTCGCTGATGGCGAGGCCGGCGGCGTCGTCCTTGGCGCTGTTGATGCGCAGGCCGGTCGACAGGCGCTCCATGCGCGTCGACAGGTCGCGGTTGACTTTGGTCAGGGAATCCTGGGCTACCAGGGACTTCACGTTGGTGTTGATGACAGACATGAATAACTCCTAAATGAAAATATACTTTTCAACCAAGGCTGTGCTGCTACAACACCGCCGTTAGCTTTGTTGCCTGCAACGCGGCTTGCTCTTGCATCAGTCTCACAGAAAGCATTGATTTCCTTCTGTTACTGCATGAATCGGCGTCCACGCAGGAAACTTGAAAATCTTTTTGAAAAAATTCAGGTCTTCTCGTTGAAAAGAAGACCCTTCAGGTTCTCGAGGCTGTGCGCGAACTTCACCACGACCTCATTCGGAATCTGGCGGATCACTTCACCCGTGTTGGTATTGCGCACGGTGATGATGAAAGAGTTGATCTTGCGGTCGACTGCAAAACCGAGGTCACGCCCGTAGTCCTTCACCTGGTCGTTCAGGCGCTCGACCGCTTCTTCCAGTTGCTTCTGAAATTGCTCCGGATCGAACTTCGGCACCGCCTTGTTCTCTGTCGGCGCCTGCAGCACGGAACGCGGCACCTGGATGGCGGGTGCGGTCTCGGCCCGGGCAGACGAGTCCGCCTGGGGCGCCGCAACCGGGCCCGGCGTTACGGGCGTTACGGCCCTGGATTGAATCGGTGTGGTCATCACTTGCTCCTTCCGGCGTCTGGCGCCTGAGCTTCCGTTCTTTTTAAAATCAATGGCTTACGGCAAATGCGGGTGCGCAAATACCTTTTGTCATTGAAGTGATCGGAAGCGGGGCGGCAAACTTTAGCCGCCGGCGTCCGTAACGCCGACGGAACCGGGCAGGCCGGGAACACGGGCCGGGCGGCCCGCGAAGGATGAGGTCAGGCGATCAGCCGGTGTTCTGCGGCGTGAACTGCGCCTTCAGGCGCGCCTGGGTTGCCGAACTCTGGCTGACGATGCTGTCCATGACAGAGAACGTCTGCTGGTAGCGGGTCAGCAGCTGCTTCATGCGAAGCTCGAGCCGCTCCAGCTCGTTTTTGTAGCGGTCGATCTGCTTTTCGGTGCTCTTGGTCTGGGTCGCCAGCAGGCCGGTCGACTTCATCATGTCATTGATGCGCTTGACCGCCTCGCCGGCAATGCCGCGAGGCTGGGTACCGAAGTCGCTCTTGTTCGAGCGGTCCGCGGTCAGCGCGGTGACTACTTCGCTGAAGTTGGTCTCGACCGTGCTGTTGAACTTCTTTTCGTCGAATTCCAGCACGCCCTCTTTGGTGATCGATACACCGAGGTCGCGCAACGCCTTCACCGAGCTGCCCGGCGAAGTCGAATTATTCAGGAACATGGAGCGCAGCTGGCTCTTTACTGAACTGACGGTGGAGTCGTTCTGCAGCGAGCCGCTATACACATCAGTCTCGTCCTTGGCATTCTTCGGGCCGGACAGGATGCCGAAGTCGCTCATCGCGTCATTGAAGGTCTTGACCAGCGACTCGATCTTGGTCTTCAGTGCTGCGGTATCGCGCGTCACATTGACGGTGGCCGGCGTGCCGTTCGACAGCGTGTTCAACGTCAGCGTCACGCCATTGATCGCATCTGTCACCGTATTCGACGAACGACGCAGTTCCAGACCGTTCACGTTCAGCCGTGCGTCGGCGGCCGACTGGATCGAGGCACTGAAATCGACCGTCGGGCGCTCGGTGAAAGCCCGTACGGTCGTGACGGTACCGGTAGCGCCCGTGCCATCGGTGTCAGCCACGCCGAGATCCGCCGCATTGCCATCCGCAGCTGCATAAGTCACCAGCAGGGATCCGTCCTGCTGCACTTCATAGCTGCGTCCGGAATTCTGGTTGGCCGCCGCCAGTGCATCGCGCACCTTTGCAGCAACCTGTGCAGGCGTATCGCCCTGCGCCAGTGCCACGGCGGTACCGCCCACGGTGATATTGCCCGTTGCCGTTGCTGCGCTAAAGACCACCTTCTGGCGCTCGGTCACGCTGCCTAGCGGCGCGCCGGCCACGGCGGGAGTCGTAACACTTGCACTGCCCGTCACGCCGGTATTGCCGCCATCGGCAAATGCGAGGGTGGCAACATCGCCCTCGAGCTTGCTGAAATTGACCGTCAGCTGGCCGCCGGTCTGGGTAAACGTGCGCCCGAAACCTTTCTTGTCCGAATCCGCCTGCAGCGCCGCCATCACCTTGCCGGCCACGACCGCGGCCGAGTCGCCGGCACCGACCGCAACCGTGACGCCGCCGACGGTGATATTGCCGGTCCGCGCGGCTGCGCCAAAGCTCAGGTTCTGTACCTCGGCCGTGCCGCTGCCATCTTCGCTCGCCAGCGTGAAGGTGTTCTGCGCGCCCTCGCTGCCGGTCAGCACGATCTTGAACGGATTGGCGCTGCCGTCGTTGGTATTCACCAGCTGCGCGGTCACGCCCAGCTTGGCATTGTTGATGGCATTCACCATGCCCTGCGGGGT
>JAIXTG010000327.1 GCA_027484285.1 Oxalobacteraceae bacterium | reverse complement strand
GCGACTTTCAAGGCGATTCCCACGCTGTTCAAGGGATCGGCCTACACCCAGGCGCGCTATCTTGAACTGCTTGCGCTGTTGTCCGAATTGCTCGGCAAGATCCGCAAGGAGGGCATGATGGCCGTCGAGCGCGATATCGAGTCGCCGGAGGAAAGCGCGCTGTTCGCGAATTACCCCGGCATCCTCGCCGACCATCATGCGGTCGACTTCATCTGTGATTACCTGCGGCTGGTCGTGGCCGGCAATATCGACGTGTTCCAGATCGAGAACCTGATGGATAACGAGATCGACACCCACCATCATGAAGCAGTCGTTCCCGCGCAGTGCATCGCCAAACTGGGCGATGCGATGCCGGCGTTCGGCATCGTCGCTGCCGTGATGGGCGTGGTGCACACGATGGAATCGATCGGCTTGCCGCCGGAAGAGCTCGGCATCCTGATTGCGCGCGCGCTGGTCGGCACCTTCCTCGGCATCCTGATTTCCTACGGCTTCGTCGCACCGCTGGCCAGCCTGCTCGAGCAGAAGGCGGATGAAGCAACCAAGATGCTCCAGTGCATAAAGGCGACCCTGCTGGCCAACTTCCATGGTGCGCCGCCGGCGATCGCTATCGAGTTCGGCCGCAAGGTGCTGTATTCCAGCGAACGGCCCGGGTTCCGCGAGCTCGATGAGCACCTGCGTTCACTGAAGGGCAAGTAAATGCCGGCAGAGAAGCCCGTCATCGTCGTCAAGAAAGTCGCCAAGGGCCATGGCGGCCATCATGGCGGCGCATGGAAGATCGCCTATGCCGACTTCGTGACCGCGATGATGGCTTTCTTCCTGCTGATGTGGCTGCTGTCGTCCACCTCGAAAGCCAAGCTCGAGGGCATTGCCGAATATTTCAAGACACCGATGAAAGTCGCGATGAAGGGCGGCTCGTCGGTATCCGAGCGGTCCAGCGTGATCAAGGGCGGCGGGCAGGACGCGTCGAAAAAAGAGGGCGAAGTGCGCAAGGTGGTCGACATGAACAGCGCGCAGAAGGAACTCGAGCGCCGCGAGCGTGCGCAGCTGGAATCCCTGAAAAAGAAAATCGAGGAGGCGATCGATGCCAACCCGCTGCTCAAGCAGTTCAAGAAGCAGCTGCTGCTCGACATTACCAGCGAAGGCCTGCGCATCCAGATCGTCGACGAACAGAACCGCCCGATGTTCGGCATGGCCAGCGCGGCGCTGCAGCCCTACACGCGCGACATCCTGCGCGAAATCGGCCGCATGCTGAATGACGTGCCGAATCGCGTCGGCCTGTCCGGCCATACCGACAACCTCGTCTACTCGGGCGGCGAGCGCGGCTACAGCAACTGGGAACTCTCGGCCGACCGCGCCAACGCATCGCGCCGCGAGCTGGTGCAGGGCGGCATGCAGGAAGCCAAGGTGCTGCGGGTGGTGGGCCTGTCCTCCGCGGTGCCGCTGGACAAGGCCAACCCGGCCAATCCGATCAACCGGCGCATCAGCATCGTCGTGATGAACCGGCGCGCCGAACTGGCCGTGACCGGGGAAGACGGGCAAGTCGATGTCAGCAATGGCACCGATGCCGGCAAGGCGCTGCAGTCGACGCCACCGCCAGGAAAGGACAAGACACCATGACGATGCATCCGACCGAGCCAGAGCGCCTCGCCACCGTGCGCGCCGACCTGGTACAGCTCGACATCCTGCTCAAGGAAGCGATCGCCAAACTGTCGGCCGGCTTCCTTGGCGCCCATGAAGCGCTGTCGCGCCGGCAGTCGCTGGCGGACGAGGCCGACGTGCGGGACGCCTGCGCCCACCTCGACAGCGCCCTCACGGCACTGCAGTTCGAAGACATCGCCAGCCAGCTGATCGCCAGCGCGCGCCACCAGCTGAGCGAAGACGGCGACATGCCGGGCCGGGGCAGCAATGGCAGCGTGCCCCAGCACCACATGGAAAGCGGCGAGATAGAGCTCTTCTGACAGACAAGGGCAATTCCAGGACTTACGGAGAAACAGATGGGCAAGAAGATATTGGCAGTCGACGACTCGGGCTCGCTGCGGCAGATGCTGGCGTTCTCGCTCAGGAGCGGCGGCTACCAGGTAATTGATGCAGTCGACGGGGTCGACGGCCTCGCCAAGGCGAAAGCCAATCGCATCGACCTGGTGCTGACCGACCAGAACATGCCCAACATGGACGGCCTGACCCTGATCAAGTCATTGCGCGCGCTGCCGGAATTCCGGGCCGTGCCGATCCTGATGCTGACCACCGAGTCCAGCGCCGAAATGAAGAGCCTCGGCCGAGAGGCCGGCGCCAACGGCTGGCTGGTCAAGCCTTTCGATCCGAACCGGCTGCTGGAAGTGGTCGGCAAACTGATCGGGCCGGGGAGTGCAGCATGAGTGTAGAACTCAGCCAGTTCTTCCAGGTCTTCTTCGACGAGGCCGAAGAACTCCTCGCCGAAAAGGAAAAGCTGCTGCTCGGGCTGGATCCGCACTCCTTCGACATGGCCGACATCGATGCGATTTTCCGGGTCGCGCACTCGATCAAGGGCGGTGCCGCCACCTTTGGCCTGCAGGACATGACCGGCGTGACCCATGTGCTGGAAAGCCTGCTGGACCGCCTGCGCAAGGGCGAAATGGCACTGACCGTCGACCACATCGACGCTTTCCTGTCGGCCAAGGACGTGCTGCAGATGCTGCTGCGCGTACACCGCGACGGCGAGGCGACCGACCAGCCGGCCGTCGACAGCCTGCTCGCGCGGCTGCATGCTCTGGCCGCCAGCAGCGGCAGCCTGCCGCCGGCAGCCACGGCGGCGGCGCCAGTCGCACCGGTCGTTCCCGGCGCCGTGCGCATCGTGCGCATCTCGATGCCCGGCATCAGCGACAAGGACATGGCCGCGCTGGCCGAAGAGCTCGGCCTGCTGGGCCGCGTCACGCCGGTCGACGGCGACACCCGCGCGGTGCTGCTCGAGACGGCGGAATCCTG
>JAIXTG010000175.1 GCA_027484285.1 Oxalobacteraceae bacterium | reverse complement strand
TTGTCGACGTACAGGTCGAAAGCCGGTGTGCCGGGCAGGGCGTCTTCCGCAAGGATGGAGACATTCAGGCTGTCGGCCTCGATGTTCACGCGCACCGAGTCGCGCGCGACGGCCCGGTGGCTGCGTATGCTTGCCGCCGTGTCGGCCGACCCGGTGAAGGACAGCACGTCGAACGGCGTCAGCGCATCCAGCAGGCCGGTCGAGCTGCCGCAGACGACGGACAGGGCGCCCGGCGGCAGGATGCCGGCATCGACCACATCCTTCACCATCTGGTGGGTGAGCCAGGCGGTCACCGTGGCCGGCTTGACCACGACCGGCACGCCCGACAGCAGGGCAGGCGCCGCCTTCTCCCACAGGCCCCAGCTCGGGAAATTGAAAGCATTGATGAACAGCGCGAGGCCGCGCACCGGCAGCATCAGGTGCTGCGACTGGAACAGCTGGTCCTTGGACAGGATGGATGCGGCGCCATCCGTCAGCGAGCGCGCATCCCCCAGCGTGGCGCCTAGCTTGGCATAAAAGCCCAGCGTGAACAGGCCGCCGTCGACGTCGATGCCGGAGTCGGCCCGCGTCGTGCCGGAATTCGCGAGCGAGATCGCACAGTAGTCGTCACGCTTTGCCTGCAGCACCTTCAATGCTTCCGACAGCATGGCCGCACGCTGGCCGTAGCTCATGGACTGCAGCGCACGCGCGCCCTCGTTGCGCGAGAAGGCAAAGGCCTGCTCGAGGCCTTCGGCAGCGCCGCCGGTGGCGGCGAGGGTTTCGCCGGTGACAGGGTCGCGCAGTGTATGCACGGCGCGTGCCGCTGGCTGCCACTGGCCGGCCAGGTAGTTGTTCAGGAAATGCGTCATGGGAATCCGATCAGGGTAGGGCGGAACAGGGACGGCGCGCTCAGGCCGCCGCTTTCGTGAATTCGATCGCGCCTTGCGGCAGCAGGTAAAGCACCAGCGCGCGTCCGGCGCTGACGGTCGGCTTGTGCGCGCTGCCCGGCGGGTACACGCACCAGCCGGCAGGATGGCCGTCGAAAAGCGCGCCTTCGCTGAGCGGCATGATCAGGTCGATCTCGCCATTCGGATGCAGGTGATGCGGGCCGACGATGTTGTCCATGTCGACCACGTCGACCGAGAAGCCATGCAGTTCGGGCGTGGGCTTGATGACGCGCCCGTAGCGAATGCCGCCGCCCTCATGCTTGCACATCCAGCCGGCGGCAACTGCGGCGCGGCAGGCATCAAAGATGGCCCGGTAGCTCTCGCTGTGCGGGCCGTGGCGGGCATTCAGATAGTCCGCCAGGGCGGCATCCAGCGGTCGGGCAGCGATGTCGGCGGTCAGTCCCGCCATCAGTGCCTGGAAATCCTGCGCTTCCAATGGTGTCTCCCCCGGTGTTGCGCTGTGGCGCGCTTTGGTGTTTTCACTGGTTGAATTTATAATGCAGCCGGCGCCGAGTGTAAGTGCAATATCTTGCCTGCGTCAAGAAAACCCCACTGATCAATCTCATGGCTGCCGTCGAACTTCCTTCATCGGAAAAAGATCCTTTCCTGACCGCGCTCGGCGAGCGCGTCCGCCTGCTGCGCGCGCGGCGCGGGCTGACCCGCAAGGCGCTCGCCCAGCTGGCCGAGGTTTCCGAGCGCCACGTCGCCAACGTCGAGACCGGGGTCGGCAATGCGTCCATCCAGTTCCTGCGCCAGTTGTGCACGGTGCTGAACTGCTCGCTGGCCGAAATGACCGGCGACGAAACGGCCTCGTCTCCCGACTGGCTGATGATCCGCGAGATCCTGCGCGGCCGCAGCGACGAGGAACTCGCCCGTGCGCGCGCGCTGCTGGGCGAACTGTTCGACACCCCGGCCAGCGAGGCCACGCGACGCCAGCGGATCGCGCTGATCGGCCTGCGCGGCGCAGGCAAATCCAGCCTCGGGCGACGGCTGGCCGAGCACCTCGGCGTTCCTTTCATCGAGTTGTCCGGACAGATCGAGACACTGGCCGGCTGCACCATCGCCGAGATCCACGCCCTCTATGGCCAGACTGCCTACCGTCGCTACGAGCAGCGTGCGCTGGAAGAGGTGATCCGCCATCATGCGCGCGCGGTGATTGCCACCCCGGGCGGCATCGTGTCCGAGCCGGCAACCTTCAACCTGTTGCTCACGCACTGCTACACCGTGTGGCTGAAGGCGTCGCCCGAGGAGCACATGAACCGCGTGCTGGCGCAGGGCGACCGGCGCCCGATGTCGGGCAACCGGGAGGCGATGGACGACCTCAAGCGCATCCTCGAAAGCCGCGCGCAGTTCTATTCGAAGGCAGACAAAACGCTCGATACCAGCGACCTGCCGCCCGCGCAGGCGTTCACCCGCCTGCTGGAGCAGGTGCCGGCCTGAGCCAGGCACCGACTCCTCCTTCTCCTCGCATTCCAGGGCGGTTGGCCGCAGGCGGTTGACGCGCCCGAATTCATGCAATATAGTGCGTTCCATTAAAACGGCAGCACCATATTGCATCAGGAGACTCATGAGCACCCCCTTCGTCGTCAACTACGAAACTTCCCCCGAACAGTACCGGCACTGGACGCTGGCGACTGACGGGCCGATCGCCACGCTGACGATGAAGGTTGACGAGGACGGCGGCCTGCGCGAGGGCTACAAGCTCAAGCTCAATTCCTACGATCTCGGGGTCGACATCGAGCTGCACGACGCGGTGCAGCGCATCCGCTTCGAGCATCCGGAAGTGCG
>JAIXTG010000203.1 GCA_027484285.1 Oxalobacteraceae bacterium | reverse complement strand
GTGACTGGGCGACTGGATTCCCCTGTCGTTGGTCCGGTGCTGAACCGGAGTGCCGCCCTCAAATTTCGAGCGGATTGTAGGGGGGCGTTTATATCCAGTCAATACTGGAAAAGTTCAATGCTATAACTATTTGTTATGTTAATTCGCTTTCACTGTAGCAATGTCCAGTAAAATCAGCCAGTTGCCATGGTTGTCCATCCATCCGGCCTTTACTTTGAAAAACGTCAACAACCTATGAAATATTCCGATTTGCGGGATTTTATTTCAAAATTGAAACTTTCTGGTGAGCTTGCGGAAGTTTCCCTGCCTGTTTCGCCCTATCTCGAGATGACCGAGCTGTGTGATCGGACCTTGCGCGCGGGTGGGCCGGCGCTCTTGTTCACGCAACCGACCGGCCACACGATGCCAGTGCTGGGCAATCTGTTCGGAACGCCGAAGCGAGTGGCGCTTGGCATGGGCGCATCCGACGTCGGGGAGTTGCGTCGCATTGGCCAGTTGCTGTCTGCATTAAAAGAGCCCGAGCCGCCGAAAGGCTTCAAGGATGTGCTCGGTCTCGGGTCGCTGGTGAAGTCGGTCTGGGACATGGCTCCGCGCGAATTGCGTTCCGCCCCCTGCCAGGACATCGTCTGGGAGGGGCAGGATGTCGACCTCGGGCGCTTGCCAATACAGCATTGCTGGCCGGGCGACATTGCGCCGTTGATTACCTGGGGTCTGGTGATTACCCGCGGGCCGAGCAAGAAACGGCAGAACCTCGGCATCTACCGCCAGCAGGTCATAGCCCCGAACAAATTGATCATGCGCTGGCTCGCGCATCGCGGCGGCGCCCTCGACTTTCGCGAACACTGCCTGCGCCATCCCGGCCAGCCGTATCCGATCGCGGTTGCGCTGGGGGCTGACCCGGCCACGATTCTCGGCGCGGTCACGCCGGTGCCGGACAGCCTGTCGGAGTACCAGTTCGCCGGCCTGCTGCGCGGCAGCCGTACCGAACTGGTGAAGGCCGTCGGCAGCGAACTCCGGGTTCCGGCGTCAGCCGAGATTCTGCTCGAGGGGCATATCTATCCTGATGACAGCCATCCGAGCGGTTACGAACATGCGCTCGAAGGGCCGTTCGGCGACCACACCGGCTATTACAACGAGCAGGACTGGTTCCCGGTTTTCACGGTCGATCGCATCACCATGCGGCGGGACCCGATCTATCACTCGACCTATACCGGCAAGCCGCCGGACGAGCCGGCCGTGCTCGGCGTCGCGCTTAACGAAGTATTCGTGCCGCTGCTGCAAAAGCAGTTTGCCGAGATCACCGACTTCTACCTGCCGCCCGAGGGCTGCAGCTACCGGATGGCGCTGGTGCAGATCAAGAAGTCCTATCCGGGGCACGCCAAGCGCGTGATGTTCGGCGTCTGGAGTTTCCTGCGCCAGTTCATGTATACCAAGTTCATTGTGGTCGTTGACGAAGACGTGAACATCCGCGACTGGAAAGAAGTGATCTGGGCGATCACTACCCGGGTCGATCCGGTGCGCGATACCACGATGGTCGACCAGACGCCGATCGACTACCTGGATTTTGCGTCCCCGGTCAGCGGCCTTGGCAGCAAGATGGGCATCGATGCCACCAACAAGTGGCCCGGAGAGACATCGCGCGAGTGGGGCCGCACCATCGAGATGGATGCAGAGGTGAAGCAGCGGGTGGATCGACTGTGGGAGCAGCTGGGGTTCTGAGCATGACGCTGCTGTCGCGGCTCATTGCAATTGAATAATTACTGGAAGCAGGACGCCCTGCCGGTGCGTTGCTGGTAAAATGCACCTCGGCGGGCCCCTGCGCATTGTGGCATGGTCAACCTGGTCAGGTCGGGAACGAAGCAGCCACAGCCATTTCCCGCAAGTGCCGCAGACAAGGCTCGCCTCTTCCTCGCATCCGTTTCCCCCGCTCATTGCTTCACCGGCCACGCACGCCCGAGAATGGCGTTGCTGTCGAACGCGGTCAGGCAGCCTGCAACGCTTCCATGTCCTTCGCCGCAGCGGCTGGCGATGAAAGCCTCCGCGCTTGCTGCGGGCGCATGTTCCTGCATCAGCCCGGCTTGAACCAGCAACACCAGCCATTGGGTCATCCGGCGGGCAGCCGCCTGCTGCGCGTCCGGCCCGAGTTTCAGGTGGGCCTGCAAGGCGTCGAACAGTGCGCGCAGCCTTGCATCCCTGCCGGCTGTCTGCGCCAGCTGGTCGAACAGGGGCTGCAGCGAATCGCCGCCCTGCTGCAGCGCGCGCAATACATCGACACACATGACATTGCCCGATCCTTCCCAAATTGAATTGACCGGCGCTTCACGGTACAGCCGGGCGAGCGGCCCGTCCTCCACATAGCCGTTTCCGCCGAGGACCTCCATGCACTCGGCAGTGAAGCCGATCGCGCGCTTGCAGATCCAGAACTTCGCCGCCGGCGTCATCAGCCTCAGGAACGGGCGTTCGTCCGCATCGAACGCGCGCGCCAGCCTGAGCACCAGCAGCAGTGCGGCTTCGCTCTCGAGCGCCAGATCGGCCAGCACATTGCGCATCAGCGGGTGGTCTGCGAGGGGCTGCCCGAACGCCTGCCGGTGCCGGCAGTGATGGATGGCCTGCACCAGCGCCTGGCGCATCAGCGCGGCACTCGCGATCGCGCAATCAAGCCGCGTGGTGTTGGCCATGCCGACCAGGGTCGCAATGCCGCGGCCGGGCTCGCCGACCAGCGTGCCGAGCGCATCGCTGAATTCCACTTCGGCGCTGGCGTTGGACCGGTTGCCCACTTTGTCCTTCAGCCGCTGGATCAGCACGGTATTGCGCGTGCCATCCGGTTGCCAGCGCGGCACGAAGAAAGCCGACAGGCCTTCCGGTGCGCGCGCCAGCACCAGATGCGCGTCGCACATCGGCGCAGAGAAGAACCATTTGTGCCCGGTCAGGCGGTAGGCCTGCCCGCGTCCGCCGCTGTCGAGCGGGACGGCTACGGTCTGCGTGCCGCGGAGGTCGGAGCCGCCCTGTTTCTCGGTCAGGCCCATGCCGATCAGGATCGCCGACTTGGCCGCGACCGGCCGGTCGCCGGCGTCATGCGCCTCGCAGAACAGGCGCGGTGCCAGCGAGGCAAACATCGGCTCGGCTTGCAGCACCGGCACGGCGGCGAAGGTCATCGTTACCGGACACAGCGAGCCGGCTTCGACCTGCGCATGCAAATAGAACGAGGCCGCGCGCGCCACATGCGCGCCGGCGCGCGGCGCTTCCCAGGCGCGCGCCTGCAAGCCGTCCGCGCGCAGGCCGTGCAGCAAAGCATGCCAGGCCGGGTCGAACTCGACGCGGTCGACGCGACGGCCCTGTGCGTCATGTGTCTGCAGGGCGGGCGGGTACCGGTTCGCGCGCATTGCCAGTCGCTGTGCCTCTTCGCTGCCGGCCCAACGGCCGCGGCGTGCGAGGGCGGCCGTATGCCAGCTGCCGCCCTCGCGCCCGACGCCTGCGGCCAGCGCGAGATCGGCCTCGAACAAGTTGACGCCTGCCAGCGGCGGCGGCTGGTTGACAACTTCGTGCGTGGGCCAGGGCATGGATGCCTCCGATGCAGGGTGGACTGGATTCATTCTTGTTTTAGCAGAATCCGCAGCAGGAGGGCAGGCTGCGCGCTCAGGTAAAATGCGCGCTTACCCAACGACGCCGTCCCGGTCATGTCCTATCAGGTTCTTGCCCGCAAATACCGTCCGAAAAGCTTCGACAGCCTGGTCGGACAGGAGCATGTCGTGCGCGCGCTCACCCACGCGCTCGAGCAGCAGCGGCTGCACCATGCGTACCTGTTCACCGGCACCCGCGGCGTCGGCAAAACGACGCTGTCGCGCATCCTCGCCAAGTCGCTGAACTGCCAGGGCGCAGACGGGCAGGGCGACATCACGGCCAGTCCCTGCGGCCAGTGCGAAGCCTGCGTCGCGATCGATGCCGGCCGCTTCGTCGATTACATCGAGATGGATGCCGCGTCGAACCGCGGCGTCGACGAGATGGCGCAGCTGCTCGAGCAGGCCGTCTATGCGCCGTCCAATGCGCGCTTCAAGGTCTACATGATCGACGAAGTGCACATGCTGACCAGCCACGCCTTCAACTCGATGCTGAAGACGCTGGAAGAGCCGCCGCCGCATGTGAAGTTCATCCTTGCGACCACCGATCCGCAAAAAATACCGGTGACCGTGCTGTCGCGCTGCCTGCAGTTCAACCTGAAGCAAATGCCGCCCGGCCATATCGTCGGCCACCTGGAGCACATTCTCGGCCTGGAAGGCATTCCGTTTGATTCGGCTGCGCTGCGCCTGCTTGCACAGGGTGCGCAGGGCTCGATGCGCGATGCCCTGTCACTGACGGACCAGGCGATCGCCTACTCCGCCGGCCAGGTCACGCTCGAGGCGGTGCAGGGCATGCTCGGCGCACTCGACCACAGCTACCTTGTGCAACTGCTGGACGCGCTGGCTGCGCAGGACGGCGCCTCGCTGCTGGCAGTGGCCGACGACATGGCTGCGCGCAGCCTGTCATGGAGCGCCGCGCTGCAGGACCTGGGTACCTTGCTCAACCGTATTGCGATTGCGCAGACCGTGCCGGCTGCGGTGCCGGAAGATTTGCCGGAGCATGCGGACATCCTGCGCCTCGCGCAGCAGTTCAGCCCCGAGGACGTGCAGCTCTTCTACCAGATCGTCGTGCACGGTCGTCACGAACTCGGCCTGGCGCCCGACGAATATGCAGGCTTCACGATGACGCTGCTGCGCATGCTGGCATTTGCGCCGGTCGAGGCCGGCGGGCAGCCGACGGCAGTCGTGCGTCCCGCGCCTGTGCCGACGCCAGCCGCTCCGAGGCCCGCGCCGGCCAGTGCCGTCGCACCGGTTCCCGTTTCCGCACCGGCTCTCGCCGGCCGCACCGAGCCGGCAGCTGCCGAGCCGGTCGCCGCAGCGCCTCGGGTCAGCCCGGCAATGGCGGCACTGGCTGCCGCCCGCAGCAAGAAAGCGGCCGCCCCGGCAACACCGGTCGCCGTGGCGGCCGAACCGCCCGGGCCAGTGCCTGAAGCAGTCGACGCTGTCGACAGCGCTCAAAAAAAAACTGAACAGCCCGCACCACTGACACCGCCCGACGCCTCGGCTGCCCGCTACGACTGGCCTGCGCTGGTCAGGCAGCTGGCGCTGCGCGGCGTGGCACAGCAGCTGGCGATGCAGAGCGAGCTGCTGGGCTGCAACGAGCAGGACGCACTGATGACGATGCGCATCCGCGTGCCGGTCGATACCCTGCTGTCGGCTGGCAGTGCCGACAAGCTCGCCGCCGCGCTGGGCGAGCATTTCGGCAAGGCAGTGCGGCTCGAGCCCGAGATCGGCGCCACCAGCATCACCGCGCATGCGGCCGATGTGGCTGCGCAGGCAGAAAGGCAGCGCATGGCCGAAGAGACTCTGCACGCCGATCCGTTTGTGCAAACACTGATGCGCGATTTCGGCGCTACCATCGTGCCAGGCTCCATCCGTCCGGTTTGATGCGGGACGGACGTCCAGGAAATCTCAATTCCCATTACTTAAGGAGTTCACCATGATGAAAGGCCAATTGGCCGGCCTGATGAAGCAGGCTCAGGCAATGCAGGACAACATGAAAAAGATGCAGGACCAGCTGGCCGGCATCGAGGTCGAGGGCCAGGCCGGCGCCGGCATGGTGAAGGTCGTGATGACCTGCAAGAACGACGTCAAGCGCGTGATGATCGATCCTTCGCTGCTGGGCGAGGACAAGGACATGCTGGAAGACCTGGTTGCTGCCGCCTTCAATGATGCCGTGCGCAAGGCCGAGACCACGTCGCAGGAAAAGATGTCCGGCCTGACAGCCGGCCTGCCGCTGCCGCCGGGCTTCAAGCTGCCGTTCTGACGCCCGCGTGAAAACACCGTCCAGCCTCGATTTCCTGACGGAGGCATTGCGCCGCCTGCCCGGCGTGGGCCCGAAGTCTGCGCAGCGCATGGCCTACCACCTGATGCAGCACGACCGCGAGGGCGCGGCCTTGATCGCGCGCGCGATGTCGCAGGCCGTCGAGCGTATCCATCACTGCGCACGCTGCAATACCTTTACCGAGCATGAGGTGTGCGAAACCTGTCTGGACGACGGCCGGGAACCGAGCCTGCTGTGCGTGGTGGAGACCCCTGGCGACCAATTGATGATCGAGCAGACCCTGACTTACAAGGGTTTGTATTTCGTGCTGATGGGACGCTTGTCGCCGCTCGACGGCATCGGTCCGAAAGACCTGCACCTCGAAAAACTGATCGCGCGCGCCACGGACGGCATCGTGACTGAAGTGGTGCTGGCGACCAACTTCACCAACGAAGGCGAGGCAACCGCCCACTACATCAGCGAGACGCTGAAGGCGCGGGGACTGAAAGTGTCCCGCCTCGCGCGTGGCGTGCCGGTGGGCGGCGAGCTCGAATATGTCGATGCCGGCACCATCGCACGCGCGATGCTCGACCGGCGCACCACCTGACCGCAAGGCTGTCATGCAAGAAGAAAAAAAGCCTGCCGGACCGCTGGCCGGCATCAAGGTTCTCGAACTCGGCACCCTGATTGCCGGGCCGTTCTGCTCGCGGATGCTGGCGGAATTCGGCGCCGAGGTGATCAAGGTCGAATCACCCGATGGCGGAGACCCGATCCGCCAGTGGCGCGTGCTGAAAGACGGCAACTCGCTGTGGTGGTCGGTGCAGAGCCGCAACAAGAAAAGCATCACGCTGAACATGAAAGACGAGCGCGCGCAGGAAATTGCGCGCCGCCTCGCGCTCGACGCCGATATCGTGATCGAGAACTACCGCCCCGGCGTGCTCGAGAAGTGGAACCTCGGCTATGAACAGCTGAGGGCGATCAATCCCGCGCTGATCATGGTTCGGCTGTCCGGTTACGGCCAGACCGGGCCGATGCGAGATGCGCCGGGTTTTGGCGCAATCGGCGAGTCCATGGGCGGCATCCGCTATGTGTCCGGCCACCCGGACCGGCCGCCGGTGCGCATCGGCATCTCCATCGGTGACTCGATCGCGTCGCTGCATGGCGCGATCGGCGCGCTGATGGCGCTGCGTCACCGTGACGTGACCGGTGGCCGATGGAACGGCCAATCAGGCGACGGCTGCAAGGCGGGGCAGGGGCAGATGGTGGATGTCGCACTGTACGAGGCGGTGTTCAACCTGATGGAATCCACCGTCCCCGAATATGACTATGCGGGCGTGGTGCGCGAGCGCACTGGCGGCTCGCTGCCCGGCATCGTGCCGTCCAACACGTACACCACCGCCGATGGCGAGAACATCGTCGTCGCCGGCAATGGCGACGCCATCTTCAAGCGGCTGATGACGGCGATCGGCCGCGACGACCTCGCGAATGATCCGCAACTGGCGAACAATGCCGGCCGCGTGCTGCGCACCGGTGACATCGATGACGCAATCCAGGCCTGGTGCAGCGGCCGTGACATCGATTCCGCGCTAGAGATATTGCGAGCCGCCGATGTGCCGGTCTCGAAAATCTATTCCGTGCGCGACATGCTGCAGGATCCGCAATTTCTTGCACGGAAGATGTTCGAGCAGCATATGTTCCGTGATGGTACGCCGGTAAAGCTGCCGGCGGTCACGCCCAAGCTGTCTGAAACGCCGGGCGGCACGCGCTGGATCGGCCCTGAACTGGGCGAGCATACGGACGAGGTGCTGGCAGCGCTGGGCTATGACGCGGAGCAGATTGCGGTGTTCAGGCAGGAGCGGGTGCTGTAGGGAGTGCCGGATGCATCGCTGGGCAGAGACTGCAGGACCGGGGCAACGCAACAGCTGAACTTCCCACTTTCGGACGTTACGGACGGTTATCGAACATAACTTTTCGGGTGCCGTCCAATGAAACCGACCAGCTCGTCACGCCCCCCTGCCACTCAAAATTCAGCCGAATCCGGCCTACCCGAAACTGACTCCCAGATCCGGGCCCTGTTCGATTCGCGGCCCGTCGATTCCGAACCAGTGTCGTCCATGACTCCGGCCCGTTTCCTCCATCTTGCTGCGCGGCGGATTTCCAATGCGTTTGCAGAAGCAGCTGCCTGGATCAGGCAGGTTTTTTTCGGGCCCC
>JAIXTG010000310.1 GCA_027484285.1 Oxalobacteraceae bacterium | reverse complement strand
CCGGCATCGACGGGACTGCCTCGCGTCGGTTTTCGCCGTCGAGAATGAATACCGGATAGATCAGGTCGGCTGCGGTGATCACGTTCTCGCGCATCATCGCTCGGGAGAACGCATCCTTGCGCATGCGACGCATGCGGGTGGCCGGGAAACGGGACTGGTAATCGTTGGACATGGCTTTTCGCTGGTTCAAGAATCAGTGATCGTGGCAAACGGGGCGGAGGGTCGCATGGAAGCGGTGCAGCAAAATGCTGAAACTTTTGCGGGCAATCCCCCTCAGACTGATGGGTGATTGCTCACCTCCCGCTTCTCCTCCCTGAGCGGGGCTGCCTCGTTTGAAGGCGCGGCAGCGTTGAACCCTGGAGACCTTCCCCTTTCTCCAGGGTTTTTTTATGCCGTCGGCGAGGTGTCACCGTCATCGTCGTTGTCGGCGGCGAGGCCGAGCAGGCGGCGGACAGTCAAATCTGCCTCCTCAAGGCCGGTGCGCTTGAGGGCCGAAAACAGCTGCACGGAGAATGGCAGAGGATGACCAGACTCGTCAACATAGCTTGACAGTATGGTTTTGGCCAGGCGCAGCGCATCAGCCTGCTCACTGCGATTGAGCTTGTCCGCTTTGCTGAGCAGGCAATGGATCGGCTTGCCGGCCGGCGCAAACCACTCGAGCATCTCCACATCCAGCTCCGTGAACGGACGGCGCGCGTCCATGATCAGCACCAGCGCCGACAGCTGCTCCCGTGCCTGCACATAGCGGCCGAGCAGCAGCTGCCAGTGATCCTTGGCCGAGCCGGATACTTCTGCATAGCCGTAGCCGGGCAGGTCGACCATGAAGGCGCGGATCTCGTCGGTTCGGGTCTCGTCCTTGCGGTGCTGTCCCGGGTGCGAGCCGCCAATCGAGAAAAAATTGATGTGCTGCGTCCGCCCCGGAGTCTTCGATGCGAACGCAAGTTTCTTCTGATTGCACAGCAAGTTAATCGCGGTAGACTTGCCGGCGTTCGAGCGTCCGGCAAATGCAACCTCGGGCACTTTATATTTTGGCAAATCCTGCAGCCGGTTGACGGTCGTGAAGAAGCGGGCTTGCCAGAGGGCGGACATAAATGGGGTGCCGGAGGGCAGAAGGACAGGGCGGGGATGCGGAGCGCCATTGTAGTACAATGCCGGGCTGTGTTTCGCCGCAAATCAACCAAAAATTCCCGGGTGCTTGAATGAACCGTGCTCTTCCGTCGTTCGTGAAATTCGTCTCCGTCGCGATGCTGTCGCTGTCGTCGCTCGCTATCGCTGCAGAGGGCAGCAGTGCGCCTGCCGACGCTGCCAAGGGCAGCACGCTGTACTCCAGCGGCGATGCATCGCGCGGCATCACCGCCTGCGTGGCTTGCCATGGCGCTGCCGGCAATTCGACCATCTCGGTGAACCCGAAACTCGCAGGGCAGCATGAGGCCTACCTGCAGAAACAGCTGTACGACTTCAAGGGTCCCGCACGCAACAACGCGGTGATGACCGCAATCGCAAAAGCGATGAGCGAAGAGGACATCCGCAACATCGCCGCCTATCTCGCCACACAGAAACCGGCGCCGGGAGCGGCGAAGAACAAGGACACCGTCGAGTGGGGCAAGAAGATTTACCGTGCCGGCATTGCGGAAAAGAGCATTCCGGCCTGCGCCGGCTGCCACAGCCCGAACGGCGCCGGCATTCCGGCACAGTACCCGCGCCTCGCCGGCCAGCACCAGGATTATTCGGTCGCCCAGCTGACCAATTTCCGTACCGGTGCGCGGACCAACTCCGCGCAGATGACGGCCATTGGCAAGCGCATGTCGGACGACGAAATGAAAGCGGTCTCCGATTACATGGCCGGCCTGAAGTGATCGATCGCTTCCTGACAGTACATATCGCAGGAAACGTTTGACAATGATTCGGGGGGTGGCTGAAGGCCGCCCCTTTTTTGTTTGTGATGCCTGAGTGAGTAAAGTGGAAAGCACACAGCCCGTGAACAATGCGACTGGCGGTATCCAACTGCAGACGCGCCGCCGATGGGTCGCCGACCTGGTCGAACTGATTTCGTCGATGCGTTTCGCGATCAGCCTGCTGACCGTGATCTCCATCGCCTCCGTGATCGGCACCGTGGTGTCGCAGAACGAGCCGATGCCCAATTACGTGAACCAGTTCGGCCCGTTCTGGTTCGAGGTGTTTGCGAAGCTGTCCGTCTACTCGGTCTACTCGGCCTGGTGGTTCCTGCTGATCATGGCCTTCCTGGTCACTTCGACTTCGCTGTGCATCGTGCGCAATGCACCGAAGATGCTGCGTGACATGAAGAGCTGGCGCGAGAACGTGCGCGAGCAATCGCTGCGCAATTTCCACCATCACGTCGAATGGTCGGCCGATGCCGGCACGGATCAGTTGGCCAGCGAGTCTGCGCGCCGCGTGGCTGCTGCAGGCTATCAGGTCAAGCTTGTCGCGAAGGATGGCGCAACGCTGCTGACCGCGAAGCAGGGCGCGGCCAACAAGCTCGGCTACATCTTTGCGCATGCAGCCATCGTGATCATCTGTGTCGGCGGCCTGCTCGACTCCAACCTGCCGATCAAGGCGCAGCAGTGGCTGTACAACAAGGAGCCTTTCATCGGCAACGGCATCATCGCCGAGATCCCGCAGCGCCACAGGCTGGGCCTTGGCAATCCCACCTTCCGCGGGAACACCATGATTCCCGAGGGAGCGGCCAGCAATACTTCGATCATTCCGTCCGGCGAGGGTGTGATGATTCAGGATTTGCCGTTTACCCTGAAACTCGAGAAATTCATTGTCGAGTTTTATTCGACTGGCATGCCGAAGCTGTTCGCCAGCAAGGTGACCGTGACCGACCACGAAACGGGCAAGAGCTTCCCGGCGACCATCGAAGTCAACAAGCCGCTGGTCTACAAGGGACTGGCGGTCTACCAGTCGAGCTTCGAGGATGGCGGCAGCCGCCTGCAACTGGTGGGCTATCCGATGCAGGGTCCGGGCAACGGCCAGTTCAAGGTCGAGGGCGAGGTCGGCAAATCCACGCCGCTGCTCGGCAGCAGCGGCGCGGAGTATGCGATCGAATGGTCGGGCTTCCGCCCGTTCAATGTCGAGAACACCGCGGGCAATGGCCAGGATGTGCGCGCAGTCGATCAGAAAAAGACTTTCAACGAGCGGCTCGACCAGCGGCTTGGCGCGGCGGCGAACCCTGAAAAGAACAAGGATTTGAAGAACGTCGGCCCGAGCGTGCAGTACAAGCTGCGCGACAAGAATGGCCAGGCAAAGGAGTACAACAACTACATGCTGCCGGTGAAGCTCGACGGGCAGGAGGTCTTCCTGGCCGGCGTGCGCGACACCCCGGCCGAGAGTTTCCGCTACCTGCGCATCCCGGCCGATGACAAGGGTACGGTGGCGGAATGGATGCGGCTGCGTGCGGCGCTGAATGACCCCAAGCTGCGCGAGGCTGCTGCCCGGCGCTACGGCGCAAACGTGCCGCTGGGCGCAAGCAGCGATCCTGCGCTGCGCGAGCAATTGCAGGCCTCTGCGCAGCGCGGCCTGAACGTGTTCGCGGGTGAGGGCGAGGCTTCGGGTTACATCGGCATTGCACGCTTTATCGGCAAGCTGCCGCAGGAGCAGCAGGAAAAGACGGCTGACATCTTCATGAAGATCCTGAACGGCGCCATGTGGGAATTGTGGCAGGCCGCACGGGCGAAGGATGGTTTGCCGCCTGCTGCTGCCACCGAGGACAACGGACGCTTCCTGCGCGCTGCGACCGATGCGCTGTCCGACTCGGCGTTCTATGGCGCGCCGGTGTTCCTGCAGCTCAAGGGCTTTGACGAGGTGAAGGCTTCGGTCTTCCAGGTGACCCGCTCCCCTGGCAAGAATGTGGTCTATCTCGGCTGCCTGCTGCTGGTGCTGGGTGTGTTTGCCATGCTCTATGTACGCGAGCGCCGGCTCTGGATCTGGATCCGGCCGACCGAGCGCGGTGCCCACGCACTGATGGCAATGAGCACGCAACGGCGCAGCCTCGACTTCGACAAGGAGTTCGAGCGGCTGAAGGCAGCCCTGGCGGGCAAGTAAGCACTTGTAGCGCCCTCGGCAATGCCGCGGGCGCTGGACTATACTGCGATGGGCGTTCGAGTCGTCGCCCGCTGCACGGAGAATCAAGATGGAACTGACGCAGAATCCCACCTATCCCGAGAATCCCGGCCTGTTCAGGGGCCGTAGCGTGTTCGACTGGATCTTTGCAGCGCTGCTGCTGGCCGGCGCGCTGTTTGCGCTGAATCGCTACGGCGATTACATGGACATTTACGAGAAGGGCATCCTGCTGGCATCCGTGCCGACCTTTGCCGGTCTTGGCTGGTACTGGCGGTCCATGCGCACCCTGGTCCTGCTGGTCGGCGCATTCTCGCTTGCAGGCATCTATTTTTATGCCGGCAATCTCGAGATGGCACAGACGCGCTTCTTCCTGAAGTACATGCTGTCGAGCCAGTCGGCGATCCTGTGGATGAGCACGCTCTTCTTCCTGTCGACGCTGTTCCACTGGGGCGGCCTGGTCACGCGTTCCGGTTTTGGCGGCGCCGTCGGCAGCAAGCTTTGCTGGGCTGCGATCCTGCTGGGTTTCACCGGCATGATGGTGCGCTGGTACGAGTCCTATCTGCTCGGCACGGACGTCGGCCATATCCCGGTGTCGAACCTCTATGAAGTATTCGTGCTGTTCTGCCTGATCACCGCGATGTTCCTGGTGTTCTACGAGCAGAAATACGAAACCCGGGCAGTCAGCCCGTTCGTGATGCTGATCATCTCCGCCGCCGTCGGCTTCCTGCTCTGGTACATGGTCACGCGCGATGCGCACGAGATCCAGCCGCTGGTGCCTGCGCTGCAAAGCTGGTGGATGAAGATCCATGTGCCAGCCAACTTCATCGGCTATGGCACGTTTGCGCTGGCGGCGATGGTTGCGGTCGCCTACCTGCTGAAGGCAGGCGGCAGGCTGGAGGATCGGCTGCCGTCGCTGGAGGTGCTGGACGACATCATGTACAAGGCGATTGCCGTCGGCTTTGCGTTCTTCACCATTGCTACCATCCTTGGCGCCCTGTGGGCGGCCGAGGCCTGGGGCGGCTACTGGTCATGGGATCCCAAGGAAACCTGGGCACTGATTGTCTGGCTCAACTACGCCGCCTGGCTGCACATGCGGCTGATGAAGGGCTTGCGTGGCCAGGTGGCCGCATGGTGGGCAGTCGGCGGCTTGCTGGTGACCACCTTTGCCTTCCTCGGTGTGAACATGTTCCTGTCGGGCTTGCACTCTTACGGCGAACTCTGATCCGACAAAGGCTGCCGAGGCAGCCTTTGTTGTCTGGGCCACGAGTATCGGGAGACGACCATGCTGATCCGTATTCCCCGCAACGGCGATCCCCTGCCTTCGGAAATCACGCCGCAGGCGGTCGCCGGTTCCCGCCGGCTGTT
>JAIXTG010000192.1 GCA_027484285.1 Oxalobacteraceae bacterium | reverse complement strand
GGCCATTTCGGCCCCTACGGCGGCAGTTTCGTCTCAGAGACCCTGACCTTCGCCCTGGAGCAATTGAAGGCCGCGCATGCGCATTACAAGGACGATCCGGAATTCCTGCGTGAATTCCACCACGAGCTGAAGTATTTCGTGGGCCGGCCAAGCCCTATTTACCACGCACGCCGCTGGTCGGAGGAGACCGGCGGTGCGCAGATATTTTTCAAGCGAGAGGACCTCAACCATACCGGCGCGCACAAGATCAATAACGTGATTGGGCAGGCGCTGCTGGCAAAGCGCATGGGCAAGCCGCGCGTGATCGCGGAAACGGGTGCCGGCCAGCATGGCGTCGCGACGGCCACTATCTGCGCGCGCTTCGGCCTGGAGTGTGTGGTCTACATGGGCGCGGAAGACGTCAAGCGCCAGGTGCAGAACGTCTACCGCATGCAGCTGCTGGGCGCGACAGTCGTGCCGGTCGAATCCGGCTCCCGCACGCTGAAAGACGCGCTGAATGAGGCGATGCGCGACTGGGTGACCAACGTCGAGAACACCTTTTACATCATCGGTACCGTCGCCGGCCCCCATCCTTATCCGATGATGGTGCGCGACTTCCAGTCCGTGATCGGACTCGAGTGCATCGAACAGATGCCGGAGCTGACCGGCCGCCAGCCCGACTACGTGATGGCCTGTATCGGCGGTGGCTCGAATGCGATGGGTATTTTTCATCCGTACATCGATTATTCGGAGGTCAAGCTGATCGGCGTCGAGGCTGCCGGAGAAGGCCTGACGACAGGCAAGCACTCGGCATCCCTGATGGGTGGCGTGCCCGGTGTCCTGCACGGGAACAGAACCTACCTGCTGCAGGATGAAAATGGCCAGATCATCGAAACCCATTCGGTCTCGGCCGGACTCGACTATCCGGGCGTCGGCCCCGAGCACGCGTGGCTCAAGGATTCTCACCGCGCCGAATATGTGAGCGTCACCGATGCGGAGGCGATCCAGGCTTTCCACGACTGCTGCCGCATCGAGGGCATCATCCCGGCGCTCGAGTCCGCCCATGCCATCGCCTACGCGGTGAAATTCGCGAAGACGCTGCCGAAAGACAAGACGATCCTCGTGAATCTGTCCGGCCGCGGCGACAAGGACATGCATACGGTTCAGGAGTACGACAACCAGCACGCGCAAGACAAGCACTGACCCGAACCTGACAGGCATATTCCATGTCCCGCATCCAGACTACGTTTTCCCGCCTCGGATCCCAGCACCGCAAGGCACTGATCACCTTTATTACTGCCGGCGACCCGGCGCCCGAACTGACCGTGCCGCTGATGCATGCGATGGTCGAGAGCGGCGCGGATATCCTCGAACTCGGGGTTCCGTTCTCGGACCCGATGGCCGAGGGGCCGGTGATCCAGCGCGCCAACGAGCGCGCACTGAAGTTCAACGTCGGCATGCACGACGTGCTCGAGTACGTGCGCGCCTTCCGCAAGCAGGACGCACAGACCCCGGTCGTGCTGATGGGCTATGCCAATCCGATCGAGCGCATGGGCATCGATCGCTTCGTTGCCGAGGCCCATGCAGCCGGGGCCGATGGCGCGATTGTGGTCGATTACCCTCCGGAAGAAGCGGAAGGTTTTGCGCAGAAGCTCAAGGCCCATGACATGGACCTGATCTTCCTGCTCGCACCGACCTCGAGCGAACAGCGGATCCGGCAGGTGGCGCAGATCAGCAGCGGCTTTTCCTACTACGTATCGCTGCGCGGTGTAACCGGCGCCGGCCACATCGACACCGGCGAGGTATCCGAGCGGCTGGCAAAGATCCGCCAGCACGTCAACCTGCCGATCGGCGTCGGTTTCGGCATCCGTGATCCCGAGACCGCAAAGGCAGTCGCTTCGGTATCGGATGCGGTGGTGATCGGCAGCCGCATCATCCAGGAGATCGAGAACACCCCGAAAGAAGAGGTGGTTCAGGCCGTCCAGACTTTCCTTTCAGGGATCCGGAAGGCGATCGACGAGGTCAAGGCCTGATCGCCATTCCGCGGCCGGAGCAAACGGGTTGCCAGACTTGAAACGCGTCGTTCTGGCCGCTTCGTTCTGCTGCGGGTACAATTCGCGGTTAACCGGCGCCTTGCGCCCATGAAAGAAAGCGAGTCCCGATGAGCTGGCTAGAAAAACTCCTCCCGCCCCGCATCCAGCGTTCCGACGCCAATACCCGCCGCTCGGTCCCCGAAGGCCTGTGGGTCAAGTGTCCCTCGTGCGAGTCGGTCCTGTACCGCACCGATCTCGAGTCGAACCTGCAGGTTTGTCCGAAGTGCGACCACCACATGCGCATCCGCGCGCGAGAGCGACTTGACGCGCTGCTCGACGCGGAAGGGCGCTATGAAATCGGCCAGGAAGTGCTGCCTGTCGATACCCTGAAGTTCAAGGACAGCAAGAAATATCCCGAGCGCCTGAAATCTGCGCTCGACGGCACCGGCGAGACTGATGCGCTGATCGTCATGGGCGGTGCCATCATGGCGCTGCCGGTCGTGGTGGCCTGTTTCGAATTCGAATTCATGGGCGGCTCGATGGGCTCGGTCGTCGGCGAGCGCTTTGCGCGCGGCGCACAGACTGCGCTCGAGCAGAAGGTGCCGTTCATTTGCATTACCGCTACGGGTGGTGCGCGCATGCAGGAAGGCCTGCTGTCGCTGATGCAGATGGCAAAAACCACGTCGATGCTGACCAAGCTGGCCGAAAAGAAGCTGCCCTTCATTTCGGTGCTGACCGACCCGACCATGGGAGGCGTGTCAGCCTCCTTCGCCTTCATGGGCGATGTGGTGATTGCAGAGCCAAAGGCGCTGATTGGTTTCGCTGGCCCGCGCGTGATCGAAAACACCGTCCGCGAAAAGCTGCCTGAGGGATTCCAGCGTTCCGAATTCATCTTGCAGAAGGGAGCGATCGACATGATCGTGGACCGTCGCGAGATGCGCAAGGAGATCGCGCACCTGCTCGCCCTGCTGCAGAACCAGGCACCGGAAGTGCTCGCCTGAGTCGACGGGCCGGTCCGGCACGGTCGCCCGGCCAAGTCGTGTCCCGCGCTTGCCGCGGTGCTGCGCAGTGCTGCTGCCGCCCACACTACGGTGCGGTGCTGACCTGATCGAAGCGGGCCGTCTGCTGCCTGTCATCAGGCCGGTCCACTCTCCCGTTGTTCAGGCGTGCGCCGTTTGCCGTCCCGGTCGCCGTGCATGATCACTGCTTGGTTATTCATATTCCTCTAGTCCATGTCCCAATCGCTAAATCAATGGCTGGCCCGCCTCGAGTCGATGCACCCAAAGGCGATCGATATGGGCCTTACTCGAGTGTCGGAGGTGGCTCATCGGCTTGGGCTGACGTTCGATTGTCCGGTGATTACCGTCGGCGGCACCAATGGCAAGGGCTCGACCTGCGCGATGCTGGAGTCCATGCTGATGCAGGGTGGCTATCGGGTGGGCCTGTACACGTCGCCGCACATCCTTCAGTTCAATGAGCGTGCACGCCTGTCAGGACAGAGCGCCAGCGACGATGAGTTGTGTGCCGCCTTCGAGCAGGTCGATGCGGCGCGCGGCGAGGTGTCGCTCACTTATTTCGAGTTCAGCACGCTGGCCATTCTGAAGCTGTTCGCGGATGCCCGCCTCGATGCAGTGATCCTCGAGGTTGGCCTCGGTGGACGGCTCGATGCCGTCAATATTATCGACGCCGACGTCGCGATCGTCACCAGTGTCGACCTCGATCACATGGAATACCTGGGTGATACCCGCGAAAAAATCGGTTTCGAGAAGGCCGGCATTTTCCGGCCGGGACGTGCTGCGATCTGCAGCGACCCTGAGCCGCCGGCTTCGCTGATCGAGCATGCCAATGCGATCGGGGCCGACCTATGGCTGTTCGGCCGCGACTTCAACTATTCGGGCGACCGGCAGCAGTGGAACTATGGCGGGCGCAACATGCGCCGGCACTCGCTCGCCTACCCGAGCTTGCGCGGTGCCAACCAGCTGCTCAATGCCAGCGCCGCGCTGGCAGCCTTGGAAGTCCTGCGCGAGCGCCTGCCGCTGGGTGCGCAGGAGGTTCGCAGCGGGCTGGTACTGGTCGAATTGCCCGCGCGCTTCCAGGTGCTTCCGGGCCGGCCATCGGTGATCCTTGATGTTGCCCACAACCCCCATGCGGCGGCGACGCTGGCACAGAACCTCGACAATATGGGCTTCTACCCGTATACGCATGCGGTGTTTGGAGCAATGGCGGACAAGGACATCGCCGGCATCCTGGCGCAGCTTCGGGAGCGGGTCGATCACTGGTACCTGACCGACTTGCCCTTGCCCCGTGCCGCAAGCGCCGGGGCGCTTGCCGATGCGTTGGCGAAGGCCGGTATCGCCGAGAGCAGCGGACCGGACAGCGAGTGCCGTATCCGCTGCTTTGCAACGCCCGCCGAAGCTTATGCGGCAGCGCGGAATGATGCAGGCGAGAATGATAGAATTGTGGTCTTCGGATCATTCCTCACGGTCGCGGGTGTAATGGCGGCGAAGCCGGCAAACTGACCGCTGCTCTTCCTCTCTCGTCGACGCAAGATTTCCTTATGGGCTTGTTCTCGTTCCTCAGCAAGAAAAAGCAGGACCCGGCCGACGACCTCGACGTGCCGGCAAAGCCGCGACGCAGTCGCAGCAAACAGGTGCAGGGCGAGGAACCGATGGATCCCATGCTGCCCGAAAAGAAGCGTGCCAGGCGCCGGCTGGTCGGTGCCACAGCACTGGTGCTGGCTGCCGTCATTGGCCTGCCGATGATTTTCGACTCCGAGCCCAAGCCGCTGGCTGACGATATCGCCATTCAGATTCCCCCGCGCGACAAGCTTCCGAGCGCAGAGCAGGCACCGATGCCCTTGCCGCCATCGGTGCCTCAGGAGGCTGCCCGGACGGATGACAAGCCTGCAACTGTTGCTGCTGAAGCGGCTGCCGCCCCCCCGGTGCCGGCACGCGAGCCCGACGCGACCAAGGTCACGGACCGCGTGGCAGAGCGACATGAGCCCAAGCCCGCCGATAAACCTGCTGACAAGCCGGCCGACAAGTCCGCCGACAAGCCTGCAGTGAAGCCTGCGGACAAGACGCGCTTCGTTGTCCAGGTAGCCGCCGTCGGCAGCAAGACAAAAGCGGAAGAATTGGAGAACCGCCTGAAAAAGGCCGGGATCAAAGCCTACGCCCAGAAGGTCAGCACCAAGGCCGGAGAGCGCTTCCGGATTCGCGTTGGTCCGTTCGGCAGCCGCGACGAAGCAGACAAAGTGCGCTCCCGGCTCACGAAGATGGGACTGTCGGGTACCGTCCTGTCTGTTTGAGAATCAAGCATCAACCGATCGGCCAATGGCGGCCGATCCAGTTTTTTGAAGGAGTCCACCATGTGTGGGATCGTCGGCGTCGTATCGCAGGGCCCCGTCAACCAGCTCATCTACGATGCACTGCTGCTGCTGCAGCACCGTGGACAGGATGCTGCCGGCATTGCTACCAACCACGGCAGTACATTCAGCATGCACAAGGCGAACGGCCTGGTGCGGGATGTGTTCCGTACTCGTAACATGCGCTCGCTGCCCGGAAATTCCGGTATCGGCCAGTGCCGCTATCCGACGGCAGGTTCTTCCAGCGAAGAAGAGGCGCAGCCGTTTTATGTGAACGCGCCATTCGGCATCACGCTTGCTCACAATGGCAACCTGACCAATGCCGAGCAGCTGAAGGTGGAGCTGTTCAAGAACGATCGCCGGCACATCAACACCGACTCGGATTCCGAAGTGCTGCTGAACGTGCTCGCGCACCAGATCCAGCAGTGCACTACCGGCTTTTCCCTGGACCCGGGCACACTGTTCAACGCAGTCTCCGCGCTTCACAAGCGGGTGCGCGGCTCTTACGCCGTGGTCGCCCAGATCGCTGGCTACGGCCTGCTGGCGTTCCGTGATCCTTACGGCATTCGTCCGCTCTGCATTGGTTTCGCCGATTCCGACAAGGGACCCGAGTACATGCTGGCATCGGAGTCCGTGGCCCTCGAGGGGCTCGGCTTCCGCTTCCTGCGCGACGTGATGCCGGGCGAGGCCATCTTCATCGACAATGACGGCAAGCTGTACAACCAGCAGTGCGCCGAGAATCCGTCGCTGAATCCGTGTGCGTTCGAGTTCGTTTATCTCGCGCGTCCCGATTCGGTGATTGACGGCGCATCGGTCTATGCGACCCGCCTGAAGATGGGCGAATACCTGGCCCACAAAATCCGGCGCGAAATCTCGGACGGCGACATCGATGTGGTCATGCCCATCCCCGACTCGTCGCGTCCGGCAGCAATGGAGCTGGCGCTGAAGTTGAACCTGACCTTCCGCGAGGGCTTCATCAAGAACCGTTACATCGGCCGCACCTTCATCATGCCCGGCCAGGGCGTGCGCAAGAAATCGGTGCGCCAGAAGCTGAATGCGATCAGCGCCGAATTCAAGGGCAAGAGCGTGCTGCTGGTCGACGATTCAATCGTGCGCGGCACCACCAGCCGCGAGATCGTCCAGATGGCGCGCGATTCCGGCGCACGGCGGGTGATCTTCGCGTCGGCCGCGCCGCCGGTCAAATATCCGAATGTTTACGGCATCGACATGCCGACCCGCAACGAGCTGATTGCCTACGGCCGCACGGAAGACGAGGTGTGCCGCGAGATCACGGCCGATGCACTGGTCTACCAGGATATCGATGCGATGAAGCGCTCGATCAGCGATATCAACCCGGCACTGAAGCGCTTCGAGGCCTCCTGCTTCGATGGCGAGTATGTGACTGGCGATATCTCGCGCGACTACCTCGACCGTATCGAGTATGCCCGCGCACACCCGAAGGTAGTGGCTGAAGATGCAGTGCGCACGCAGCTGAACCTGAACCTCGCGCGTGTCGACTGACGAGGGCAGGCGCTTCAGATGACCGAGCAGAAACACTACGGATTCACTACCACTGTCCTGCACAGCGATCGACAAAAACCGGTAGAGCACGGCTCGCTGCACAAGCCGATTCATACGGCCGTCGCATTCGGTTACAAAGACGCGCGCGAACTGGCTGACGTTTTTCAGGGAAAGAAGCCCGGCTACCGCTACGGACGGCAGGGCAACCCGACGGTCAGCGCGCTGGAAGACAAGATCACCCGGATGGAGGATGGCACGGCCACGCTGTGCTTCGCCACCGGCATGGCGGCGATTGGTGCAATAGTTCAGGGGCTGCTGCGCACCAGCGACCACGTGGTCTCGTCGTCTTTCCTGTTCGGGAATACCAACAGCCTGTGGCAGACCGTAGGCCAGCAGGGCATGGAGGTTTCCTTCGTGGATGCGACCGACGTGGCCAATGTCGAGCGCGCGCTGCAGCCGAATACCCGCCTAGTATTCGTTGAGACGATCGCCAATCCGCGCACCCAGGTGTCGGATCTGGAGCGGATCGGTGCGCTCTGCCGCGAGCGTGGCATCCTTTACGTCGTCGACAATACGATGACCTCGCCCTACCTGTTCCGTCCAAAATCGGTCGGTGCCAGCCTGGTGGTAAATGCGCTGACGAAGTCCATCGGCGGACATGGCAATGCGCTTGGCGGCAGCCTGACCGATACCGGTCTGTTCGACTGGACCCGCTATCCGAATATCGCAGACAACTACCGGCGCTTCCCGCCCGCGGTGTGGGGCATGGCCCAGTTGCGTGCCAAGGGACTGCGCGACTTCGGCGCAGCGCTTGGGCCGGAGGCGGCGCACCATCTGTCGGTCGGGTCGGAGACGATGGCACTGCGCATCGAACGGGAATCGGCCAGCGCACTGGCGCTGGCGCGCATGCTGTCGGAGGACCCGCGGGTTGCCCGCGTCCATTATCCGGGGTTGCCTTCCCACCCGCAGCATGAGATCGCTGCCTCGCTGTTCCGCGCGTTCGGCGGCCTGTTCAGCTTCGAGCTGGCCGACGGCATCGATTGTTTCGATTACCTGAACCGCCTGCAAATCGCTGTTCCAGCCAGCAATCTTGGTGACACGCGAACCCTGGTCATTCCGGTCGCCCATACCATCTTCTACGAAATGGGCCGCGAACGACGGGCCTCGATGGGCATTGCCGAGTCCCTGATCCGGGTGTCGGTCGGCATCGAGGACACCGCAGACCTGCTTGAAGACTTCCGGCAGGCGCTGGGTTGACCGCTGCCTGCGTCAGGGCACGAAGCTTCGTGCCTGTATCCGGCTGAACACGCTCACGCCTGCCGGCATCTCGAAGCGGCGCAGGCGCTCGATCAGCAAGGCCGGATCGCTGTCCGTCAACAGCAGGCTGTGGTGCTCGGCGCGCAGGAATCCTGCGTCGCGCTGCTTGGCGAGGAAGGCGAGAAGTTCGTCGTAGAAGCCGCGGACATTCAGCAGCCCGACCGGTTTCGCGTGATAGCCCAGCTGTAGCCAAGTCATCACCTCGAACAGCTCCTCGAGGGTGCCGATGCCACCGGGCAGGGCAATGAAACCATCCGCATGTTCGGCCATCAGTGCCTTGCGCTCATGCATGTCACTCACGACCAGCAGGCGAGTCAGTCGCTGGTGGCCGACTTCCTTGTGCATCAGCGCTTTGGGGATCACGCCGGTCACTTCGCCGCCGGATGCCAGCACCGCATCCGCGATGATGCCCATCAGGCCGACATGCCCTCCGCCGTAGACGAGACCGAGGCCCTGCTGCGCCATGAGTTCGCCCAGCTGGCGGGCGGCATGGGCGAAGGCAGGATCGTGGCCGGCTGAGGAGCCGCAGTACACACACAACGAACGGATCTTTTCTGGCATGCGCAGATGATAGCCGAAGCTACTCTGGCGGCATCAGTACCCCGTCGATGCCATGGATGATGCCGTTGTCCGCCGCCAGGTCGCTTTCAGTCACCCGCGCGGCATTCACCGTCACCATGCCGTTGTCGGACTTCAGCGTGAGCGGCAGTCCGGCCTCACTTCTCGTCACGCCCGGCTTGACCTCGGTGACTTTCACTTTGCCGGGAATCAGGTGATACCGGACAAAGCGTGCCAGCGCCTGTTTGTCGTCCTGCAAAGCGCGCCAGCGTGATTCATCAAGCTGCCGAAATGCAGCGTCGGTGGGCATGAAGATGGTATACGGACCTGCCTTGGTCAGTTCTCCCGCAAGGCCGGCGGTTTTCACTGCGTCGAGAAACGTCGTGAACGAGCCGGCGCGGTCCGCTATGTCAATCAGGTTTTCCGCGCGTAGGGGGGTGGCTGCCAGCAAGATTGCCAGTGTCAGCACCAAGCGTCGCATTCGGTTTTTCCGATCACTAATAGTTGGTAGAACCATAATATTGCGCATGCCTGTTTCGGCTGCCGTATAATCACGAAAGTTCCGAACTGGCGAGCCTTTATAGTTACCGATGAGTACAGAGCCCAAGCTTTCATTCAAGCAACAGCAGCTGATCGTGCGAGAGAACGCGATTGTCGACGCGACCAACAGCCTGCTCGCGAAAAAGGGCTTCGAAATGATGACCATGGACGAGGTCGCAGCCGAGGTCGGAATTGCAAAGGCCAGTCTCTACAAGCATTTCCCGTCCAAAGAAGCGCTGGCTGCCGCAGCGATGATCAGGCTGCTCGAAAATACGCTGGCTTTCGTGCGCAGCCTCTTGCCAGACCAGCCCGCGATCGACCGGTTGAAAAGCGTGCTGCAATGGGCGCTTGAGGTACGGATGAAAGGCGGCCTGCCGACGCTGCCCGCCGAGAACACTGGCCTGCGCGAAGCCTTGCTGAACAACACGCGTTATATCAGCCGGCTGATGGATCTCAACGAACTGATGGGCGACCTGATTGAAAAAGCGCGTGCGCAAGGCGCTATCCGACAGGACCTGCCGACCGAGGTCGTGCTGTTCACGATCTATGCGCGCTCCTGCGACCCGACGCTCGACTACCTGCGGATGAACGAGCAATACAGCGACGAACAGGTGATTGAATTCCTGCTGTCTACCTGCTTTGACGGGCTGAAATAATTTCCGCAAGCACCTGTTCGTGCACTTCCGGATCGAATCCCAGCGCGACATGGCCGATCAGGTCGAACGCAATATGTCGTGCACCCGGCAAGACGGATGATCCTTGCGGCGAGACGATGTTGTCATGCCGGCTGTAGACCGACACAAACAGTGCACGCAGCGCAGCATCCTCCGCCGCATCGAGTTCTCCCAGCCACCCGGGAGCATCCGCTGATGGCGGTCGCATCTGTCGCGCATTGATTCCCACGCCGTAAGACGCCAGCTCACTTCCGTAATGCGGCGTGCCGAGCGTGATCACGCACGCCACCCGGTCAGTGCCGCAGGCCCGCAACCACGCGCGCGCGGCCAGGCCACCCATGCTGTGGCAGAGCAGAATCACGCGCTCGCTTCCGCAGTCGCGGCACAAACGGTCGACTGCCTGCGCGATCAGGGGTGCATAGTCATCCAGGCCGCCCAGCACCGGTTCGAGATCGATCGCTGCATGGCTGACGCCTGCCTGCCTGAGCCGGCGAGACAGCGGGCGCCAGAATCCGCTATTCGCGCCATACCCGTGCAGCATCAACACCGGGAGGTTGCCATAATCGCCGGCTGCTTCGAAGAAAGGCCGGCCGACAGGGAAGAGTCGGAACCAGCACATCATGCTCCACCAGAATTCCTGAAGCACCCGGGCTGCCAGTTGCGGCAGTGGCACCTGGGAGCCGTCGTGCATCCGCTGACGCAAGGCCCCGGACAGCAGGTAATTGTTGAAGATGATGGCGGCGCGTACGCTGAGCAGCAGGGTGGCTGACGCCATCAGGGCGGACCACCAGCCCAGCCAGCCGAGGCGCACCATGGCGATGGCGAGGCCCGACAGCATCAGCAGCTGCAGGGCGATCATGGCGCGGGTCAGGGAGGCAATCATCGCGCCTCGCGGCCCTGCTTATTTGTGAGTGCCGGGCGCAGGCGGTCGAGCCGCAGGCGCCAGCACGAGGCGCGTGCCGGCCAGTCGGTCGTGCAGGAACTGGCGGTCACGGTCAAACCAGGCAGTGCTCGCCCACAGCGCCATGTTCAGTGCCGGCAGCAGCAGAAGCAACCAGCCGCCCGCGCCGATCAGGTAGGCGAGCGCTAGGCCGGGAAGGAACCAGAGCCAGGCCAGCAAGTAGCGCAGCAGCGCGCGTGCCCAGCTCAGCGGCGCCCCCGATGCTGTTACCACCCGCACGCGCCATGTCTTCATGGCCAGCGTCTGGCCCCCATGGGTCCAGAACCACAGGAAATAGGCGCCCAGCACCAGAAATTGCCACGCCTGCTGCGCATGCCTGAGTGCCAGCGCATGCCGCTGCTGCAGTAGGGTCGAGAACAGCCAGCCTGACAGGAACAGTACGCCGAACAGGAGCATGCCCTCGTAAACCATGCCGAACAGGCGGTTTTTGACAGGGGCACGGGGCAGGTCGGAAAGGGCGGAGTCGGTCACGGCGGTCTGGCTGGGATCAAAGTCGGGCATTGTACGTCGAGCCGCGACAATGGCTCGTCGGGCAACGAGTGATGTACAAATGAAAAGGCGGCGTCCGTTACCATCGGCGGTCTGCATTCCGTTTGGTGCCGCGCAGTTAAAACGCTTGATTTCATTGGCTTTTTTCAAGATTTCCCTTGACCTCTGTGCTGCGACGCATTAACGTATCGTTCCCCTCGCCACCGCGAGGGGTATTTTTTCGCCGGTACCCTGCTGCACAAGAAGCAGCGCGGATTTCCGGCATGATTTTCTGCGGGCGCCATGCCCCCGGAAGAGCTGTTTGCTCTAACCCATGCCACAAGCGTGAGGCAGCGCGAGCAGCGGCACCAGCAGAGGCTGAACGAAGTGCATTCAGCGTCGGTCTGGACTGCGCCAGGTGCGCAGGAAGGATCGGCGTGACCGCACGCCCAAGGGAAGCATCAGAGGTGTCGCCGCGATCGCTACCGTCAGGAGAGAGCATCCGATCAATTTCCAATGGACCTTGAAAGGACGTAGCAATGACCTCCGAAATTACCGGCGCCGAGATCGTCGTGCGCTGTCTTGCCGAAGAGGGCGTCGAACATGTGTTCGGCTATCCCGGCGGTGCAGTTCTCTACATTTACGACGAGATTTTCAAGCAGGACAAGTTCCAGCACGTTCTCGTTCGCCATGAGCAGGCTGCGGTTCATGCAGCCGATGCGTACTCGCGCAGCTCCAACAAGGTCGGCGTGTGCCTCGTCACCTCCGGCCCGGGCGTGACCAATGCCGTCACCGGCATCGCCACGGCTTATATGGATTCCATCCCGATGGTGATCATCACCGGACAGGTGCCGACCCATGCCATTGGCCAGGACGCCTTCCAGGAATGCGACACCGTCGGCATCACGCGTCCGTGCGTGAAGCACAACTTCCTTGTGAAGGACGTGCGCGACCTGGCGGACACGATGAAGAAAGCCTTCTACGTCGCGAGTACCGGCCGTCCGGGCCCGGTGCTGGTCGATATCCCCAAGGACATCACCATCGCCAAGACCGTTTTCGAATATCCGAAGACGGTCGAAATGCGCTCTTATAAGCCCGTCGAGAAAGGCCATGCCGGCCAGATTCGCAAGGCAGTGCAGCTGCTGCTGGCGGCCGAGCGTCCGATGATTTACACCGGCGGCGGCGTAATCCTGTCCGATTCCGCGCCCGAGGTGAACCGCCTGGTCGACAAGCTCGGCTATCCCTGCACGAATACCCTGATGGGCCTCGGCGGCTACCGCGCATCGAGTGACAAGTTTGTCGGCATGCTGGGCATGCACGGCACCTATGAAGCCAACATGGCGATGCAGCACTGCGATGTGCTGATCGCGATCGGCGCGCGCTTCGATGATCGCGTGATCGGCAACCCGAAGCACTTCTCTTCCGTGCCTCGCAAGATCATCCATATCGACATCGATCCGTCGTCGATTTCGAAGCGGGTGAAGGTGGACGTTCCCATCGTCGGCAACGTGAAGGAAGTACTGCAGGAACTGCTGGCGCAGCTGGAGGCCGCCGAGAGCAAGCCGAACACCGGTGCGATCGACGCCTGGTGGAAGCAGATCAACGAATGGCGCCAGCGTAACTGCCTGAAGTATCCGACGTCGACCGAAGTCATCAAGCCGCAGTCCGTGGTTCAGAAACTTTGGGAAGTGACCAAGGGCGATGCCTTCATCACCTCCGACGTCGGCCAGCACCAGATGTGGGCCGCCCAGTACTACGGCTTCGACAAGCCGCGCCGCTGGATCAACTCCGGCGGCCTTGGCACCATGGGCGTCGGCCTTCCGTATGCCATGGGCGTCCAGATGGCCAACCCGGATGCAACCGTCGCCTGCGTGACTGGCGAGGCATCGATCCAGATGTGCATTCAGGAACTCGCGACGTGCCGGCAGTACCACCTGACCCCGAAGATCATCCTGCTGAACAACCGCTACCTCGGCATGGTGCGCCAGTGGCAGCAGATCGACTATGGTTCGCGCTACTCCGAGTCCTACATGGATTCGCTGCCGGACTTCGACAAGCTGGTCGAGGCCTTCGGTCACGTCGGCATGACGATCGACAAGCCGGCCGACGTCGAAGGCTCGCTGCGCGAGGCATTCGCGATGAAAGACAAGCTGGTCTTCATGAACTTCATCACCGACCGGGATGAGAACGTGTGGCCGATGGTCAAGGCAGGCAAGGGCCTGTCCGAAATGCTGCTGGGCTCGGAGGAACTGTAATGCGCCATATCATTTCTGCGTTGCTGGAAAACGAGGCTGGTGCATTGTCGCGCGTGGTGGGGCTGTTCTCCGCCCGCGGCTACAACATCGAGACCCTGACCGTCGCGCCGACCGAAGACTCGACGCTGTCGCGGATGACCATCGTCACTACGGGTTCCGACGACGTGATCGAGCAGATCACCAAGCACCTGAACCGCCTGATCGAGGTGGTCAAGGTGGTCGACCTGACCGAAGGCGCGCACATCGAGCGCGAGCTCATGCTGATCAAGGTGCGCGCGGTCGGCAAGGAGCGTGAAGAGATGAAGCGAACCACGGACATTTTCCGCGGCCGCATCATCGACGTCACCGAAAAGACTTACACCATCGAACTGACCGGCGCGAAATCCAAGCTTGACGCATTCATCGATGCGATCGATCGCGCGGCCATCCTCGAGACGGTGCGCACCGGCGGCTCCGGCATCGGCCGCGGCGAGCGCATCCTCAAGGTCTGAAACGAACAACAACCACTCACATTTACGGGAACATCATGAAAGTTTTCTACGACAAGGACTGCGACCTCTCCCTCATCAAAGGCAAGAACGTCGCCATCATCGGTTATGGCTCGCAGGGCCATGCACATGCACAGAACCTGAGCGAGTCGGGCGTGAACGTCACCGTCGGCCTGCGCAAGGGCGGCTCCTCGTGGTCGAAGGTCGAGAAGGCCGGCCTGAAGGTCGCTGAAGTCAACGACGCAGTGAAAGCTGCCGACGTCATCATGATCCTGCTGCCGGACGAGAACATCGCCCAGGTCTACAAGGAAAACGTCGAGCCGTTCGCAAAGCAGGGCGCGGTGCTGGCTTTCGCACACGGCTTCAACGTGCACTACGGCCAGGTCGTGCCGCGCGCCGACCTCGACGTGATCATGGTCGCGCCGAAGGCGCCGGGCCACACTGTGCGCGCTACCTACACCCAGGGCGGCGGCGTGCCGCATCTGGTCGCTGTGTACCAGGACAAGTCGGGCGCAGCACGCGACATCGCGCTGTCGTACGCCATGGCCAACGGCGGCGGCCGTGCCGGCATCATCGAGACCAACTTCCGCGAAGAGACCGAGACCGACCTGTTCGGCGAGCAGGCCGTGCTGTGCGGCGGTACCGTCGAGCTGATCAAGGCCGGCTTCGAGACCCTCGTTGAGGCAGGCTATGCGCCGGAGATGGCTTACTTCGAGTGCCTGCACGAACTGAAGCTGATCGTCGACCTGATCTATGAAGGCGGCATCGCGAACATGAACTATTCGATCTCGAATAACGCGGAATACGGCGAGTACGTCACCGGCCCGCGCGTCGTGACCGAAGACACCAAGAACGCAATGCGCCAGTGCCTGAAGGACATCCAGACCGGCGAATACGCAAAGAGCTTCATCCTCGAGAACAAGGCCGGCGCACCGACCCTGAT
>JAIXTG010000200.1 GCA_027484285.1 Oxalobacteraceae bacterium | reverse complement strand
TTCCCGGTCACAGCATTCTGATCGGCAGGCCCGGGCGAAGTTTCCGCACGCGGCGCGCGCGCAAGTCGCTGCACGCGCCAGTCCGGGGAGGGCAGCATGCGCATTCTGCTGGTGGGTGCAAGCGGCTTCATCGGTCGTCGCCTCGCCATGGCCCTGCTGCCGCGGCACGAGGTGCTGTGGGCAGCGCGCTCGCCGCCGCCGCGCCGGCATCCCGGGTTGCACCACCTTCCGGTGGACTTCGCGCGCGACGTCACCGCCGATGCATGGCGGCCGCGCCTCGATGGCGTGGATGTCGTCGTGAACGCCGCCGGCATACTGCGCGAGACGCCGCGGCAGCGCTTCGACACCATCCACATACAGGCACCCGTCGCACTGTTCGACGCCTGCGCACAGCGCAGAGTCTCGCGCGTGGTGCAGGTCTCCGCGCTCGGCGCCGATGCACATGCGCAGAGCCGCTATCACCTGAGCAAAAAGGCCGCCGACGATTACTTGCGCGGCCTCGGGCTGTCGTCGGTGATTGTCCAGCCCTCGCTGGTCTTCGGTGCCGACGGCGCCAGTGCCGCGCTGTTCTGCCGGCTGGCCGTGCTGCCGCTGGTGCCGCTGCCGGGCGGCGGCATGCAGGTGGTGCAGCCGGTGCATATCGATGATGTGATCGACGCCCTGTGCGTCCTGATTGAAGCGCAGCAGGCACCGCAACAGATTGCCTTCAGCGGCCCGGCGCCCATCCTGTTGCGCGACTTTCTCGCGGCATTGCGCGCCGCCCTCGGCCTGCCGCCGGCACGCTGCGTGGCCATGCCGATGCCGCTTGTGCGCGCAGCGGCAGCCGTCGGCGAGCGCCTGCCCGGCGCGCTGCTCGATCGCGAGACGCTGGCCATGCTCGAGCGCGGCAACCAGGCCAGCTGCGAAGCCTTCGCCGATGTGCTCGGCCATCAGCCGCGCGCGCCGTCCCGGTTCATCGGCCCCGGCATCGAGCGTGAAGCGCTGCGCCAGCGCGCGCTGCTGTCGTGGCTGCTGCCACTGCTCCGGCTGTCGGTGGCGCTGGTATGGATCGTCACCGGGCTGGTTTCTTTCGGCTGGTATCCGGTGGCCGACAGCTATGCGCTGCTGGCGCGCACCGGCATCAAGGGCGCGCTCGCGCCCGTCATGCTCTTCGGTGCGGCCACGCTCGACCTGCTGCTCGGCGTCCTCACGCTATGGCTGCGCCGCCGCTGGCTGTGGTACGCCCAGATCGCGCTCATCCTCGGCTACACCGCCATCATCAGCCTGCGCCTGCCGGAGTTCTGGCTGCACCCTTACGGCCCGCTGCTGAAAAACCTGCCGATGCTGGCCGCCATCGTCGTGCTGCTGGCCTTCGAGCGACGCTGAGGCCGTCATGGACTACCTGCTGCTGAAGTGGCTGCACATCCTGTCATCCACCTTCCTGTTCGGCACCGGCATCGGCTCCGCGTTCTACATGCTGGTGGTCAGCCTCACGCGGGACGTACGCGCCATCGCCGTCGTTGCGCGCTACGTGGTGATTGCCGACTGGCTCTTCACCACGCCCGCCATCCTCATCCAGCCGGTCACCGGCTTTGCGATGCTGCACCTGGCCGGCATGCCCTTCACCAGCCGCTGGATCGTCGGCTCCGTGATCCTCTACCTCGTCGCCGGCGCCTGCTGGCTGCCGGTCGTGTGGATGCAGATGCGCATGCGCGACATGGCCATCCGCGCCGCCGCCGTCGGCGACATCGAACTGCCCGCCCTTTACTGGCGCTACTTCAGCTACTGGATCCTCCTCGGCATCCCCGCCTTCCTCGCACTCGTCATCGTCTTCTGGCTCATGGTCGCCCGACCTGCCTGACCCCCTCCCCACAAAGGGACACTCACTCTGTTCGGCCGGCTATCGGTCTTCAAGCGCAACCAAGATCCCCATTGGGACACTCACTCTGTTCAGCCGGTAATCGACCCTTCATGAAAAACAAAGCCAGACTCGCGTGATTTACAAGTCGCATGTTCTTTGATCGCCGATGACGCCGATTGCCGAATGAACAGAGTGAGTGTCCCAAGCTGCTCCAAGCTCCCCGATTTGTTCCTTTGTTAATAATGGTCCGGAAAATGTGATGGCCAGCACATTTCTTAAGGGTTAACAAAGTTAACTTGAAGTAATATCACCGCAGCCAAATTCCCGGCGCAAGGGCGCTTGGCTGTTTGGCAACAGCACAGGTGAGGAAGGGTGGGTGGAATTGGAACAGACGGGCAAACGAGGCGCCGCCCGGCGCGCGAATGACCCGCAGCCGTCCTGCACTGTCCCTTCAGTCTTGGAGACCAAACTTGCCCAGCCTGACCCCGCAGCTTCCCAACAAACCGACCAGCGTCCGCCCCGGCGGCGACCTGCTGGGTGCTGCGGCGCTCGCGAAGATTCCCCTGCTGTCCGACTTGCCGGAAGCGCTGCTGACGGAGCTGTCGACGGTCATGCGGCGCGTCCGCTACGCCAAGCGCGAGTTCGTCATCCACAAGGGCGATCGCAACATCGATCTGCTGTTCCTGCTCGAAGGCCGGCTGATGGTCTACGACATCACGCCCGAGGGCCGGCAGACCGGCCTGAACTTCGTCTCCCCCGGCGAATTTTTCGGCGAGCTGGCTTCCATCGACGGCCTGCCGCGCTCGGCAACCGTGGTCGCCGCGGCCTCGTCGGTGGTCGGCGTGCTGCCAATGCAAGCCGCGCGCAAGCTCATCTTCGGCAATCCGATCGTCGCCGAACGCATGCTGCGACATGTCGCCCTCAAAGTGCGTGCCTCCACCGAATACCGCGTGCTGCTCGGCATCCCGAACGCGTTCTGCCGCGTCTACAGCCTGGTGCACATGCTCGCCAAGCCCGACCCCGGCAAGCTGCTCACGATCGAGAACATGCCTACCCACGAACAGCTCGGCCTGATGAGCAACACCAGCCGCGAGACGGTCACCCGCGCGCTGCAGGTGCTGTACGAGCAGGGCGTCATCGAGAAGGACGGGCGGCGCGCCATCGTCCGCGACCCGGCGCTGCTGCAGAACCTGATGCGAGAGCATCAATAAGCGCCCGCATGCCGGCATCGGCCGGGCGCGTGTCATGAACTTCCTGTCCGTCCTCCGCAGCCGCCTGATTGCCGCCGGCCTCGGGCTGCTGCTGCTGTGGGCCTACATGGCGCGCCCCGAGCTGCTGCAGGACAGCCTCGAACACTTCCTCTACGACAGCCTCGTCAGCATCGCGCCGCCGGTGCGCGACGAGCCGCGCATCGTGATTGTCGACATCGACGAAAAAAGCCTCGCCGGCCTCGGCGAGTGGCCATGGCCGCGCGCGACCGTGGCACAGCTCGTCGACGCCCTCACCGGTCCGCGCCGTGCCGCGCTGGTCGGCCTCGACATCGTGTTCCCGCTCAGCCGCCCCGGCGATCCTGCGCTGCGGTCCGCGCTCGCGCATCCTGCCGTCGTGCTCAGCCAGACCCTCGACTTTTCGCCGCAGTCGGTCAACCGCGTCGGCGCACTGTCCGGCAGCGTGTTCGTCACCGGCCGCGAACAGGCGCCCGAGGCCGCCGGCTTTGTCGCCAATGCGCGCCACCTGCTGCCGCGCCATGGCGGCATCGGCCACATCAGCCCGCTGATCGACGACGACGGCCGCGTGCGCCGCGTGTATCCGCTGGCCTGCGTCGGTGAGGTCTGCAGCCTGTCGCTGGCGCTGCGCATGTATGCACAATTGGCCGGCCAGCCGGATGCGCTGCGCGCCGAATATGCGGCTGGTGGCGAGCGGCTGCGCATCCATCTCGGCGAGGCGCCGGCGCTCGACCTGCCGCTTGACCGCCAGCGCGCGCTGGTCGTGCCTTTCCGCGTGGCCGCCGGCGGTTTTCCGGTGGTGTCCGCCGCCGACGTGCTTGAGCCCAAGCTCGCCCTGCCGGCGCTCGACAACGCCATCGTGCTGGTCGGCAGTTCCGCGCTCGGCATCGGCGACCGCGTCGCCACGCCGCTCGACAAACTCACGCCCGGCGTTGAAGTGCATGCGCAGCTGCTCTCGGCGCTGCTCGACCAGCAACTGATCCAGCCGCTGCCCGTCAGCGCCGCACCCTTCCTGCTGCTGGCCGCCGCCGTCCTGCTGTCGTGGCTGCTGTGGCCGCATCGCGGGCGCTATGCCACGCTGCTGTGGCCGGCGGCCCTGCTGGCCCTGCTGGTGGGCGTCGAGTCGTGGCTGCTGCTCATGCATTCGCTGTGGCTGCCGCTGTCGCCGCTGCCGGTGCTGGTCGTGGCCATCGCCACCGTGAACCTGCTGCAGCAGAACTTCGCGCTGGCCGACCGCCTGCGCGGCATCGGCACGCGCTTCAGCGAATTCCTGCCCACGATGCTGGTCGGCCGCGTGCTCGATGCACAGACCATCGGGCCCGAAACCGAAGTGCGCATGATGACCGTGCTTATCGCCGACATCCGCGGCTTCACTCGGGCCTCCGAAAACAAGAGCCCTGCACAGGTCGCCGAGTTTGCGCAGAAGTGCTTTGAAGTGCTGTCGGCCGAAGTGGCGCGCTACGGCGGCATCATCGAGAAATACACCGGCGATGGCCTGGTCGCGCTGTGGGGCGTGGCGCCGGTCGCGGCCGCCGGCAACAGCCGCGCCGACGGTCCGCTCGTCATCGCCGGACCCTTGCGCGTGCCGCCCGCCGGCGGACCCGGCGCCGCCGACGGGCATGCGCACTGGGCCGCGGCCGCCGTCAGCGCCGCCATCGCCATGCAGCAGGGCATCAGCGAACTGGAAGCCTGGTTCACCGAGCGCGACTACGGCGCGCCCAAGCTCAGCATCGGCCTCAATACCGGCCCGATGTCCGTCGGCGTCTACGGCAGCCACAGCCACTACGCATGGTCCGCGCAGGGGCAGGCATTCAACGTCGCCTCCCGCATCGAAAAACTCACCCGCACCGTCGGCATCCACCTGCTGATGGGCGCTCCCACCGCCGGGCTGCTCGATAGCGCGCGCATCAGCGAAGTGGGGGACTACGCAGTCGACTCCCTGTCGGAAAAAGTGCGCGTCTACACCGTGCGCGACCCGGCAGCGGCCAATGCACCGGCCGCTGCCAGCGCCAGCCTGACGGCCGGTTGAGCCGCCGCCCCCAGTTATCCCGGCGCTGGCCTGAAACCCCTCCGCCCCGGCGCGCCTTCAATCGGCGGCGTAACCGGTGACGTAACCCGAGCCCGTTCACCCGCCGGGCAGCCTGCCGTCCCTCATCCCGACCTTCGCGCCCTCACCAGCAGTTCTCGCACCGCCGATGCCGTTTTGCTATGTCTGCGCGGTCACCGGATGAACAGAGTGAGTGTCCCATCCTAAAAATTTCCGTACAAAAAGAGTAACTAAGATCTTGTTTTGATAATAAGAACGGTTAATCAGGATTATCCGTACCTTTCCCTCATGAAATTCCGTAGGCTTACGGGAAAATTGTTACCTGCGTCACAGTTACGCAATTTAGACTCGTCATACTTTGCATCCGGACAAGTGTTCGGTGATCGCATGCCACAAGCCTGCGGATGCACCGCCTGTCCACCCGCGTTGAACTACCGGAAAAACTGCTGACGATGAATGCCGCTGCCCTGACCCGCGCTTTTACGCTGGCGATCTCGCTGATTGCGGGATTGCTGTGGGCGCCGGCATCTGGTGCGGCGGACGCGGTCGGCCGGGTGCTGTTCGCCATCGGCGACGCCCGCATCGCCAATGGTGCGGCGCTGAAGAAGAACGACACCATCGCCGCCGGCCAGACCATCGTCACCGGCAAGAACGGGCATGTCCACATCCGCTTTGTCGACGACGCGTTTGTCAGCGTCCGGCCGCAATCCTCGCTCACCGTCGCCCAATACAGCTACGACCCCGGCAACGCCGCCGCCAACCGCGTGCGCTTCGAACTGTCCGAAGGCGTGGCGCGGCTCATCAGCGGCAAGGCCGGACAGTCCGCCAAAGACAACTTCCGCGTCAACACCCCGGTGGCCGCCATCGGCATCCGCGGCACCGACTTCCTCGTGCAGGCCAGCCGGGCGACGACCCGCGTGGCAGTGCAGCAGGGGGCGGTGGTCGTCGCGCCGTTCGATGACGCCTGTAGCCGCAGCGCCCTCGGCCCCTGCGGTGGCGCAGCGGCGCGCGAACTGGTCGGCTCGCTCACCGGCAGCTATCTCGAAGTCAAGGGCAGCAGCGCACCGCAGCTGATCGCGCCGTCGAACGGCCGCCTGCCGTTCGAACTGCCGCGCCCCGAAGAACCGAAAGTCAATCTCAGCGGCGACAACAGCGCCGGCCTGCCCGAAGGCATGAATGGCAGCCCGAACCTGATGTGGGGCCGCTGGTCCGGTCGCGCCGCCGCGCCGGCCGGCTATGAAGTCATCGGCCAGAACGACGCACTCGTCCTGTTCCGCTCGATCGAGGCGGCCAGCCTGCCCACCAGCGGCTTCGTGGCCTTCCGCCTGCAGGAAAGCCAGGCCTTCGGCCGCAGCAGCGGCGGCTACGAGCCCGCCAGCGTGTCCGGCGCCAGCTTCTCCGTCAACTTCGACAAGATGCGCTACGCCACCAGCTTCCGCTGGGAGTTCGAAGGGCAGGACCACGTCATGTACAGCAAGGGCGGCATCAGCGACACCGGCCGGCTCGCGCCCGAGCGCGCCGCCTCCAACGTCGCGCTCTCCGGCGCACTCAACGGCAACGGCGACGAAGCGGCCTACATCTATTTCCGGAACATCAGCAGCGACTTGAAAGCCTACGGGATCCTCCGCTGGGCGCGCTAAAGCAAAAAGAACGAAGCACAGCCACCGCAGATTGAAAACACCACCGGCTCCAGTCCACGCCGGCGCGGCACGACCGCGCCCGTTGGTGCTCGCCCGCCGTGTGCGTGATGCCTGCCTTGCCACAGCCGCACGCCTCGCCAGACTGGCAAAGCGGCGCCCGCATGCCGTCGCACTGCAGGCGCTTGGCGGCGTCCTGTCCTTCGCGCTCGTCATCGCCCCCGCGCAGGCAGCCGGCGGCGCCGGCATCCCGGTCAGTGGCCAGCCGACTGAGGCCAGCAAGGCCACCGACGCCAGCAAGGCTACTGACGCTCACAAGGCCACCGAAGCTAACAAGGTCACTCAAGCGAGCGAGGCCACTGAGCCCACCGAATCCGCCGCCACGGCAGCAAGCGCCGAAGCCACCAGCTATCTCGCCACCCTGCGCACGCAAGTGCAGGCCCTGATCGCTGCCGGCAACGCCGAGGCCGCGTTCAGCCTCGTCGCCGCCCATGAAGACGCCGGCACCGGCGACCCCGATTACGACTACCTGCTCGGCACCACCGCACTGGCCGCCGGCCGCCCGGCAGTGGCCGTCCATGCACTCGAGCGCGTGGTGCTGGTCCAGCCCAGCTATGCCGGCGCGTGGCTCGATCTCGCGATCGCCCATTACCGCCTCAATGAGCTCGACACCGCCGACCGCATGCTCGCGCATGTCGAGCAGAACTTCGATCCGCCGCCCGCACTGCGCACCGACATCGAAGCCGTGCGCCGCAATATCAGCAGCGCGCGCCGCTGGCGCGGCTGGCAGGGCGACGTCGGCGCTTTCGCAGGCCACACCAGCAATGCCAACTACGGCCTGTCGGTATCCGCGCTGCGCCTCACGCTCGACGGCGTGCCCGCCACCCTGCTGCTCGACCCCAGCTACCAGCCGCGTGCCGACAGCTTCGGCGAGCTGCGCGCATCCGCCAGCCGCCGCTTCGAGCTCGACGCCGGCCGGCAGGCCGACGCCACCGTCGCGCTGCGCCACCGGCTTCACGCCAGCCAGTCCGCACAAGACCAGTGGGACGCGAGCGCGACCGGCAGCTGGCGCCGGCCGGTGCCGTGGCGCGGCCAGGACGGCGCGGTGCTGTTTGCGGCCGGGTCAGTGCGCGAGCTGCGCTTCGACGGCCGCGGCGTGAGCCAGCTGCAAGCCAGCGGCGGCCTGCGCGTGCCAGTCGGCGCCTGCATCATCAGTGGCCGTGCCGACCTCGACCAGCGGCGGTTTTCCGGAGCGAGTGCCTATGACGCCCTGATCCCGTGGCTGGGCGCGGGCGCCGAATGCGGACGCACCGGCCTGCAGTGGGGCGGCCAGCTGCGGCTGGGCCGCGACCTCGCCGCCAACGACCGCCCCGGCGGCGACAGCCTGCGCGCCGAAACCCTCGCCTTCAGCCGCTGGCAGGCGCAGCCCAACCTGCAGCTCGGCGCCTTGCTGATCGCAGCCCACACCCGCGACGACGACGCTTATAGTCCGCTGCTCGCCGGCGGCTCTCGCCGCTGGGTCAACCGGCTGGCCGCCAAGCTCGAAGCCGTTTGGGTGCCCGGCCCCAACCCGCGCAGCCCGTGGGCAGTGGTTATTGAAATTGAAAGCATCCGCGACCGCTCCAACATCGGCCTATCGACCCTCGACGTCACCCAGATCCTGCTGGGGCTGAACTACCGGCTTTAATAACAATTTCAAAAATTGTGACGGTGTTCACAGGAAATTTTCGTTGCCGAACCTACAGTGAGGCCGTAACTGCTGGCAAAGGTCTGACCGATGCCACAGTCAGTTGTCGGGCGCCGGATGCGGTGCCCGGCTAGATACGTAGCCTAATCACAGGAGCAATTCCACAATGCCTACATTTACCGTAGCGACGGGCCGTAAGACGTTCAAGGACGCCACTGGCGCCGACACCTACAACATCGCAGGCGACGCCACCCGCGTCACCATCGCTGGCAAGCTGGTTTCCGGCGACATCATCAACATCGAAGGCCTGGCCTCCGAGTTCACCGTGCGCGCTTCGGGCCGCACCGTGACCCTGAAGTCCGAGACCCAGACCATCACGTTCCAGCTGTCGAACGTCAACGGTTCCGCATCGGTGCGTTTCCTCGACGGCGACCTGACGGCTTCGTTCAACGGCAAGACCGCGTTCCTGGGCACCCAGAAACTGGGCCGCAAGGCAGCGGAAGTCAGCGACACGGCACTGGGCACGAGCGATTCGTCGAGCGCGTTCAGCGGCGGCACGACGGCTCCGACGGGCAGCACTTTCACGCTCACTACTGGTATGGATCAGGGCCCGGCATTCACCGGTACCGCCGGCAATGACACGTTCAACGCAGGTGAGGCTGCAGGTGTAGCCACGCTGACCGTTGGTGACCAGATCAACGGCGGTGCCGGCAATGACACCCTGAACTGGATTCAAACCGCAGCGATCACTGCCGTTCCGGTCGGCGCGTCTACCACCAGCATTGAGACGGTCAACGTCACTTCGGGCGGTGCAATCACGCTGAACACCACCGCCGGCTTTGCAGACACCACGGCACTGAACACCAATACCTTCGGTGCTGCTCAGACGATCACTGCTGCAGCGACCCACAATGTGGTTGCAACCGTTGCATCCCAAGCCGCGACCAACGTTGCAATCAACGGCGGTAACAACGTGACTGTCAACGCCACAGGCGTGACGTCCGGCACGACTACCGTCGGCGCCACCACGGCTGCTGCCGGTGTTGTTACGGTTAACGCGGTCGCCGCCACACTGGCAGATGCCTCGGGTGCGACAGCGGCAACCCAAGGCGCGATCAACGTGACCGGTGGCAGCAAAGTCATCGTGTCGAATACCGGAGCGGTCTCTGGTGGCTCTGATGACGCAGGCGATGGACTTACGCTGAGCGCTGTTAACGTGACTGGCAGTGCGTCCACCACAGAAGTCAGCGTTACTCAGATTGCTACGCAAACCCGAGTCGCTGGCGCTGCTGGTACTGGTCGCGCCGCAATTAACAACGGCGAAGTCACTATCGCTGATGCCAATGCTGCTTCCGGCACGGCTGCTGGCACGATTGCTAGCGTTACCCTGAACAGCTACGGCAACTCGACGATCAACTCGAGCGCACTGACCTCTGTCACGCTGACTGGTACGGGTGGCACGCTCGGCATTGGCCGCGGTGCTCTGACCGCAACCCCGACCGCCAACACGCTGGCGCTGAACGTTAACGGCCTGACCGCAGGCGTGATCACTGATACCGAAGCGGGCACCGATGCTGATGACGGTTTCACGACCATCAACATCGCCTCCAACGGCACGGCATCGACGATTGCTGGACTGACCGCAGCGGATCTGACCACGCTGAACGTTTCGGGTAACGCTGCTCTGACCCTCACGGCCCAGACGCTAGCCTCGGTGAGCGCCATCAATGTGACGAACACTGGTGGTGTTTCGCTGGGTACTGCACTCGGCGACAATGTGACCTTCACCGGTGGTTCTGGCGGCGACACGATTTCGATCGGCGCTACCACGAAGGCCATCAATATGGGCGCAGGTGCCGATACCGTCACCATTTCCGCTGACCTCGGAACGGGCGGTTCGCTGAATGGTGGTGCAGATACCGACACTCTGGTGTTGAACGTTGCTGCCGCTACGTTTAGCGCACCGGTTTCCCAGCCGCGAATCTCCGGCTTCGAGACGCTGGGCCTCGGTGCTGCTGCTACTGGCGCCTACAACGCAGCAGGTTTCTCCAACCTCACCAACGGTGCGGTTACGGGTGGCGTGACATATAACAACGTCGCTGCAGGTGCTGGCCTCAGGCTGACCGCTAATGCGACGCAGACGATGGCTGTCAATCTGGTTGACGCAACGGGCACCGCAGACTCGTTCCGGGTAACGCTGGAATCTGCTGCTGCACAAACCCAAGCTTCCGCACTGACGATCGCTGGTGTCGAGACCATCAATGTGGTGAGCGACGACACCAACACCACGGCTCACCAGAACACCTTGGTTCTGACTGCCGCTGCTGCGAAAACCGTGAACGTGTCTGGCGATGCTGGCCTGATTCTGACCGCAACTGGTAGCACTGCAGTCACCCGCATGGACGCAAGCGCTGTGGCGGTCGGGAAAGTCACTGACAACGGTGTTACCTACACGTCGCTGAACACCACAATCGGTGAAAACGTGACCATCGTCGGTTCGAACGGCGTTGACGCGCTGACCGGCCACGCAAACACGAACGACAATATCAACGGCGGTGCTGGTGTCGACACCATCGCTTACACCGGTGGTACTGACGTCTTCACCGGCGGTGCTGGCAACGATGTGTTTGATGTCAACGCTGCAGGTGCGGCAGCTGGTTCGCTGACCATCACCGACCTCGCAGTTGGCGATACTATTGATCTTGCTGACGCCTCGACTGGTACGCTGGCTGCGATGACTGCGGCACAGTGGGATGCAGCCGAAGTGGTTCTGGGTGCTGGTGCAACGTTGACCCAATACCTGAACGCTGCAGCTGACCAAAACGGTGGAACCAACGCAGCTGCCGAGTGGTTTGTGTTCGGCGGTGATACCTACATCGTCGTGTCGAACGACAACGGCACCACAGGTGCTTCTGCAGGCTTCACTGCAGGCACTGACGTGGCGATCAAGGTAACCGGCACTCTGGACATTGATGGATCGTCCATCGCTGCCCAGATCCTGACCATCGCTTCCTAATGAAGTCAGGAAGGCGTCGATCGTCTTCTTGACGGTTGATGGCATCGTAGTGCAACCCCACTGCTCACAAGGCGGTGGGGTTTTTGTTTTCTAATCCCTGCTTCTTCGTTCCCGCCTGCACCCGCTCCCGCCAATCCTCCGGCGTCTGCCTGACCTTCTTCTCCAAATCCCACAGCTTCACATCGGTCGCAGCCAGCAGGTTCGCGAGGATCAGCGCCTTGAGTGGCTTGCCGTGGCGGATCTTCGAGATTTGCGGGGCAGTAACGCCCAAGATCGTCGCCAGTTCGCGATCACTTCGGGCGCGCAGCACCCGGCGTGCCCAGTCCAGCAGGGCGTTTGGATCGACGGGGGTCAGCGGCGGTGGGGTAGTGCTGGGCATGGCGGTTCAGCAAGATTGAGACGGTGGATGCTACCGCGAAGACCGGGCACTGAGCGCAATTCTCGGGGAAGGTGGCGCAGGATGCGGAGCGAGCCCGAAAAATCGCGCTATGGGGCTGTATTCGCGTCGGAGGGGCGTTCCTGCGGTAGGTTTGCCCTCGGCTCGCGACCGCCCGGGCAGGCCGCCGCCGAAAGGCAGTAACGCTATCCGTTCAACGCCTCGATCACCGCTGCCGGATTGTGCTCGATGACGTTGAGCAGCACCAGCGCCGGGCCGTGTGGTGCGCGATCACCGCGCTCCCAGTGTCGCAGCGTAGCGGTCGAGAAACCGAAGCGGGCAGCGAACTGTTCTTGCGTCATGCCGACCTTTGCCCGCAGGGCTTTGACGTTGATGGGGCGCGGGCGATGGATCTTGGCCTTGACCGGCTGGCGCTCGGCGTGGGCGATGGCCTCCAGTAGCCCGGCCTTGATGCTGTCGAATGCAGTGCTCATCGCTGTTTGCTTCCGGGGTCGTTCACTGCAGGCTCAGGCCGAAACCCGGGCTACTGATAACTGCAGTCCCGACGCTTGCAGCACCGCGAGCAGTGTCTTCAGCGTGGGGTTGCCGTCCGGGCCCAGCGCCCGGTAAAGCGATTCGCGAGGGAGACCCGCTCGTTCTGCGACAGCAGCCATCCCTTGCGCCTCAGCGATATGCCGCAGTGCGGTCAGCAGCGCATGATGGCCACCGGGTTGGTCGACTTCGTCGAGCGCGACGGACAGATATTCGTTGGCGAACGCCGGATCGGCCTTCAACAGGTCGACCACAGTATCGTCATGGGAGCGTTGTGCTTGTGCGGTCATGTCAATTTCCTCCGGTGCTGCCAGTCGAGCCAAAAAAACAAAGGGATAAAAACAAAGAAAACAAAGGTGAAAACAAAGGGAGAAAACAAAGGGACACTCACTTCGTTCATCCGCTAGTCGCCCACCGCTCACCAGGCGGTGGGTAACTCGGTAGCAGCGAACCCCGCACGGCAGCGTATCGGGTTTTACTTTTTTCGGCACCCGTTCCGGCAACTCGCGCAGTTCTACGTCGGTTACATCCAGTAGGTTCGAAAGCAAAACAAAGAAACACGCACGCTGTTTCAAGCCCCACCACCAGCAACGCGGTGAGGCTTGCGGCTTACACCTTCTGCGCCGACGCCACCAGCGTTAATTCCAGCCGCCCCGGCAGCACCACCACCGCCACCAGCGATTGCGGCGTAAAGCCGGCTTGCTTCAGCCAGTGCCCGCGCAAGCGGATCCATGGAATGGCACTGTCGCGGCACCAGAGCGTGCCGACGGTGACGTGACGCGGTTGCGGAAGCGCTTTGCAGGACTTTGCAGGCAAGCGATGGCCCGGACGCCGGATAGAGCGGGGGGGAGTCATGGTCTGTAATCACTTGAAGTAACCCTCACCGTCAATGAGGGTGGTGGATCTGGACGAGGTGACGGACCGGACAGACCACCCGGCAAGCCTTGCGGCTTCCCCGCCCAGCCCACCATAGAGCAGACAAGCGGACGGCCAGAGCGAAATACGCCATGGCGCCAGTCTGTTGAGCGAGCCGTCAAACTCGTTTCATCACGCCCGTGATGAAGCGCGCAATCTAGAAGCCGCACGCAGACCGGGTCAAGCGCGCGTGGCGGAGAACAGACGGAATAGGCAAGTTTGACTTTAGACGCAAGCCTGATCGGCGGATGCGGGTAGTGCAGCGGTGATGCATTTCAAAATGACAGAAGCAAAGGACTAAACAAAGTGAGTGTCCCTTTGTTTGCCCTCCCTTTGTTTGCCCTGCCGACCGCAACCGCTCTTACTGGCCGATGTCGATGTTATTCATTGAAATCGAGGTCACGCCAGTCAACACGATTTTGAATTCTGGGTCACGGTCCCGATCGGTGTTTCCAAGAATCCAACCGTCGCTACCGTTCACCTCAAAAATGATATCGCCCCGTTTCCAATTCGACGAAGTCGCCGTACTGTTGAAGCGCATTTTGTAGGCTGATGCAAGAAGCTCCAAGTTGATAAAGTCTTGAGAGGTATCGAAATTGGTAATCGTCTTGGTGAAGGCGAGTCTCCCATTTGCGCCGAAAGATGCAAGGGATTCAAAAAGGTAAGTGTCCTGTCCTTCGCCGCCTGTCAGCGTATCGTTTCCAGACCCCACAGAAAAATCATTTTCAGAGCCGCCGAAGATTCGGTCGTCACCAGCATTGTCAAAGATGATATTGAATGAGCCTTGCATCCCGTAAAGGGTTTCAGACGAACTGCCACCAGCAATGAGAAACAAATCCCAGTTCATCGTTTCCTTAATCGCCGCGGCCGCTGACTCGGAAGTGCTTCCTTTCGCAATGGCAAAAGAAGGGGTTTCGTATCCATCTTGACCTTCGTTTAGCCCAACCTCCAGGAATTCTATTCCGTTGGCGGTATAAACATCCTTAATGCTGTTCGTTGAAGCGACTTTTCCTGTGCGGACGCTGTGGGTCGTAAAAAGCAGGTCATTCCCTTGCTTCGCAACGTTGATGAAATACCGCATGTATTCAGCGGCTGTGAAGGTGAAGTCAAAAAAGACGAAATCTTCGCTGGTAAAGCCCGTAATTGTGTTGCTGATTTTTGAGTTAATCGTCACTTCTGCTTCATCTACCGTCGTACTTTTACCTTTGAATGCGGGCACGGCTTTCTCCTGTTGGATTGTGGGGTAGATGGTGGTGCGATATAAATTGTAATGGTATTCCCGTTGACAAGTATTCTCGCGTATTCCGGCTTTCCGTCCGCCTACGGCAGTCGTTCACCGCTCACAAGGCGGTGGATCACTCGATAGCCTCGAACCACGCACGGCAACATGTGGAGTTTTTACTTTTTCGGCACCCAACCCGGCGGCTTTTCTTATCCATTTTCTATAGCTGAGACACGGCACGAACCCAGGCCGGCTTGCCGGACTTGCGCACCCATGACCTGCAGCGCAGCTTTGCCAGCTTTCTGGTGAATGCGGGGCGCAGCCTGTATGAGGTGCAGGAGCTGCTGGGGCACGCCGATATACGCACGACCAGCCGCTATGCCCATTTGAGCCGGGAGCGGCTGCGGGAGGCGGTGGAGGTGGTTGTGGTTGATTGACGAAAGAACATATGTTCTCATATGATGTTGCCCATACATCACCCCCAGCAGGAGAGATTCAATGGCAAGCAGCTACCGTGGGCTTTACGTCATCTACACCAACGGCCAACCGACCGATGTTCAAGTCCAAGACACTGGCGGCAACGGGCTGCCCCTGCCATTGGCCGACTACCTGGCCCGAGAGGTGAAGCCGGATTGGCGCGAATTGCCAAGCCAAGATGACTACCATCAAGGCAAATCCGGTCAGTAATCGTTGGCTTGAGGATGACCAAGTCTGAAGCCGTCAGCACGGTCAAGCGCGCAAACACGCGGCTCAAGCCGGTCGGTGACAACTGTTATCGCATTGCCCAGCAGCGCGACATCCGCTTACCGCAAAAAGAGCAGAAGCTGATGCTGGCACGGCTGGAGCGGGAATTGACCCCGGAGGACAGCGCCGGCCCAGCACTGCGCGAGGCCGTGGACATCTTCTGGCGTGAATTATTCGCAGGTGCTGACTCCCAACGGCAGATGGATCTGGCCAACAACGTGTATTCGGCTGTCCGACAGGTGCAATCGGATCGCTGGTCGCGCCTGGAAAGCCAATACGGAAAAGTCAGCCATTACTTTGACCGTTTCGGGCAAATCAAAAAGCGCTACCGCCAGCCCAAGGAAGAGGAGGTGATTGAGCTGCCTCCCTTGAAAGGCTGTGCCGTCACCCTGGTAGGCCTGTTGGCCCTTGTGGTGCTGCTGGTCTGGTGGCTGCTGTCATGAGCACGCGCGTGGCGGCGTAGTCAGCTGATTGATTGTTTGTCTCTTGACGACAGAACATTCGTTCTCATACAATTCAATAGAACAAATGTTCTTGAATGTGAAATGAACGAACGCGATCCGGAGTATCTGGCCGCCCTGCAGCGCCACTACGCCAAAGCCCATGCCTTTCCCTCCTATGACAAGCTGCTGCCTGTCCTGGGGGTGGCGGCACGCTCGGCGGTCAAGACCATCCTCGAGCGCCTGGCCAAGCAAGGCTTTCTCGAGCGCAACAGCGACGGCGTCTGGATACCCGGCAAGCGCTTCTTCGAGCGACCTTTAGCGGAGTGCCCGGTACAAGCTGGTCTGCCGACTGAGGTGGCGGATGTTGCGACCCAGCCGTTCTATCTGGACGAGTACCTGATCGAGTCCCCGCCGGACACCTTGGTGATCCGCGTGCGGGGCGACTCGATGACGGACGCCCACATCGACGATGGCGATATGGCCATCGTCGACACCCGGCGCGCTGCGGCAATCGGTGACTTCGTGGTGGCGCGGGTGAACGATCAATTCACGCTCAAGGAACTGGTGATCGAGAGAGGCCAACGGGCGCTCAGGGCGCACAACCCAGCCTATCCCTTGATCCTGCCAGATGGTGAACTGGACATTGTGGGCGTGGTGGTCGGATTGACCCGCAAGATCGTGCGCTGAGTTCGGTTCTGGACATAACAACAAGCCAAGGAGCCGAGCATGAGCGTATTTAACCCACCCCATTTCCTGCGTCACATTGGCATGCCGACCCTGCGCGAGTTCACCGAGGCCCATGTTCTCGGCCCGCATTTGACGCTGGACTGGACGCAGGAAGAGGGGACGCTGCCGGCCATGGTGAGTCAGGCGGTTGAAGCGCTGGCCACAGAATTGCCCATCCGCGAGATGACGGGCGAGCAGCGCAAGGCCATCGCCGATGCGTTGGGCTATTGGTACGACGACCTGCGCCGCTGTCATCTGATGGCCAACCCGCTGGCAGCGGAGGAATTCCTGCTCAAGTGCGCTGACGACGAGGCGGTGCTGACGGCCTTTGCTGACCGCGATGACCGTGAGAAGGCGATGTGGATGTTCACCTTCCGCGACGAGGCCTTCCGCCAGACCGAACTGCACCTGTCCTTCCTGGCCAAGACCAACGGCAAATACTGGAAGAAGCACCGCATCGAAGCGGGCCTGGACCCCACAGCGGATCGGGCAGCGCTGGAAACCTTCAGCCAGGCGGTGGCCGACATCTATAAAAAGGCCGGTGCCGGCAAGGCCACGCATATCGAGGTCAGCCAGCGGGAACACCACATCCAGATCACGCTCTACGTAGAAGGCCCGGTGACCGCCCTGGCGCATTTCAGCCAGAACCACTTCAGCCGCATCACCACCCGCATCGCGTTGGAAACCGCGCTGCTCTACGACCCGCAAACCGGGCTTGTTGAAACCATCGTCAAGGGTGGCGCCAAAAACCACAAGGCGGTGCTGCAGCTCTTTGGCAAACACCTGGTCGGCCACGAGATCAAGCCCGAAGAAATCGAGCCCAAGCGCTACCGCCTCAACGCACTGCGCGATGGGCTGGACCCGTTCGAGGACTGGGGACGCTATGGCATTCGCAAGGTGCGCCTGCGCCGCGCCCAGTTCACGCCGATGAACAGCAGCGGCCAGCATATTCACTTTGAAGCGTCGGAGGCCGAATCCGAACCCGACGCCTTGGCACTCGCCCGTGCCCGTCTGAAGGTCAGCCATGCCTTCGAGGCCGAGTACAACCTCGACGGCGCCACGCTGATGGTCTACCCCACGGAAAAAATCCGCCGTGGCCATTTCAGCTTCAACGTCTTCTCCTCGGGCTCGTCCACCATCAAGAACCTGCCAGCCAAGCACCAGCCCATGGCCCAGGCGGTACTGCGCGCCCTGAACGTGGTCGACGGCGACGAGCCGGTGCCGACGATCACACCGGAGCCCGAGGCTGATGAGGCCGCGCTGGCGGTATGAGCACAGCCCAGATAGAAGCGACGGCGCTGATGTGCCGGTTGCTGGATCAAGCAGACACGCGCATCAACGGCAAAGCCCTATTTGAAGGGCCTTGGGCACCGGCTGCGCAATCCCTGCTGAGGGAACGGCTGCTCCGGTTCGCCGGTGATCTGCCGTCGGCGACCTGCTATGACTGTTGGGTCGAACTGGCACGCGTGGTCGATGATCCGCCCAAGTCCACTACCTTGGGTGACGACCAAGTGTTGCAGATGTGTCCGGAGTGCGGACCCGTTGTGGCACCGGCCTACATCCGCAAAACCTACCAACCTGCAGCCGAGCAGCTGATCACGCACCTGGTGATTGGCCTGGGGCTGATGCCGCAAGGCGTGCGTGTGATCCAGCCGGGTGTGGTCTGGCGGCTGGGCACTACACAGCCTCGCCCCGGCCAACTGCATACCTGGTACTTTGCTCGCACCTTGCACGAGCTTGTTGTTGCACAAGCCTTGCGTGAGCACCTCCAGGGCGAGGGCGTACTGCAAGATGCCATGATCCTGACTACCAGCGAGACGCCGCTGCCGGCCTTTTCGCCACTGGCCGGGGCTCAGGTCAGGTCACTGCCGGCCGTGGGGCGATTGGGCCAAAGCACCTTCGAGTTCCTCGACAACCGGCTCAAGACGGGCGGTGCCCAGGTCGTGGCGGCGGAAGAACGGGCACACACCAACACACTGCGTTACACAGCCAGCGAAGGGCTTGTGTACTGGCAAGGTCAGGCGATCCGACTGACTCGCCAGCAAAAGGCCATTCTGGTGGCGCTGATCGACAGCCGCGATCACGAATTGGGGCGCGATGCATTAAGGGCGGCAACGGGCTCCAAGGACGAGAAGTTCTCGCCCAGCAAGACCTTTCAGCGCATCCCAGAGGTCTACCACGGCTTCATCCACTACGACGATGACGAGGAGCGCTATGCCCTCAAGATCAGCGATGAGGATGCGCACTGGCTGAAATAGCACATCCATAACACCCCCACACAAGAACCCGGCTGGCGATCCCAGACCGGGTTTTTTGCATTCTGCAGGCACGAAACGCGTTTGTGTAATGGGTCTGTGTAATGCGTGTAGCGCTCTGTGTAATGCGCCTTGAGGAAATGCACCTGTCGGCGGCGGCGAGTCCGCAACCGAATTCAGGCCACTTTTTTAAGGAGCATTTCCATGACCAGCACATCGCTGAATACGGCCCTCGCGGCTACCCCACAACCGACTGCCACCGTCCTCGACATCGGCAGTCTTCCCCTCCAACTCGAAGACCTGACCCGCGAGCGCATTAAGGCGCTGCCCAAGCCGGCACTGCAGGAACTCTCCGTCCTGCTCGCCGAAATGGACCGTGGCATTGGCCACGCCCGTGAGCAGCTGACCGCCGCGCTCGATGACCTCTACAGCGACGCCGCCCGTGCGCAACTGCTCGACGCTGGCAAGGACACCGGCACCACGCATCTGACCGACGGCGATCTGGCCATCACGGTCGAGATCAAGAAGTCCGTTGCTTGGGATCAGCAGGAGCTGGCCGCCATTGCGCAGCGCATCGCCAGCAATGGCGACGACCCGGCCGAATACATCGATGTGAAGTATTCGGTGTCAGAGCGCAAGTTTGCTGCCTGGCCCGAAACCCTGCGCCGTCCGTTCGAGGCCGCCCGCACCCTCAAACCCGCCAAGCCGGCCTTCCGCCTGGCAATCGTTGGGGAGGGCAAGTGATGGCACTCCCGATCATCAGCGCTGACCAGCGCTTGTCAGAAAAACGCTGCGCCAAGGTCGCCCTCGTCGGCGTACCCGGTGCGGGTAAAACTTCCCAGATCCGCACACTCGATGCTGAGCGCACCTTGCTGGTAGACACCGAGGCCGGCGATTTGTCCATCCTCGACTGGGCCGGTGACACCCTACGCCCGCGCACCTGGCCGGAGTTCAAGGACCTGGTGGTGTTCCTCGCCGGGCCAAGCCCCAGTGCCTCGCCCGAGCAGGCGTTCTCGCAGGCCCACTTCGACCATGTCTGCCAGAAGTACGGCGATCCCCAGCAGCTGACCAAGTACGACACCTACTTCGTCGATTCCTTAACCGTGCTCTCGCGGATGTGCCTGGCCTGGTGCAAGACCCAGCCGGCTGCCTTCTCCGAGAAGACCGGCAAGCCCGACACCCGGGGCGCTTACGGCCTCTTGGGCACCGAAATGATCGGCGCGCTCACGCACCTGCAGCACGTCCGGGACAAGCACGTCATCTACGTCTGCATCCTCGAAGAGAAGCTGGACGACTTCAACCGCCGCATCTACCAGCTGCAGCTTGAGGGTGCCAAGTCCTCGGCCGAGCTGCCGGGCGTGCTCGACGAAGTCATCACGCTGGCCATCCTGAAAGCCGACGACGGCACGCCGTACCGCGCTTTTGTCACCGGCGCAGACAACACCTGGGGCTTCCCGAGCAAGGACCGCAGCGGTCGGCTCGACCCCATCGAAGAGCCCCACCTCGGAAAGCTCATCGCCAAGTGCCTCGGTCGGCACGCCGTTGCTGCGCACGCCACCGCTTTCCCGAACGCCACCCCCGAATCCAACGCATCCCAGGAGTAAGCCGCCATGTCCAACTGGAACGATTTCAACGACGCTGAACAGCAGCAGTCCTTCGACCTCATCCCGCGCAACACGGCGGCCAAGCTGCGCCTGAGCATCAAGCCCGGTGGCTTCGATGACCCCAGCCAAGGCTGGACCGGCGGCTGGGCGACCCAGTCCTTTGAGACCGGTGCGGTTTATCTCGCCTGCGAGGGCGTGGTGATGGACGGCCCGTTTGCCAAACGCAAGATCTGGTGGAACGTCGGTTTGCACAGCGCCAAGGGGCCGACCTGGGGAAACATGGGCCGGACCTTCATCCGCGCTGCACTCAATTCCGCGCGCAACGTGCATCCGGCGGACAACAGCCCGCAGGCCCAGGCGGCCCGTCGCATTAGCGGCTTTGCCGACCTGGATGGCCTCGAGTTCGCTGCGCGCATCGACATCGAGAAGGATGGCCGGGGCGAGGACCGCAATACCATCAAGGCTGCCATCGAGCCGGATCACAAGGATTACGCCCTGATCATGGGGGTGGTGCCGAAGGGTTCGACCGGCGGTGGCCAGTCGGGTGCGCCGGCAGCGGTCGTAGCACCCAGCTATACGCCCCCGGCTGCTGCAGCACGCCCTGCGTCTTCCACCGTCCCCAGCGGCAAGCCCGCCTGGGCGCAGTAAGGGAGGACGTGACGATGATGAGCACACCTATCCTGACCACCAGCCACTACGGCGTGGTGCGTTTCGGTGACCTGGCGGTGGAGGCCGTGGTGCTGGAAGACGGCACCCGGGGCTATGTGCAGCGGCAACTGGCCACCGCCATCGGTCTGCACGAATCGCGTCGGGGCAGTCAGCTCAAGGCACTGCTGTCGGATGTCGCTCCGGGCGCCGTGGAGGTCTTGCAGGACCGTGCCTGCAGCATTCGCCTGCCTTCGGGGCAGACCACCGCGTTCTTTCCGGCCGGGGTGATCAGCGAGGTCGCCTCCGGCGTGATCGATGCCGCACTCGAAGGCCGTCTGCACCGCAAGCGCCAGCACCTGGTGCCCAACTGCCAGCGCATCTTGAAGGCCTTGGCCAAGACCGGTGAAGTTGCGCTGATCGACGAGGCTACCGGTTACCAGTACCACCGTGCCCCTGATGCACTGCAGGCCTTGATCTCGCGGCTGCTGCGCGAGCGGGTCGCCAGCTGGGAGCGGCGCTTCAGCCCCGACTACTACCGGGCGCTGTTTCGCCTCTTTGGCTGGCACTACCAGGGCCATCAGCAAAACCCACCGGCGGTGATCGGCCAGATCACCCTGCGCTGGGTGTACGACGTGATCATGCCCCGCGAAATCATCGAGGAGATCAGGAGCCGCAAGCGCTTGTCCGACAAGGCCCATCAGTGGCTCTCCGAAGGCGGCCTCGCCTTGCTGGAGAAGCAGATCCACGCGGTGACCATGATCGCGCGCTCGTCGATGACCTACCGGGACTTCGACACCCGCTGCGCCACGGCGTTTGGCAGCCAGCCGTTGCAGATGACGCTCTTCATCGGTGCGCTGGAGGGAGGGCAATGAATGGCCGGACAGTGTTGGGCCTGCAAGCGACAGGCCCGTGGCCTCGGCCACAGCGACAACCGCTTCAAGGTCGGCGAATCGCGCCGGTATCCGATGGACTGGGTCTTTTGCAGCCGCAAATGCCAGGACGCGTTTCACGCGCTCTACGGCCAGTGGCTCCGAACCGACCCCAGGCAGGAGGACGTGCTCATGGTTGATCCGACCGAATTCGAGCGCGCGGCGATGCGCGCCTGCCTGAAGTGCTTCGGCGAGGCCGCCGGCGAGATCGGCTTCGATAAACCCCTGGGTCACTACAGCGAGGCCGAGGCCTTGCAGGTGATTGAGGCGATTGTCACCGGCTGGACGGAGGTCATGGCGGCGCACCACCAGCAGGCGAAATATCCGCCGGTGCGGGGTGTCGAGCCGTATGAGACGCAGGCGCCGCAGCCGGTGGCCAAGTTGGAGCCGGTACTGGCAACGACCGCCTTCGATCCGGCGAATCCCTTCGCCGATCTGGAGGATGACCTGCCGTGGGAGACCGGAGAGGTGGTGGCAGGGCAGCCAGTCAAGCGTGGGAGGGCGAAGTGATGTTGGACTTCAACCATCGCCCCGGCTTCCACGAGCGGGTAGCGGGCTTCATCGATGCGGCGCTGGATGTTGAACGTGCCGGGCAGGCCCCGCGCGACTATCTCGGCGCTTCTCGCCTGGGTGTGGCTTGCGAACGGGCGCTGCAGTTTGAGTACGCCGGTGCGCCGGTCGATCCCGGCCGGGGTTTCTCGGGTCGTATCCTGCGGGTGTTCGAGGTCGGCCATGCGCTGGAAGACCTGGCCGTGCGCTGGTTGCGCATGGCGGGGTTTGAGTTGCACAACCAGAAGGCCAACGGCGGCCAGTTCGGGTTCTCGGTGGCGGGTGGCCGGATCAAGGGCCACGTCGACGGAATCATCACGGCGGCACCGCCAGAGCTGGGCCTGTCGTTCCCGATGCTCTTCGAGTGCAAGACCATGGCCGACAAGCACTGGAAGGCCTGTGCCAAGTCTGGCGTGGCGGTCACCAAGCCAGTCTATGCCGCGCAGATGGCCACTTACCAGGCCTACATGGAAGGCTCGGTCGAAGGCATCAGCCGTAATCCGGCACTCTTCACCGCCATCAACAAGGACACGCAGGAGCTGTGGTTCGAGCTGGTGCCCTTCGATGCGGGGCTGGCGCAGAAGATGTCCGACCGCGCGGTGCGGGTGATCCAGGCGACCGAGGCCGGGGAGCTCTTGCCGCGCGCGTTCGCCGAGGCCAGCCACTTCGAGTGCAAGTTCTGCCCCTATGCGCAGCGTTGCTGGGGAGGTGTGTGATGAGCACAGCTTCCAAGCGCGCCAGTGCACGCAAGACCTACCGCACCGAGTGGGTGGAGCGCTGGTCGCCGCCCAAACCCCTGGTCGGGCTGCAGGCCATCGAGAAGGTGTTGAACCGTCACACCTTCCTCGTGTGCCCAGAGTCCCGGCTGGTGGTGGCGGTGCTCGCCCGCGCCATCCACGACAGCCTGAGTCTTTCCAACCGCCGGATGCGGCGCGAAGCAAGGCGCTTTCTGCTCGGGGATGACCTCACGCTCTGGTGTGACCTGGTCGGCTTGCATCCGGACTTCGTGCGCTTCGTGGCACGCAAGGCCGGCTATCTCGCCGACGAGAAGGCGCACTGGCAGAAGGTGCCGATCAAGGTGCCGGTACCTGCCGAGCCAGTGGTCAGCGCCAGCAGCGCGCCCGTGCATTCCATCACCTGCCATGACCACAACCATCCGCCACAGGGAGGACTGATCCATGCTTGATTTCAATTCGGTGCCGCCGCTGGCCTTCCCCACTGGCGGTGATCTCAACGCACAACGCGACGCCATCCGTGCCGATCTGCTGGCGCGGCTGGAATCGGTGCTGATGACGCTGCTGCCAGCCGGCAAGAAGCGTGGCCAGAAATACCTGGTCGGCGACGTGCTCGGCAGCCCCGGCGACAGCCTGGAGGTGTCGCTCAAAGGAGAAACCGCCGGTCTGTGGCACGACCACGCCACCGGCGAAGGCGGTGACATCTTCGATCTCATCGCCGCCCACCATGGGCTCGACACCCAGGCGGACTTCGCCCGGGTGCTGGAGATCGCCGGGCAACTGGTCGGTCGGGCCATCAGCCATCCCCCAAAGCGCAAGAAGGCCGAAGCCCCGGTCGACGAGCTGGGTCCGGCCACGGCCAAGTGGGACTACCTGGATGCTGCCGGCAATCTGATCGCCTGCGTGTATCGCTACGACCCGGTACCTGGCCGCAAGGAGTTCCGCCCTTGGGATGCCAAGCGCCGCAAGATGGCGCCCCCGGAGCCACGCCCCCTCTACAACCAGCCGGCCCTTGTTGCTGCCGATCAGGTGATCCTGGTCGAGGGCGAGAAGTGTGCGCAGGCCCTGATCGAGGCAGGGGTCACCGCGACCACGGCCATGCACGGTGCCAACGCGCCGGTCGACAAGACCGACTGGTCGCCGCTCTCCGGCAAAGCCGTGCTCATCTGGCCGGATCGGGACAAACCGGGATTCGGCTACGCCGAGGCTGCCTCGCAAGCCGTGCTCATGGCCGGGGCCACTTCCTGCGCCATTCTGCTGCCACCCGACGATAAGCCCGAGGGATGGGATGCAGCGGATGCCTTGGCCGAGGGCTTCGATGTCACGGGTTTTATTGCGACCGGCCCGCGCATCACGGTGCAGCCCTTCGACGATGACCAAGCGCCATCGGCTCACTTCGATGCTGCCGACCATGACGAGTCTCACGACAGCGATGCCACGGTCTGGGGCACGGAGGATGCCCTGGCGGTGAGTTTCACCCGGCGCTACCAGCGCGACTGGCGCTACATCGCGGCCTGGGGCAAATGGCTGATGTGGGATGGCCAGCGCTGGCGGGCCGAGGAAACCTTGGCGGCCACCGATCTGATCCGTCACGTCTGTCGCCATGCAGCAGTCCGCGCAGACAACAGCAAGGTCGCGGCCAAGCTCGCCGCGAGCAGCACCGTGGGTGGTGTCGAACGCCTGGCCCGCACCGACCGTCGGCACGCGGCGACCACCGATGAGTGGGATGCCGACATCTGGCTCATCAACACGCCAGGGGGTGTCGTCGATCTGCGCACCGGCCGGATGCGCCCGCACGACCGTGCCGACCGGATGACGAAGATCGCCTCGGCGACCCTGGTGCCGGGCAGCGCCTGCCCGACTTGGATGCGGTTTCTCGAGCAGGTCACCGGTGGCGATGCCGAGTTGCAGTCCTACCTGCAGCGGATGTTCGGCTACTGCCTGACCGGGGCAACCAGTGAGCACGCCTTGTTCTTCCTCTACGGCACCGGTGCCAATGGCAAGTCGGTGTTCGTGAACACGCTCTTCACGCTGCTCGGGGACTATGCCGCCAACGCACCCATGGACACCTTCATGGAAACGCGCGGGGATCGGCATCCCACCGATCTGGCGGGGCTGCGCGGTTCTCGCTTCGTGGGTGCGACCGAGACCGAACAGGGCCGGCGCTGGAACGAGTCGAAGATCAAGGAGATCACCGGTGGTGACCGGGTGTCCGCCCGCTTCATGCGCCAGGACTTCTTCACTTATGTACCGCAGTTCAAGTTGGTGATCGCCGGCAACCACAAGCCGGCCATCCGCAACATCGATGAGGCGATGCGTCGGCGTCTGCACCTGATCCCCTTCACGATCACCGTGCCACCTGAAAAGCGCGACAAGCAGCTGCAGACCAAGTTGCTGGCTGAGGCCAACGGCATCTTCAGCTGGGGCGTCGAGGGCTGTCTGGCCTGGCAGCGCGAAGGGCTGCGCCAGCCTCAATCGGTGCTGGATGCGACGGACGAGTACTTCGAGGCGGAAGACGCGCTGGGCCGCTGGCTCGAGGAGCGCTGCGTGCGCCACCCCAATGCCAAGTCGCTGACCGCTGAGCTGTTCAGCGACTGGAAGCAGTGGGCGGAGGCGGCTGGGGAGTTCGTGGGCTCGCAAAAGCGCTTCGCTGATCTGCTGCTCACCCGAGGCCTGGAGAAGTGGCGCAACGGCATGGGACTGCGGGGATTCCAGGGAGTGGGCCTCAAGGAGACCCCGAAGGACCGCTTCACGCCCTATGCCGACAACTGACCCAAACCATGAATCGACGCGGTTCTGACGGATCGGACAGACTCACTGATTTACGCCTACACGCGCGCACGCGTGAAGAGGGTAACCGGCAGACCTGTCCGATCCGTCAGACCGCCCAAAACACAGGACTGACGAACATGACGACAACGATTTTGGCCCTGGATCTGGGCACGACCACCGGCTGGGCACTGACCAGTCGCGACGGACTCATCAGCGGCGGCAGCGAATCCTTCAAGCCACAGCGCTTCGAAGGCGGCGGGATGAGATACCTGCGTTTCAAGCGCTGGCTCACCGACATCAAGCAGTGCTCCGATGGGCTCGACTGGGTGGTGTTTGAGGAAGTGAGAAAACACGCCGGGGTCGATGCGGCCCACGCCTATGGCGGATTCATGGCGCATCTGACTGCCTGGTGTGAACACCACCAGATCCCGTACCAGGGCGTGCCCGTGGGCACGATCAAGAAGCACGCCACCGGCAAGGGCAATGCGGGCAAGGCAGAGATGATCGCAGCCGCCAAGGCGCGCGGCTTCGCCCCGGTCGACGACAACCATGCCGATGCGCTGGCGCTGCTGGACTGGGCGATGGCCCAAGGAGGTGTGGCATGCGCATGAACACCCCCTCGATTCCCTGCTCCTTGGGCAGGATGGCACCGCAGGCACCGGCCAACGCCGAAGAGCTGCGCGCGATGCGTGCGGCGGCCTGGCACAAGCAAGGCATCGTCGTGGTGCCACTCGACGACATCTACGATGACTGGGATCGGGCGTTCCTGACCGGCATCGCCACCAAGCTCTACGGTGCACGCACTATCGCATCCCGCAAGAGCACATCTTGGGCCGAGGGCGAGGTGATCGACCGGGGTGATGGCGAGACCTGGACGGTGGTGGCGACCACGGCCAAGTCAATCACCGTACAGCGTGACCGGGACGGCGCGCTGGCGACCCTCGGACAACTTGGGGAGGGACGGCTATGACCAAGAAGACGCAACGAGCCAAAGCTCGCACTGAGTGCAAACCGCCCATCGGCCACGAACTGAATCGCCCTGACGGCAGCGTGATCCGCTATGTGCGCGAGGAGGACGACGACCAGAAGCCCGTCGACCACTACCGCACCGTGGACACGCTGGCGCTGATGCTCCGAAACGGCAGCATCACCGGTGCCATGCACGACGCCGGGCAGCAGTTCTCGCAGGACTTCGCACGGGCGTTCGGCAGTGGTGTTGCCAGCCCCAATCTCGACGGTCTGCCCGGTGGCACTGCGCCTGGGCAGATGATGGTCGAGAAGAACGCTGGCGCTGCCCGTGCGGTTCGGGATGCGCTGGAGGCCGTTGGCGGCAGTGGCAGTCCGGCCGGATCGGCGCTGTGGTATGTGGCGGGGCTGGGCCAGTCGGTCCGCGAGTGGGCACTCCGCCAGGGCTGGGCCGGCAAGGCGATCTCCCTGCACGAAGCCAAGGGCATCCTGATCGCTGGCCTGGGGGTGTTGGCGCGGTACTACGGGTATGAACGGTGTAGCAAGAATGCCAAACCTTATGGTGTTGCTCGGGACCAAAAGATTGACAGGTGATGGTCGAGTGCTGATAATCTAAGGCTTAGTCATCCCCTGCGGCAAGCCGTAGGGTCCCGGCGCCCTGCGGCACCGGAGTCACTCATCCCAACAGCGCTGCTGTTGGACCCGGTACCCTGCGGTGCCGGCTTATCATCCCGAGGGGTATCCCCGAGGTCCCGGCCGCCTGCGCGGCCGGTTTCATTTTGGGGGTCTGCTTTGGAGAAAAACGATCAGAATCGTGTGGTAGTTTTCGTAGATGGCTTCAATCTTTACCATGCCATTGACGACTTGGATCGCGACCCGAAAACTAGGCGGCCCACAAACACCAAGCATTATCTCAAGTGGCTTGATATCTGGTCTCTGAGCAAAGCGCTCATTCATCCAAAGAACGACGTGTTGGTAGGCGGATATTACTTCTCGGCCTATGCTGGTTGGATTAACCAAGACGCGCAGGATCGCCATCGCGCCTACGTGGCTGCTCTGAAGGCGTCCGGAATCAAGGATGTGATGGGGACCTTTAAGAAGAAGCCCCGTAAGTGCCCGAGCTGCAAACACGAGTGGGATGGTCACGAAGAAAAAGAAAGTGACGTCAATCTGGCTGTTTATCTGGTCAGGCTCGCTTTCGAGGATGCTTTCGACAAGGCGATCATCTTCACAGCAGATACCGATTTGGCTCCGGCGATTCGTGTTGTTAGGGAGGCGTTCCCTAAAAAAGAAATCCGGGTGGCTATCCCTGAGCGGCGTCTCAACCGATCCAAAGCACTGGAAAATGCGGCTAATGGCAGGATCAGGGTGACCGAGGCACATTTTGCCCGTAACCTCTTCCCGGAAAAATTAGTGCTTGCTGACCCTGCGGTGATTGAGCGCCCGAAAAAATATACGCCGCCCAAAAATTTTCAGCCCCCGGCGACAAAACCTAGTTGAATGTTTGAACACACAAGGTAGAGTATTCACGTACTGCTGATAGCTGCGCCCACCGGGGAGACCTTGGTGGGCGTTGTCGTTTCTGGGCTGGGCGCTCGCCCGACTGCCCAGCCTTGGAGACTCCCCCATGAAACTTCTCATCACCCGCCCGGTGATCCTCACCGGCGCTGGCGGTGCGCGCTCGCTCGCCCCTGGCCTGACGGTCGAGGTCGATGCCGCCACTGCCGAACAGATCCTGGCGCAGCAGGCCGGCATTGCTGCCGAGCCTTCTGCCGAAACCGAAGCGCCCGCCACCCCGCGCCGCCGGAAGCCCGCCGATGCTGAAACTTGATGTCACCGCCGATGTGGCCAGGGCAACCGAGCACCTCTCGGAGTTCGCCCGGCGGTACGTCCCCAACGCCGCCGCCAAAGCACTGACCCGCACGGCCTTCGATGCCCGTGATGCGGTGCGCGATGGCCTGCCCGAGCGCTTCAACCTGCGCCGGCCGTGGATCAGTCGGGGCATCGGTGTGACGCCCGCCAAGCCGCGCACGCTGATGGCGGAAATCTGGTCGCGCGACCGCTTCATGGCGCTACAGGAAACCGGTGGTACCAAGACCGGCAAGCTGGCGATTCCGGTCGGGCCGATGGCACAGACCGCCCAGACCCGCGTCATCCCCAAGAGCCAGTGGCCGGGCCAGGTGATGGCGAAGAAGAACGTGTTCTACCGTGCCGGAGCCGTGTTCGAGCGCCGTGACGAGAAGCGCATCCTGGCCTTGTACCTGCTGCGCCGTCAGCAGAAGGTCGAGCCGCGCTTTGGCATGGCCGACACGGTACGCAGCGTGGCGCTGCGGGAGTACCAACGGCAGATGGAGCGGGCGCTGCGCGAGGAACTCACCCGTGCGACCTGACGCATCTGACACATCTGACGGGTCCTCCCGGGCCATCTGAAACGCGGGGGCCGCGCGCAGCGCGACGCCTGCCTAGCGTCAGAGCCGAAAACAGGTTGCCAGTTGCCACCCCGAGGGAGCCCACAACGATCCAGCCGATTTCCGATTGATTGACCCGCCCGGCCCGGAGGAATGCGATGGGACTGTCCATCCGGGCCTATGCCCAACACCGTGGCGTGAGCCACACCGCTGTGGCCAAGGCCATCAAGGCTGGGCGCATCAGCAAAGAACCCGACGGCACCATTGACCCGGCCAAAGCCGATGCCCAGTGGGCGCGAAACACGCTGCCGTCGCAGAACCTGAACACCGGCGCCGCGAAGCCTGCAGCCAAGGTGGCAACCCCGCCTGTTTCCACCCCGGTTTCCACGGCACCGGTTGCTAACCGTGAGCTGCAGCCGCCTCTGGAAACTCGGGCTGCCGCACCTGACTACCAGACCAGCCGCGCCATCCGCGAGGCCTATGCCGCGCGTCTGGCCAAGCTCGAATTCGAAGAACGCACGGGCAAGCTGCTCAACGCCGACGAGGTGAAGGTCAAGCACTTCAACCTCGCACGGCTGTTGCGTGACCGCATCCAGCAAATCCCTCGCAAGCTCGCCCCGCAGATCGTGGCGGCCGTGGTCGCGCAGCCCGACCAGCGCGTGGTGGAAGACCTGCTGATGGAGGCGATCCGCGAAGCCCTGGAGGAACTCTCACGATGACCGTCACTCCTGCCATGGCCAGCCGTATCGAGATGTGGCCACTGGATCGGCTCAAGCCCTACCAGAGAAATGCCCGGACTCACTCCGACACACAGGTGGCGCAGATCGCCGCCAGCATCGTCGAGTTTGGCTTTACCGCGCCGCTGCTGGTGTCGGAAGACGGCGGCATTCTCGCTGGTCATGGTCGCTTGGCCGCCGCCAGAAAGCTCGATCTGGACGCCGTGCCCGTGGTGGTGCTCGACCACCTGACGCCCACCCAGCGTCGCGCCTACATCCTGGCCGACAACCAGCTGGCGCTGCAGGCCGGATGGGATCAGGAACTGCTCGCCGTCGAGTTGGCTGACCTGTCAGCAGCGGGCTTCGATCTGGCATTGACCGGATTCAGCGATGAGGAACTGGCCGACCTGCTTGGCGATATCGAAGAGACCAAGCGTGCCGATGAGGCTGCGCCCATTGCCGAACCCGAGGATGAGGATATCCCGGATGCGCCGGCCACTCCGGTCAGTCAGCCGGGCGACATCTGGCAACTGGGTGCCCACCGCCTGATCTGCGGCGACTCGACCGACCCGTCCATGGTCGCCGCGTTGATGGTGGGCGACCGGGCGAGCCTGTGCTTCACCAGCCCGCCCTACGGCCAGCAGCGTGACTACACCCAGGGTATCGCCGACTGGGATGCGCTGATGCGCGGCGTCTTCGCCAACCTGCCGATGGCCGGCGACGGCCAGGTGCTGGTCAATCTGGGTCTGATCCACCGCGACAACGAAGTGATCCCGTATTGGGACGGCTGGCTCGCCTGGATGCGCCAGCAAGGCTGGCGACGCTTTGGCTGGTACGTCTGGGACCAGGGACCGGGGATGCCCGGTGACTGGGCCGGGCGGTTGGCCCCCAGCTTCGAGTTTGTCTTCCACTTCAACCGCCAGAGCAGGAAGCCCAACAAGATCGTGCCGTGCAAGCACGCCGGTCAGGACTCGCACCTGCGCGCCGATGGATCATCGACGGCGATGCGCGGCAAGGATGGTGAAGTCGGTGGTTGGACCCATGCCGGGCAGCCCACCCAGGACTACCGCATCCCGGACAGCGTGATCCGCCTCATGCGCCACAAGGGCAAGATCGGTCGGGACATCGACCATCCGGCGGTATTTCCGGTGGCCCTGCCCGAGCACATCCTGCTGGCCTACTCGGACCCGGGCGACATCGTCTTCGAGCCCTTCGGCGGCTCCGGTACCACGATCCTGGCCGCGCAGAAGACGAATCGCGTGGCCCGCGCCATCGAACTGGCCCCGTCCTACACCGACGTGGCGGTCAAGCGCTTCCAACAAAACCACCCCGACATCCCGGTGACCTTGCTGGCCACCGGACAGACCTTTGCCGAGGTCGAATCAGAACGACTGGAGAACACCGATGCAAGCCTGGCTCGCTGACAAACTGGAGCACTGGCCTATCGAGCGCCTGTTGCCCTATATCCGAAATGCCCGCACCCACTCCGAGGCCCAGATCGCCCAGATCGCGGCGAGCATCGCCGAGTTCGGCTTTACCGCGCCAATCCTGGCCGGGTCGGACGGCGTGATCGTGGCCGGTCACGGGCGTTTGGCGGCGGCGCGCAAGCTGGGGTTGGCTAGCGTGCCGGTGGTGGTGCTTGAGCATCTCACCCCGACCCAGCGTCGGGCTCTGGTGATCGCCGACAACAAGATCGCCGAGAACGCCGGATGGGACGAGGAACTGTTGCGTCTGGAACTGGCCGAGCTGCAGGAGGCCGACTTCGATCTCGCGCTCACTGGCTTCGATGCCGACGAGCTCCTGGAGATCATGGTCGGCGAGGAAAGCACCACCGAGGGCCATACCGATGAGGATGCCGCCCCCGAGGTCCCGGTCACCCCAGTGTCCAAGCCTGGTGATGTCTGGATCATGGGCCAGCACCGCTTGCTGTGTGGCGACAGCACCGATGCCGCCAGCTACACCCTGCTGATGGCTGGCGAGAAGGCAGCGATGACCTTCACTGATCCGCCCTATGGGGTTAACTACGCCAACAGCGCCAAGGACAAGATGCGTGGCACCAACCGCCCAATCTTGAACGACAACCTCGGCGAGGACTTCGAACCTTTCCTCAAGGCGGCGCTGACACCGATGATCGCGCACTGCCAGGGGGCGATCTACATCGCCATGTCCTCCAGTGAGCTCGATACGCTGCAGTCCGCCTTCCGCGCTGCCGGCGGCAAGTGGTCGACCTTCATCATCTGGGCGAAGAACACCTTTACGCTCGGGCGCTCGGACTACCAGCGCCAGTACGAGCCGATCCTCTACGGCTGGCCCGAGGGTACGACGCGCCACTGGTGCGGTGACCGTGACCAGGGAGACGTGTGGCACTTCAACAAGCCACGCGTCAATGACCTGCACCCGACGATGAAGCCGGTGGAATTGGTCGAGCGCGCCATCCGCAACTCCAGCCGCCCGGGCGATGTGGTACTCGATCCCTTCGGCGGCTCCGGTACCACGCTGATCGCCGCTGAGAAGTCCGGTCGTCAGGCACGGCTCATCGAGCTCGACCCAAAGTACGTCGACGTGATTGTTCGCCGCTGGCAGGAATACGCAGGGGCGCAGGCGGTACGGGAATCGGATGGCATCCGCTTCGATGACCTGGTCGGCACAGCCGATGCTGCCGACGCCAGCGATGTAATGGATGCCGAGGAGGCGCTGTGAAGCAGTCGCGCTGGATGTCGCTGGTGGAAGCCGTGACCAATGTGCTGGTCGGCTATGGCGTGGCGGTGGCCACCCAATGGGCGGTGTTTCCGCTTTTCGGTCTGCACGCCACATTGCAGCAGAACCTGGTGATCGGCCTGATCTTCACGGCTGTGTCGCTGGTCAGGAGCTACGTGCTGCGCCGGACCTTCGAGGCGTTGCGTATTCGTCAGCTGTCCGGAAACTCCGGATAAAGATCGCCGCTGCTGATGTCGGCGATGTAGGTGACGTCGCGAAAATCTCCGGGCGCGTCGGCCAAGATCACGCCACCGACCGACTGGATAGCGACGCCGTACTTGCGGGTGAGTGCCGTCAGTTCGGCGATGAACTGGTCGTAGTGGGCTTCGAGTTGTGGGGTGGTGGAGATGGCGGCCACGTTGTGCTCCTCACGCCGCCAGGGACTCTTCGACGATCTCGCAGTGGATCACGAAGCCCGTCAGGTAGGGAAGGCCCTTGGGGATGCCGTACTGTTTGCTGGTGCTGCGGCCAATCGTCCAGCCCATCCAACGCCGCGTGGCGGCGTTGATCGCGTCGGCCAGGGTGGCGCCGGAGTAGAGACCGTTTTGCACATCGTCGGTAAAGTGGCGACCGTGGCGGCTGTCGAGGAAGGTGCGGACCGACTCGAGAGGCTGGTAGGTGGCATCCGAGATCGCAGCCATGGCCAGTGGCCAGGCGGCTTTGGCCTGTTCATTCATCGTGCCGTAAAAGCCCCACGACTCGTTCTGGGTGGCGGGAATCTGGGTGGTGGTGTTCATCTCTGGCTCCTGGTGGTTGATCGTTGCGACACCCGTAGTAACGCGCTGTTCGAGATGGAAGCCAAGCGCCTGTTCGATCTTTTTGCGCTTGGCTCCGAAGCCCCTTATTCGGCCATCGTGTCGGCGCGCACCAGTTCCGCCTGGGCGCTGGCGATCAGGTCCAGGCGCAGGTTGGGCGTGATGTTGCAGGCCAGTTCATTCAGGGTCCAGTTCATCACATCGGCCTTGTCGCGCAGCGACTCGGCTTCCTCGAAGCGGCTGGTGTAGCGATCCAGTTCGCGCAAGGCCCGTTCCAGGGTGGATCGGGCTTGGGCCAGGGCCTCATGGGCGCGGTGTTCGGCGTGCTGGGCTTGAAATTCGCGGGGGGTGTTCATGGTGTGCTCTCCTTCTCTGTTGATCGTTGCGACACCTGTATGAACGCGCTTCGGGCCACTGAAGCCAAGCGATTCATCAATCATTTTTTGATCACTGGTCGGCCAGTCTGTCGAGGATGCGCAGGGCGGAGGGATCGCCCGACAGCGCCCGGCGCAGGGTGCGGATCGCCTGCTCCCGCGACACCTCTGGGCGACGGTTGTCGATCAGCCAGCCAATCGCGCCGGCCTGGTCGTCATCGGTGACCGGCGTCGCTTCGGCAATGCCAACGTAGCGCCCGTAGCGGCTGCCCGAGGGATCGACAAACACGGTTGTGCGCCCTGGCGCGCTGACAGCCACCACGCGCCGGCGCCCATCCGCGTGACCGCCGAGTCCGGCCAGCCAGTCCCGATCCTGCAGCAGCGTTTTGGCGAAGGCGTCGTATTCAGCCTCGGTCAGTTCCTTGTGCAACTCGATCTCGATGGGCTCGAGCGGTGCACTGGGGTCGGCGTTGTGCAGCACCTCGTCCAGGTCGCAGGGCTTGCGGGCAAAGCGGGCACGGATCGGTTTGTTGTTAGGTGTGTGGCTGGTCGTGGTCATGGTGGCGTCCTTTGGTTGGCGGTGGGTGACAGCAGCATTCACGCGCTGGTCGCCAGGGAAGCCAAGCTCAATCTGCATCGCGGTGGCCATCAAGGGCTTCAATCGCCAGCACCAGATCGGCGATGCGGTCGGCCTCGAAGCCAAATCCCCGGTGGCGCAGCAGGTGCTCGATGCTCGGATGCTTCATCCGGGCGATCTCCCGGCAGGCCTCCAGCAAGTCTGGCAACAGGTCTGCCGGGATCGGGTCGTCGGGCTGCGTGCTCACGCGGTGGCTTCCTCGGCAATGCGGTAAAGGCGCTGTCCTGCGCCCGGCGTGCCAGCAGGCCCTTCGATCTTCTCGGAGACGATGGTCAGGCCCAACTTCTTCTTGAGCGCGCCGGCAAAGGTGCCGCGTACCGTGTGCGCCTGCCAGCCCGTGGCCTCGCAGATCTGCGCGATGGTGGCGCCCTCGGGGCGTTTCAACATCTCGATCACCAGCTCCTGCTTGCTGTGCTCGCGACCGCGCTTGGGGGCGGCACCGGGCTGGTCCTGTTGCCAGCTGGCCTCGGCGGCGGCGACCGCTGCTTCCAGCTCCGGATCGTCGGCCAGGGGCGGCGTGGCAACGCTGGTGGCCACCGTCGGCGGCAGCACATCTTCCGGCTGCGCCTCGCCCTTGATGATGGCGATGGCTGCCGAGGTCAGACGCCACTGGCCGCCTTGCTGCTCGATCAGCCCGCGCTGCGCGAGGCTGGCGATCATCTTGAGCTTGGCGCCGCCCTTGAGTTCGAGCAGTGGCTCGATCAGGCCATTGGCATCGCAATGGGCGCGAGTGATGAGGTCCAGTTGGCGTTCGGTGATCGGCGTGGTTTGTGCGGACATGGTCGTGCTCCTTGTGGGTGATGAAGGTCAGGCGGCTTGTTGTTGGATCGGTTGATCAGTGGCCTTGGCGGCGGCGCTTTGGCCTGCGGCCAGGCCTGCTTGGTAGGCCGCCACCAGGGCGCTTTTGACGCCCCAGACGCTGACGTCGTGGAAATCCAGGCTGTCGCTGTTTCGTGTGGCCAGGGTCTCGATGAAGAGGTGGTCCAGGGCGATCCGGGCGAGCAGCTGGTCGAGTTGCTGCGCGGCTTTGGTGGCGGTCTTGTTGGCGGTTTTGCGCATCGTGGTTCTCCTTGGCGTGTGTTGTTGCGGTGTCTGTATGAACGCGCTGTTCAAGCGGTAAGCCAAGCGCCGGTTCGATCTTTCTGCGCCTGGCTGCCCGATCAATTCCGGCCGTCCTTGAGCGCCTGGATGCCGGCCTGCGCCAGGCTCAGGGCCGCACTCTGAAAGGCCACGTGCGCCACCGTCGGCGCCTCGCGCGCATCGGTGAGCAACTCGTCCAGTACTGGACCGACCTGGGCGCGCATCGCGGCGCAGGCGGCATCCCGCTCCTCGGGGCGCGCCTGGCGCACTTCCGGGTAGAGGCGCACCAGCAAGGTCAGCGCGGCTTCACCGAGCTTGTGGCCGAGGGCGTCGAGGGTCTGGGTGTTGGGGCGGTTGGTGTGCATGGCGTTCTCCGTGGGGTGTTGATGACATCTGTATGAACGCGCTGTTGCCGATTGAAGCCAAGCGTTCGGTCCATCTATTTCGCATCGGAGTGGCTTGTGTTCGACACTGCTGAATCGGCTGTTGAATCGGCCTGGAAACGGGGGCTCGCGCCCGACCCCATCCTCACCGTCGATGACTGGGCCAACCGCCACCGGATGCTGTCGTCGGTCGCCTCAGCCGAACCCGGCCGCTGGTCGACGAGTCGCACGCCGTATCTCCAGGCGGTGATGGATGCGCTGTCGGCCACCTCGCGCATCGAGCGTGTTGTGTTCATGGCCGGAGGGCAGGTGGGTAAAACCGAATGCGGACTCAACTGGGTCGGCTACGTCATCCACCACGCCCCGGGGCCGATGCTCTTGGTACAGCCGACCGTCGAAGGGGCCAAGCGGGTCTCCAAGCAACGGGTGGATGCCCTGATCGAGGCGAGCCCTGAACTCGCCAGTCGGGTGAAGGACCCACGGTCACGCGATTCCGGCAACACCCAGCTGATGAAGGAATTCCCCGGTGGCGTGCTGATCATGACCGGCGCCAATTCGGCGGTGGGTTTGCGCTCGATGCCGGTGCGCTACCTGTTTCTCGATGAGGTGGATGGCTACCCGGGCGATGCCGATGGCGAGGGCGATCCGGTGGCGCTCGCTGTGCAACGGGCGGCGACCTTCGTCAATCGCAAGGCCTATCTGTGCTCGACCCCGACGCTGAAAGGTTTCTCGCGCATCGAGGCGGCTTACCTGGAATCGGATCAGCGGGTGTTCGAGGTGCCCTGCGATCACTGCGGGGCAAACAGCCCGATCCAGTGGCGCGACATCAAGTGGCCGACCGGGAAGATGGCGGACGCCGCCTGGCACTGCCCAGCCTGCGATGGCATCCATCCCGAGTACCGCAAACCGGCGCTGCTGGCCAACGGTCGCTGGACGTCACGGGCCGAGGGCGATGGCAAGACAGTGGGCTTCCACCTCTCCAGCCTGTACAGCCCGTGGCTGACCTGGGGCGAGATCGCCCAGGAGCATCACGCCGCCAAGGACGACCCCGTCAGATTGAAGGTCTGGGTGAACACCAAACTGGCCGAGACCTGGGAAGACCGGGAGGGGGAGACCTTGGACGCTGAAGGCCTGATGGAACGTCGTGAAGCCTACGGGCCTGCGATTCCGGCCGAGGTGGCACTGCTGACCTGCGGTATCGATGTGCAGGACGACCGGCTGGAGTTGGAAGTGGTGGGCTGGGGCCGGGACGAGGAGTCCTGGTCCATCGACTACAAGGTGCTGTGGGGCGATCCCTCGGTGCCAGACACCTGGTCGCAACTCGATGCCTACCTCGGCAGTTGCTTCGAGCACGAGACCCTGGCCAACGGCCTGACGATTGAAGCCGCGTGTCTCGATACCGGCGGTCACCACACTTTGGCGGCCTATGCCTTCTGCAAGGGCCGGGAGCGTAAACGTATCTGGGCGATCAAGGGCGGTACCGGGAAGCGCCCGATCTGGCCCAAGCGCCCGAGCAAGGCGAACAAGGGCAAGGTCAATCTGTTCACGGTGGGCGTGGATGCCGCCAAGGAAGCCATCTACGCGCGCCTCAAGAAGTCCGAGGCCGGCGCCGGCGCGATGCACTTTCCGCTGGATCGGGATGCGCAGTATTTCGAGCAGCTGACCGCCGAGCGCATCCGCACCCGTTACGTGAAGGGCTTCCCGCAGCGCTTCTGGTGGAAGCCCGATGGGCGAAGAAACGAAGCCCTGGACTGCCGGGTGTACGCCTACGCGGCGCTGCACGGCCTGCTGTCGATGGGCCTGAATCTGAACAAACGGGTGGAAGCATTGCCGCCGATTCCGGCGAGACGTCAGTCTGGAAACGATACACGCCCAGTGACGACTCCGATGACCGCCAGCCCGCGTCGTCGGCGCATGGCCATTTCTTCCAACTACCTTTGATACCGCCAGCCTCCCGCTGGCCGGGAGTGCTGTCCATGACCCTCGAACAACTCAAGGCCCAGCGCGAGGCCCTGCAGGCTGCGCGCTTCAATGGGGTGCTCACCGTGAAGGCTGGCGACAAGTGGGTGACGTACAAGTCGGATGCCGAACTGCAGTCGGCTCTCCATGACCTGGACCGCGAGATCGCCCAAGCCGAAGGTCGCCCGCGTGCCCGACGCATCCGCACCTATGCCGGGAAGGGGTTGTGATGGGGATGCTCAAAAACCTGCGCCGTAAGGTCGGTGCCATGGTGGGTGGCTTCGAGGGTGGTCTGTCGGCCCGACGCCTCAAGACTTTTCAAGCCAGCCGTGCCCACGTCAACACCCTGATCCAGGCGGCCGGCGCCGACATGACCGCCCGTGCCCGGTATCTCATCCGCAACAACGGCTATGCCGCCAATGCGGTCGAGTCTTGGGCGGGCAATGCAGTGGGCACCGGTATCAAACCCTCGTCGGGCATTGCCGATGCGGTGCTCAAGGACCGAGTGCAACGGCTGTGGCTGCGCTGGACCGATGAGTCCGATGCCGAGGGGTTGACCGATTTCTATGGCCAGCAGCGCCGCGCCGCTCGGGAACTGTTCATCGCCGGCGAGGTGTTCTTCCGCATTCGCCCGCGCCGGCCCGAGGATGGTTTGAGCGTGCCACTGCAGCTGCAGATGCTCCCCGCCGAGATGCTGCCCTTGAATCACAACCAGGCACTCGACAACGGCCACCGCATCCGCCAGGGCATAGAGTTCGACCGCATCGGCCGGCGCGTGGCCTACCACTTCCTGCGCCGCCACCCGGGCGACATCACCGATCCGGGGCTCGCTGGAGAAACGGTGCGGGTGCCGGCCGAATCGGTGCTGCACATCGTCGATCCGGTGGACGCCGGGCAACTGAGAGGCGTGTCGCGCTTCTCGCCGGCGCTGGTAAAGCTGTTCTTGCTCGACCAATACGACGACGCCGAGCTGGATCGCAAGAAGGTGGCAGCGATGTTCGTCGGCTTCGTGCGCCGGCCCGAACGCGACTTCGACAACAGCAATGAAACCGATGACCGTGGCGAGCCACTGCTGCCGCTCGAACCGGGGCAATTGCAGATCCTGGACGACGGCGAGGACATCACCTTCTCGACGCCGGCCGATGTCGGGGGTAACTACGAGAGCTTCCAGTACCGCACGCTCTTGCAGGTGGCCGCCGCCCTCGGACTGCCCTACGCGAACCTGTCGGCTGATATGTTGAAGGCCAATTACTCCAACACCCGGGCCGCGCTGCTGGAGTTCCGCCGACGCATCGAAGCCTTCCAGCACTCGGTGCTGGTGTTTCAACTCTGCCGAGCGGTGTGGGGGCGCTGGATGGATATGGCGGTGCTGTCGGGCGGACTCGATCTACCGGACTACGAACAACGCCGAGCTGACTACCTGGACTGCAGCTGGCTGCCGCCCCGCTGGGACTGGGTCGACCCCTTGAAGGACATTCGCGCCGAGATCAACGCCATCGAGGCCGGGCTCAAGTCGCGTACTCAGGCGATTGCCGAGCGTGGCTTTGATGCTGCGATGGTCGATGCCGAGATCGCCGGTGACCACCGGCGCGAGGACAGCCTGGGGCTGCGTTTTGGGCGCGAGCCTGCGTCGGTGCCGGCCCCTGCGCAGGCACCACCGCCAGCCCCCTCGAACTGAGGAATTCCCATGACCGATTTGCCTTACCTGGCGTCCCGCCTGTACGGGACGCCGCTCCTCGTTGCGCGCCCGAAACTCGAAATCATCCTCGGGGTGGTGGCCCGGAAGCTCGCGGGCGACACCTTGGCCACGCCACCGCCGGCCACGGTCGATACCGGCATGAGCGGTGGCCTCCAGATTGTGGAGGGCATCGCCGTTCTCCCGGTCCTGGGCACTCTGGTGCGTCGCTCTTCGTATATCGGTGCCGCCAGTGGCCTCACCAGCTACCACGACATCGAGGCCATGGCTGAAGCAGCCTTTGCCGATCCAGAGGTCCGCGCTGTGCTGCTGGAGATCGACTCCAGCGGTGGCGAGGCGGGTGGGGTGTTCGATCTGGCGCAGCGATTGCGGCAGCTGGCTCAGACCTCCGGCAAACCCCTCTGGGCGATTGCCGATGAGGCCGCACTGTCAGCGGCTTACGCCATTGCCTGTGCGGCTGACCGACTCTGGCTCACCCGCACCGCCGAGGTGGGCTCGATTGGTGTGGTGGCTGTGCACGTCGACGAGTCGGTGGCCGATGCGAAGGCGGGGCTCAACTACACCTTCCTGCACGCCGGTGCCCACAAGGTCGATGGCCATCCGCACGCGCCGCTGCCAGCGCCAGTCGCTGCTGATATCCAGGCCGACATCGAGCAGCTGCACACGCAGTTCATCAGCTTGGTTGCCGGATTCCGCCGCCTCACACCCGAGGCGATTCGTGACACCGAAGCCCGCGTCTATCGCGGTGAGGCCGCGCTCCAAGCGGGGCTCGCCGATCAGATCGGCACCCGCGCTGAGGCGATCACGGCCCTGCAACGCCAGCTGGCCATGAGTGCCGGCCGCAGCCTGCGCAACAAAGCCGCCTCGCTGTCGGCTGCCCACACCACATCCCGATCCCAACCATCCCCGAAGGAGATCTCCATGAATAATCACAACCCCGTCACGCCATTGGACGACGCCCTGGAAGGTTCGACAGCGAACCCGGCCCCGGTGCAGTCACCGCAAACCCCGCCGCTCGATGAAGCGGCCATCACGGCCCAGGTTGAGCAGCGACTGCGACGCCAGCTTGCCGAGCTGACCGAGATCGCTGCCCAGGCCAAGCGCCTCGGCGTGACGGTCGATCCGGCCCAGGCCCTGGCCCGTGGCGTCACGCCGGATGCGCTGCGCCAGTCGGTGCTGAAGCAGGCCGCCGAACGTGATGTGGCGCAAGACATCGTCGCCGAGGCTCCGCAGCAACCCTGCACCAAACCCCAATCCGTCGCTGACAGTCCCCTGGTCAAAGCGGCCCAAGCCTATGGAGGTCGTAAATGAGCACACCTTTGATTTCGCCTGCGACCCTCGGTGATCTGATCAAGCGCGAGTCCGACCCGGACTACACCCGCGAGACGGTGACCCTGAAGGCGGGTGCCGCTTATCCGCTGGGTGCCGTGCTCGGTCGCATCACCGCCACGGGCGTCTATACGTTTTCACCGGCGGCATCGACCACGGGTATCGAGGGTGCCGAGATTGCCAACGCAGTGCTGCTGCACCCGGTCGCCGCCAGTGACACCGACACCCAAGCCGTTGTGCTCGCGCGCGGCCAAGTGATCGTCGCCGACCGTGCCTTGACCTTTGATGCCTCGGTCACGGACGCCGCCGCCCAATCCCTCAAACACCAGCAACTGGCTGCCCACGGCATCGTCGTGCGCGCCGCTGCCTGAACAGGAGTTTCCTCATGACCGTGATCGTCAATCCTTTCGACGCCGGCGGCTTCACGCTGGCCGAGATGTCAGCCGCCATCCAGATGCTGCCCAACCCCTATGGCCGGGTCGGCCAGCTGGGGCTGTTTGCACCCGAGCCCATCTCGCAGCGCAACGTCACCATCGAGTCCATCGAAGGCGAACTGCGCTTGCTGCCGGCCGTGGCCCCCGGTGCGCCCGCGACCGTGGGCACCACCGACAAGCGCTCGGTGCGCTCGTTTGCCGTACCCCACATCCCCCACAACGACGTGGTGCTGCCCGAGGAAATCCAGGGTATTCGGGGCCTCGGTCTGGCCGCTGGCGAAGACCCGCTGGTGACCGTGATGACCCGCAAGCTCGCCCGGATGCGTGCGAAACACGCGCAGACGCTGGAGTACATGCGCGTCAATGCACTCTTGGGTATCACCAAGGATGGTGCTGGCAACACCCTCTACGACTGGCACGACGAGTTCGGCATCCAGAAGCCCGAGGTGGATTTCGTGTTCGGTGGCACCGAGGACATGGTCATCCACTGCACCCAGGTGGCCCGCCACATCGAGGAGAACCTCAAAGGCGAGATGATGACCACCATCCACGCCCTGGTCAGCCCCGAGTTCTTCGATGCACTGGTCAAGCACAAGACCGTCAAGGAGGCCTATACCTTCTACCAAGGCGCGGCCGGTACCAATCCGTTGCGCGACGATGTGCGCCGGGGCTTTCGTTTTGGCTCCATCCTGTTCGAGGAGTATTTCGGCACGGTGACGCTCGCCAACGGTACATCCGTGCGCCTGATCCCGCCGCGCGAAGGTGTGGCGTTCCCGCTGGGTACGCTGGACACCTTCCGCACCTACTTCGCCCCGGCGAACCTGATGGAAGCCGTCGGCACCTATGGCCAGGAGCTCTACGCCCATCAGTTGGCTCGTCCGAATGGCACGGGCGTCGACATCTACACCCAGTCCAACCCGCTGCCGATTGTGAAACGCCCGGCGCTGACCGTGCGGCTCTTCTCGAACAATGGCTGGTGATCGTGATGGGAGGTGACCATGACGGTCTTTGGTGACTTGACCCGCGCCATGTCATCCATCGTGCTCACCACCTTCGGTGATCCGGTGGTGTTTCACCTCGAAGGGCAGGCCGAGGCGCTGCCGGGCCGGGGGGTGTTCTCGGCGGCGCACCAGGAGGTGGATGCCAGCACGGGTGTGCCGGTGTCCAGCGTGCAGCCAGTGCTCGAGGTGCGGCTGGCGGATCTGCCGGCCACCCCGACCGAGGGCGATGCGGTGACGGTGCAAGGTGCGCTCTACCTGATTGTCGAGGTACGCCCCGACGGTCATGGCTTTCTGAAGCTGATGCTGCATAAAGGGGGCGGCCATGACGCATCCACGCACCCTGATCCGTGAGGTGGTCGCCGCGCGACTCATTGAGTCTTTGCCCAAGGTGGATACACGCATCACGCCGGCACGCATCAGCATCCACCGCAGCACGCCGCTGTTTGCTGGCAAGTTGCCGGCCATCCTGATCTACACGCGCGATGAGCGCATCGAGGATCAGCCCAATGCCGATCCGGGACTGCGCTATCGGAAGCTCGAACTGTCGGTGGAAATCATCGCCAGTGGCGACGCCGCCGCCGAAGAGGCCGATGTGCTGGCCCAGGCGGTGGAAGCCATCCTCGATGCCGATGAGACTTTGGGACTGCTGGTCGAAGGCACGCGCCTCACCCGCACCGAGGTGGATCAAGGCGGTGAGGGTGATACGCCGGTGCTGGCCGCTCGCCTGTCGTTCGAAGTCAGCTACTGGACCAAGCCTGTGATCGATGACGGGGTGTTGCCGCTGCAGGTGCTGGTCAGCTGGGTGCCGGAGATTGGCACTGGCCATGAGCACAGCTATCAGCCGGGTGGCACGCACTACCGGGAGCCAGGTTCATGAGCCAGCGCAACCTGCACCAGGACATGACCGAGGCCGAGCGGCGCATCAGCAATGTGGCGCTGATGGGGCAGGTGGTGGCGCTCGACACTGCCCGTGCCCGTGTGCGGGTGCAGGCCGGTCCCATCACCACCGGCTGGTTGCCCTTTGCGACGGTGCGTGCTGGTCAGGATCGGACCTGGCATCCGCCGGAGCCAGGGGAGCAGGTGCTGCTCGTTGCCCCGGGTGGCGATCTCAACCAAGCGGTGGTGGTCGGCTCGATCTACCGGGCAGACCATCCTGCTCCGGCCGATTCAGCGGATGTCTCGCGCACCCTGTTCAGGGACGGAGCGGTGATGGAGTACGACCGGGCGCAGCAACACTGGCGCTTGGCCGTGCCAGCGGGCGGGAAAATCGTACTGGAGATTGGCCCGACGCGATTGGAGCTCAGCGATCAGGGTGCGCGGCTGACTGCACCCCGGATTGATCTGAACTGAAGGAGGTCGCCATGCCCGCCGTCACTCGTCTCGGTGATCAATGCACCGGCCACGGCTGTTTCCCGGCACGCCCGAGTACCTCCGCTGCCGCCTCGGTGTTCATCAATGGCATCGCGGTGCATCGGGTGGGGGATGCCTGGGGAACTCACTGCTGTGGTCCCGCCTGTCACGCCAGCGTGCTGGCGGAGGGAAGCACCAGTGTGTTTGTAGAGGGTCAGGCCGTCGGACGCATCGGCGATCCGGTGGCCTGTGGTTCGAGCGTGGCCGAAGGGTCAGCCAATGTCTATGCAGGGTAATCAGCGATGCTCGGAATCAACGCCCAAACCGGCCAACCCCTGGCTGGCATCGACCACCTGCGCCAGAGCATCCGCGACATCCTGACCACCCGCATCGGCACCCGCGTGATGCGCCGTGACTATGGCTCACGCCTGCCCACGCTGGTCGACAACCCCATGACCCCGAGGCTTGCCATGGATCTGTACTCGGCCACCGCCGAGGCCCTGGCGCGCTGGGAGCCGCGTTTCAAGCTCACCCGCGTTCGCATCGCCAGGGCAGAAGTCGGGCAAGTCGTGCTCGATCTGGAAGGCATCTATCTGCCCGATGGCCAAGCCACCGTGCTCACCGCAGTGGAGGTGTGAATGACCACGCTCAGTGATCTGGCGAGTTTGCCAACCCCGGCAGTGATCGAGACCTTGTCCTTCGAGACGATCTTCTCGGAACTGCAGACGGAGTTTCAATCCCGCTACCCGGACTACTCGGCGCTCCTGGCCTCGGACCCGGCCGTGAAACTCCTGGAGGTCGCAGCCTACCGGGAAGTGCTGCTCAGAAACCGAATCAACGCCGCTGCCAAGGCCTCCCTCCTGGCTTTTGCCACAGGCAGCGATCTCGACCATCTGGCCGCTTTCTACGGCGTGACGCGCTTGATGGATGAGACCGATGAGGCGCTGCGCCTGCGCACCCGTCAACGCATCATCGGCTTTGCCAATGCGGGCGGGGCGGCGCATTACCGTTATTGGGCACTCTCGGCATCCCCCGAGGTGGCCGATGTCGAGGTCGACAGCCCGGAACCCGGGCGTGTGCGCATCAGCGTGCTCGCCAAGGGTGAAGCAGACACCGTTCCGGATGCGGTGCTCGATGCTGTTCGCGCGGTTGTGCTGCGTGACGACATCCGGGTGCTGACCGATACCGTCGAGGTGGTGCCAGCCGTGCTGATTCCCGTCACCGTGATCGCCCGGATCTGGCTCTACCCCGACACGCCGATGGTGGCCTTCGAGGCCATCGGGGCACGTTTCAAGGAAGCATTGGCTGCGCACTCGGGCCTGGGCTGGGATCTGACGCCCTCCTGGGTGATTGGCGAGCTGCAGCGTCCCGGCGTGCACAAGGTCGAGTTGCTCGCGCCGACGACCGACATTCGCGCCAACGCCAACCAGGCGGTGCGGCTGATGAATCTGAACCTGGAATTTGCGGGGCGGGATCGATAGCGCTTCGCGCCTTCCCATTTCTCCCCCTGCGTTGGAGGGCACATGACCGCTGACCATCTGCTGCCCGCCAATGCCACACCGCTGGAGCAGGCGTTATCCCTGGCGACCGATCCGCTGTCCAAGCTGGCACTGCCGGCAGATGCGATCCGCCAGTTCAAGACCGATCCGTCGGACCCGCTGCTGCCCTGGCTGATCTGGGAGTATGGCCTCGGCGAATTGTTGCCCTACCTGCCCCAGCCAAGGCAGGCGATTGCCGAGGGCATCCTCTGGCAACGGCTGCGTGGCACGCCTGCCGCACTGGCGACCGCCTTGTCCTGGATCGGGATGCGCGCCACGGTCGAGCAGGAACCGCCCGGTGTTCACTTTGCCGAGTTCCAACTCGATCCGGGGCTGGTGCTCGACAGCGACACGGCGATTGCCAACCTGATCGCCATTGCGCGGCTGTCGGCACCGGCCCGCAGTCGGCTATCACGCCTCTATCACGGCCATGACCTGCGTCGCATCGTGCTGGATGAGAGTCGGCTGGGCGAGGCGCTGCTGTCGGATCACAGTGGGGTGTTCTGGAGAGACGGGCGCACCAAGTTGTCGTTTGGGCGAGGCTTCGCGCAGCACGCGCTGGCATCCGGACAACAGATCGAGCCGAACCGTGAGGCCGTGCGCTTTGCGCTCGCGCGCCTGATGGATCGCTACCTGCTGGACTTCTCCAGTCTGGGCGATCCTGGTCACACGCCCAACGAGGAGATCCTGCATTCGCACCTCTTTACGCTGGCCAATGCGCTGGGCCTGCTGGATGCGCAGTCATGGTTGCCCGAACGCCGTTTCGCGCGGGCGATGGTGGTGCTCTCTGACAGCACGCCCTTGGGCGATATCAATGCCAACCTACCGCGCTTTGCTTGGCAAGAGGTCGGACAGGCGATCACCCTGGGGGGCAGTGACAAGCTGTCCGCGACGCCGCATCGGCTGATCCGCGTCGAAGTACTGGAGCGAACCCTTCGTGGCCACCCGGGTGATCTGGTCGTGCCGACCTTGAGCCTGCAGGCCCACCGCGACCATCTCGCTGTTCACCGGGTCCAGGCCCGCGCCGATCAGGCACTGGGGATGTGGGCCTTGGGCGAGTCCGTGCCCAGCCTCGACCGGGTTTTTGTGCGGCGTGATCACACCCGGGGCAACTTGGGCCTGCCCGATGCAGCTGGCTGGCGGCCACGCCTTTACCAGAGGGCGCAGGTGGTGCTCAGTGAGGTCATTCTGGGCGAGGTCAATACCCGCACGCCCCGGCGAGCACTGTTGCGCACCCGGCCGCTGCCCACCCTGGGCGATCTCACCTTGGGTGATGTGGCCGAGGTCGAGTGGCGAGCGCTGACAGAGATGCAAATTTGCATCTCTGGCCTGACCGAGAACCTGCCCTATGTCTTCGACGACGCCCGCCCGAGCCTGTCGCGCTTACTGACCCGTAGCGCTGAAGCCAGCGATGCCCCACAGATATTGACCGCGCGCGAGCCTGCCCTCAGTACCCGCGCTGTCTGGCAAGGCCAGACCTGGACCGGTGTGCGCTGGCCATCTTTAACCTGGACCGACACCCGCGAGCTGATCGGCGCGACCCATCAGACGCTGAACTGATTCGGCGGCGCACCGAGCGCTGCTGCTGTGCATTTCTCCCTCATTCATTTTCTGGAGCACCCGATGGCCATCCTGACTGCCAGCGGTCGCGCTGCGCTTGCCGCCGCGATCAAAGAACAAACCCTGCACCTCGCCCTGGGCGAGGGCGACCCGCTGTGGGACACCACCAAGGCGATCAGCACACCCTTTGACGAGGCGGGTGTGATCGAGCTGGGCTTTATGCACCTGGCCGACATTCGCGTCACCTCGCTGGATGACCAGACCGAGTACGCGCTCGACATCGACTACAGCGCCCATGCCCGTGAGGGCGTGATCCGCCGCCTGCCGGCCAGCGCCATCCCCGAAGGCGGTGACGTCACGGTTCACTTCAAGGTTTCGCACCCGCCCGAGTCGATTGGCCAGACGGCGCTGCTGCGCGAAGTCGGCCGCCGGGTGGTGGACGAGGTGCATTTCGTTGCCGCCGACCCCGGGGGTGAGATCGTGGTGCCGACCGGACGCTACCGGCTGGTCACCGAGCCCACGAACCACCTTTTCATCCGAGTGCGTTTCGACTTCGAGGATGCCGCGACCTCCATCGTGCGTGAGCAAGGACTCTTCGTTGGCACCCAGACCGATCCTCAATTGCCCGTTGGGCAGAAATTCTTCGTGCCGAGCCAAATCGTTGAGCCCGGCATCCTCCTCGTGCTGCAGAACTCGGTGCCCATCGTGCGCCAACCCAGCACGCGCGAGACCTTCGAATTCGTTGTCACTTTCTAATCCGCGAGGCCACCCATGATCGAGCGTTACTACAACCTGTTTGACCCGGCCAAGCACTACACCCAGCTCTTGTTCCGCGCCGGCGACGGCCTGCAATCCCGAGAACTCAACGAGATTCAGACGACCCTGATCCACCGCCTGCAAGGCGTGGCTGATGCGCTGTTGAAGGATGGCGACATCGTCAGCGGGGCCAACCTGCAGATCGATGCGGATACGGGCCTGGTCACCCTGGAAGTCGGCCGCGTCTATCTGCGTGGCGCGGTGCGCGAGGTGCCGGCCGCTACTTTCACAGTGCCTGTTGATGGTCGCGTGGCCGTCGGTGTGCGCTTCACCACCCGCACTGTCACCGAACTCGAAGATCCCATCCTGCGCGAGCCGGCCGTCGGCGTGCGCAACTACCAGGAGCCGGGGGCTGGCCGTCTGCAGGAGACCCTCGCCTGGGGCTGGGAAGGCGCCGGCACCAGTGACGGTCAGCCCGGAGACTTCCACGCCGTCTATGCGCTGGACAACGGCATCCTTGAAAACCGCCGTCAGCCGCCGGTGCTCGATGGCGTGATTGCGAGCCTGGCGCGCTACGACTATGACGCCAACGGTCATTACGTGACCGAAGGGCTGGGGGTGCGCTATCTCTCCCAGGACAGCGACAGCCAGGAGCACATCTTTTCGGTGGCGGAGGGCCGCGCCAACATCGATGGTTTCAAGGTCGAGCGCAGCCAGTCGCAGCGCCTGCGTCTGCCCATCGATCCGGATTTGCAGCGGGTGTCCTCCGAGCCACAGGTTTTCAATGACTCGGGCGATGGCTCCATGGTGGTGACCATCAACCGGCCACCGCTCGCCCAAGTGCTCGACATCAAGGTGACGCAGGCCAAGACCGAGACCGTCATCCACGGCGCCTTCACCGGCAGCCGCGATGTGCTGACCGAACCCACGGTGGTGGCCGTGCTCACCATCAAACAAGGCACGACCACCTATGCGCAAGGCACCGACTACAAGGTGGTGGGCGATGAGATCGACTGGAGCCCGGGCGGTGCCGAGCCGGCTCCCGGATCGAGCTACCAGGTCACCTACCAGTACATCGCCAGCCTCACCCCAACGAACCTGACCGACACCGGCTTCAAGGTCACGGGCGTGGTGCAGGGCTCCACGATGTACATCGACTACCAGTGGAAGCTGCCGCGCATCGATGTGCTGGCGCTCACTGCCGATGGCCAGGTGGAACGCATCAAGGGCATCAGCCAGGTGAGAAATACGGTGGCACCCACCGTGCCGGCCTCGCGCCTGGCCTTGGCAGAGATCGCCTACGACTGGCGCTCGTCCTCCGTACCAGCGGTGCGCAACATCGCCATCCGCACGATAAAAGTCTCGGAACTGACCGCGATGCAGCGCCAGATTGCCGATCTCTACGATCTGATGGCCCTCGAACGGCTGCGGGTCGACGCCAATATCCGTGAGCCAGCCGCCAAGAAGGGCCTATTCGTCGACAACTTCCTCGACGATGACCTGCGTGACCAGGGTGTGGCGCAGACCGGCGCGGTGGTGGCGGGTGTCCTGACGCTGCCGATCACCGCTTCGGCCCAGCACGCCAAGGACAACGGCAACGTCCTCATCACGCTCGACTACACCCTGACCCCGGTGGTGGAGCAGCTGGCCCGCACGGGTGCGATGAAGATCAACCCCTACCAGGCCTTCGAGCCAGTGCCGGCCCGGGTCACCTTGAACCCAGCGGTTGACCAGTTCACGGTGACCAACACCACCTGGGCCTCGGATGTGACCGAGCGCCTGATCGAGGGCAGTGGCGTCCTGGAACAGGTGGTCGGCACCCGGATCAGTGAGCAGGTGCTTGCCGCCCGGTCCGAGGAGGCGCAGTTTCTGCGCAGCTTGCAGGTCGCCTACACCGTCATGGGCTTTGGGCCGAACGAAGCCTTGGCGCAACTGCGCTTCGATGGCATCGGGATTTCGCAGCCGGTCGGCACGTCGGCCAATGTTTCCGGTTTGCTCACGGGTAGCTTCCAGATCCCGCAGGCGATTCCGGCTGGCGCCAAGCTGGTGGAATTCCTGGGTGCCGGCGGCAGCTACGGTTCGGCGACTTATGTCGGGCGAGGCCAGATCATCACCGAAACGCGCCGACGCATCCTGACCACGGTGGTGCGTCGCTGGGACCCGCTGGCGCAGACCTTCACGCTGCCCGAGCGCCGCACCATCGGTGGCTTGGAGTTGTGGTTCACCACCAAGGGCGGCGCTGCGCCAGTGATCGTGCAGATCCGCGAGACGCAAGTCGGCCTCCCGACCACCACGGTGCTGACCGAAGGCCGGCTCAATGCCTCGGACATCAAGACCGATGGCAACCCAACCCGGATCACGCTCGATCCGGTGGCGCTCGACGCCAACCGTGAGTACGCCATCGTGGTGCTCACCGACGATGCGAACCACGCCGTGTCGGTGGCCGAGCTCGGCAAGTACGACCCGCGCACCGGTTGGGTCACCGCTCAGCCCTACCAGATCGGCGTGCTGCTCTCGTCCTCCAACGGCATCACCTGGACGCCGCACCAGACGCAGGACCTGACCTTCCGTCTCTTGGGTTGCCGCTTCACGCAAACTACCAAGTCGGTCTCGCTGGGCCAGTACACCGTGACGAATCTGTCGGATGTGATGGCCCTTGCGGGCGTCGAGCGTCCGGCCGCCGGCACCGACGTGCAGTTTCTGGCGACCGACGCCCAGGGGCGGATCTACACCCTGTCGGAGGACCAGGGGTTGGCCTTGAGCGAGAAGCTCTCGGGCAACCTCGCGGTCTCGGCCAAGCTGACGGGTTCGGAAACGGCCAGTCCGATCCTGTATCCGGGCACCCAGTTGGTGTTCGGCACGCTGGAGGCAGCGGGGGACTACCTGTCCCGCGCCATTCCGGCTGCGGCCACCTTCAACGTGGCAGTGACTTTCGATGCGCTGACACCTGGCACGTCCAGCGTGACGGTGCAGGCGGAGTCCGGTACGTCGGGCAGTTTCCAGGCCCTGTCGCTGTCCTCGGGTGTAGAAGTCGGCAACGGCTGGGTCGAGCGCACCTACAAGGCCAGCAGCCTCGTCGGGGTCGGGGCCGACCGGACCACGCGCGTGAAGCTAGCGCTGTCGGGCACACCACAGCACCGGCCCTTCGTGCGCAACCTGCGCGTCATCGTCACCTGATGGGGGTGAGCGATGACACAGGAGCGCACGCCGCGCGGCTACCCGTTGCCGCACCACGAGCACCTGCTGTCTGAAGACGTCCTCAACCTGCGTGAGGCCCTCACCCGCATCGATGCGGATGTGGCCGCGCAGGAGACGTCCACCCAGCAGGGGCAAGACCAACTCACCGAACGGCTGCACCGCCAGCAACTGCGGGTGTTTCACCAGTTCGGCTTTTAAGGAGCACACCCCATGGCCAAAGACCCCTTGCTGCGCGATGCGGTGCGCGCGATCAAAGCCAAGATCGAAACCGCTGCCGAGATCGCCACACCGGAAGAGCTCGCGTACCTCGGCACCGCCATCGACCGCATTGGTGGTCGCGCCACCGTCCTCGAGGTCGAGGAGATGGGCGACATCAAGATGGCGGAGATGTCGGCGCACGCGACCTCCGTAGAGACAGCGACGCTCGACACCATTGCCACGGCCGCCGATGTGGCCATCGCCAACGTCACGGCTACCAAGACCGCCGCTGAAAGTTCCATCACAGCGACAAAGACAGCGGCCGAGGCCTCGGTCACCCAGACCAAGAACGCGGCCTTGGCCGTGATGGCACAGACCGAGACCAGCACGGTGGCCACCGTCAATGCGGCGGCCCAGACCGCGATCCAGCAAACCGCCAGTAGCCGCGATCAAGCGATCTCCGCCACGCAAAGCGCGGCCAACCAGGCCGTGGCCACGGCGCAAGCCGCTGCCAACAGCGTCACCCAGCAACTGGTGCTGGGGCGCAAGACCTTCTTCCTTGCCCAACTCTAAGGAGCTCCCTCGATGTCCATTCTGGGAACGGCGCTGCCAGCCGCCAACACGCTGGCGACCCTCTACGAAGTACCCACCGGCCGCCGTTCGGTGGTCAATGTCGCCGCCTGCAACAAAGGCACGACTGCGGCCAAGCTGCGCGTGGCGCTGACGGCGTCAGCCACACCGGCTGAGAGCGAGTTCATCGAATTTGATGTGAGCCTGGCCGCCACCGAAGTATTGGAGCGCACAGCGCTCTCCTTGGCTGCGGGGCAGAAGATCGTGGTGCAGGCCAGCGCCGCCAGCGTGACATTCAACGCCTGGGGCATCGAGGAGGTGGCGTAATGGGACGATTTTTGCGCACCCTGCCGGTCGAGACCGCCCCGGCCTATGAGAAGCAGCCCCTGCCCCTGGTGGGGGTGTTCTCCTCGTACAACAACAGCCCGGATTGCAGCATCTACGACTCGGATTTCAATCTGGTCAGTCGGGCCAACCAGACCAATGCCGGCAATGCCTGGGCGACCTCGGGCGAGATCTGGTCAGACTACACCGGCTGGAACTACACCAACGGCCAGGTCAGCTCGAGTTCGGCAGGTACCTATTGGATCAAGGCCACGCCCTGCTACTCGGTCGATGGCCACCAGCTGCTGCGGCTGTCCGCCAATGGCGGCATGGCGATGCGCCAGCCCGATCAGATGGGCAGCTTCATGGCCAATTTCGGCGTGGTCGTGGGGCCTGAAGGCTACCGCCAGCCGATGTCGCTGTGGTTCTCCGGCACCACCTTGCGCCAATACACGCGCGGTGGCTTTGCCCAGCTGGATCAACTCACCACCGGCCTGGCAACGGCCTCGGCCGCCACCTGGGCCGGGGCCAACACCAATATGCGCAGCGCTGTCGGCTACCACTGGGGCGCAGGAATCTTGGTGCTGGTCGAGGCGCGCGACGCCAGTTGCAACTACCGCGCCCATATCTGGAAGCACCCAACGGCCAAGCTCTCGGGCAAGCCTGGCGAGCTCAACCAGTTCATTCTGGAAGCCAAGGCCGGCAGCAACGGTGCGAGCTACCAATATGTGGATTTCAGCTGGAATGCCAACGGTTCGACCGGCTACACCGAGAGCCAGTACCGGATGCGGGTGATTCCGACCAAGAGTGGCAAGATCGCCCTGGTGCGTTTTGTGCCGAGCAACTGCTCGCACATGGCGGTGCTCACCCCAGGCGCTGGCAACACTGGCACGCTGGATACCAACTTCACGACGGTGTCTTGCACCACGTCCTACGGTATTGAGCAGGGTAGCTACTACGGGATGCGTCACCAGATCACCTGGGACAACCAGTGGGTGGCGGCGTTCGCGCCCTATTACTACTACGGCTCTGGCCTCTCGGGGCACGTGGTCAACACCGATGACCCCACGCGCTACTACCGGCTGTCCTACAGCAGCTCCAGTTGTGGTGTGTCGATCCTCCCGATCCGGGCGAGCGCCTTTGCCTATTCCTTCCACGAGAACAACGCCGACTCCAGCCAGGGCTTGAACGTCGGCTTGATGGATTTTGCGGGGGCGGGATTCCAGACCACGGGGGTGCCGGCCAACGGTGGCGCAGTCAGTTTGTCGACCAGCCGCTACTGGATCGATACCGGTTACACCAGCACCAATTACCCCTGCCTGATGCCCGTTGAGAACTGGAAGATCTAAAGGAGACCGCGATGCCCAAGCTCTACATTGCATTTCATGACAACGGGGTGGTGCGCGATATCGCCACCGAGGCGCTGGAGGGCTATTTGCCTGCACCCAGCAAAGCCACCTCGACACTGGCCCTGCGCTATGCCCTGCAGGACGGTAAGGCGGTTGAGCGCTTCCCCAGCAAAACCGATGAGGAGGTGTTGGCCCTCATCGCTTCGGAACAAGCAGCCCAGGTCGTGGCTGCTCCATCCCAGAAGGTCATCACCAAACTGGCCTTCATGAATCGCTTCACCATGGAGGAGTTGGCCGCGATCTACACCGCCGCCAAGACCGAGGTCATGGTCGAGGTGTTTCTCGACAAGTTGAAGATCGCTGAAGAGGTGAATCTGGCCGATGCCCAGACCATCGGTGGCCTGCAGGCGCTCGCCGCCAGCGGCCTCTTGACCGAGGCTCGGGTGCAGGAGGTGCTGCAGTGATGGCCGCAATCCAATATCGCCTGTCGATGCTCGGGATGTGGGGGCTGTGCCAGATCGCGGCGGTGATCGCGTCGCTCTGGATGCTGGCCGCTGCCCTGACCGGCAGTCGCCGCGCCTGGACCCTGGCGGTGGCTCACGACCAGCTGGCCAATGCCGCTTTCGGCGGGCACGAGGACGAGACGCTCAGTTCCCGCGCCGGCAAGGCCGCGCGTGACGGCAAGCGCTGGGCCTGTGTGCTGTGTCGGCTGCTGGATCGGCTCGATCCGAACCATTGCGAGAAGGCCATCGAACCCGATGAGGGCAAGCCCACCGTTTGAGCCTGCCGCACTGCAACCATCCATTCAACCGATCCGCCGCTGGCGGATTTTTTACTTCTGGAGCCCACCCATGGCAGATCACTTTCTTCACGGGGTCGAGGTCGTTGAAATCGACAACGGCCCACGTCCCATTCGCACGGTCCGATCCTCCGTGATCGGGCTTGTCGGCACCGCACCGGATGCCGATGAGCACAGCTTTCCCCTGAACACGCCGGTGCTGATTGCCGGCTCTCGCCTGGAGGCGGCCAAGCTGGGCGCCACTGGGACCTTGCCGATGGCCATTGACGGCATCTTCGATCAGGCCGGTGCGCTGGTGGTCGTGATCCGGGTGGCCGAAGGGGCGACCGAGGCCGAGACACAGACCCACGTGCTCGGTGGCGTTGATGAGGCCGGTCAGTACCTTGGCCTGCAGGCGCTCTTGGCTGCCCAGTCGGTGGCCAAGGTCACGCCACGCATCCTCATCGCACCGGGTTTTACGCACCAGCGCCCCATTGATCCCGATGACGACACCCGCCAACTGGCGAACCCGGTGGTGGCGGAACTGCTGGGCATTGCCGAACGCCTGCGCGCGGTGATCATCGCCGATGGCCCCAACACCACGGACGCTGCCGCCATCGACTACCGCGAGGACTGGGGCTCGCCGCGCATCTACGTGGTCGATCCGCACGTCAAGGTGATGAAGAGCGGCGCAGTCGTGACCGAACCGGTGTCGGCGCGCGTCGCTGGCCTGATTGCCAAGATCGACAACGACCGGGGTTTTTGGTGGTCGCCGTCGAACAACGTCATCAACGGCATCGTCGGCAGCCACCGTCCGGTGGACTTCGCACTCGGTGACCCGAATGCCCGGGCCAACCTGCTCAACGAGAACGAGGTCGCCACCATCATTCAGGAGGATGGCTACCGCCTGTGGGGCAACCGCACCTGTTCAAGTGATCCGAAGTGGGCCTTCCTTTCGGTGCGGCGCACCGCCGACATGATCAACGAGTCGTTGCTCAGAGCACACCTCTGGGCGGTGGATCGCAACATCACCAAGACCTATGTCGAGGAAGTCACCGAAGGCGTCAACGCCTACCTGCGCCAACTCAAAGCCCAGGGCGCGATTCTCGGAGGCAAGTGCTGGGCCGATCCGGACCTCAATTCGCCCCAGTCCATCCAGGACGGGAAGATTTACTTCAACTTCGACTTCACCCCGCCGTACCCGGCCGAGCACATCATCTTCCGCTCGCACCTGGTCGATGACTATCTCGAGGAGATTCTGTAATGGCCATCGAACTGCCGCGTGTTCTCAAGAACATGAACCTCTTCGTCGACGGCCGGGGCTACGCCGGACGCATCGACGAGATTCAACTGCCCAAACTCACCCTCAAGACCGAGGAGCACCGCGCCGGCGGCATGGATCTGCCGGTCGAAATCGACCTCGGTATGGAAAAGCTCGAAGCCGAGCTGACCATTGCCGACCACGACCCGGAGGTCTTCAAGCTCTTCGGACTGCTCGACAACGCCGCGACGCAAATCACCATCCGGGGTGCCATCCAGGCACAGGGGGCGGAAGCTAAGCCCGTCATCGTCAACCTGCGCGGTGGCTGGAAAGAGCTCGATGCCGGCACCTGGAAGCCTGGCGACAAAAGCACCCTCAAGGTCTCGTTAGCCGCCAGCTACTACAAGCTGACCATTGACGAGGAAGAGCTGATCGAGATCGACGCCATCAACCTGGTCCGAAAGGTGGACGGTACCGATCAGATGGAAGCCATTCGTGCCGCGATTGGCCTGTGATGAATGCCGTGATGAACAACAAGGAGCCCACCCATGAACACCGCTGAACGCATCAAACTGAATTTTCCCATCGAGCACGACGGCGTCCCCATTGCCGATATTGCCCTGCGCCGTCCCACCGTGGGCGACCACCTGGCGGCGCAGAAGTCGGCCGGCACGGATGCCGAACGCGAGATACGGCTGATCGCCAATCTGGCTGAACTGCCACCCGCCGCGATCCATCAGCTCGATATGAAGGACTACGCCCAACTGCAGAAGGTCCTGGGCGGTTTTTTGCAGTGAATCCGGGTGAGCTCTCCGCCCTCGTGGTGGAGCTCGCCCTCTACACCCACTGGCCTCGATCCGAGTTACTTGCCCTGGAGGTGAGTGAGTTGGTCGAGGCTTTGTCATTGGCGCGGCGCTTGTCTGCCTCGCCGTCTTCCTGAGGTTTCCCCATGGCCACAGCGCATCCCGTTCAGATCAGCATCGGCGCCACGCTGGCGGCCTCGCTCGGGTCGGCGGTTCGCGGTGCCCAGGCCCAGCTGAACCAGCTAGGCTCCACGATGGCCGAACTGGGTAACAAGCAGTCCGGCATCAAGCAGCTGGAGACCCTGCGCGCCCAGGCCAAGGATGCGGCACTGGCCATGCGCGCCGCGCAGCAGAAGGTCTCCGGGCTGGAAGCGAATATCGCTGGTCAAGGCGGTGAGCCTTCGGCCAAGCAGGCCAAGGAACTGGAGCGTGCCCGTGCAGCGGCGACGCGTGCGGAGGACGCCTACCGCCGCCAGCGGGCAGCGGTCGATGAACTGAGCACCTCTTTGCAGCGTACGGGCGTGAACACCCGGGCGATGGGTGCGGAGTCCGCTAGGCTCGGTAGCCAGCTGGAGACACTCCGATCCCGCACCGAAGCTCTGACCCGGGCGCAACAGGCGCAGGCCCGCAACCTGGAGAGCCGCAGCGCCTACCGCGCCCAGATGATGGATGCGGTGGCCTTGGGTGGCGCGCTCTATGGCCTGGTGCAACCAGCGGTCCAGTTTGAGTCGGTGATGGCCGACGTCAAGAAGGTGGTCAATTTCGACACGCCCGAGCAGTTCGGGCAGATGTCCAAAGATGTGCTCTTGATGTCGACGCGCATTCCGATGGCCGCTGACGGTATCGGCGCCATCGTTGCCGCCGCAGGGCAAGCCGGTATTGCCCGCGAGGAGTTGCTGCGCTTTGCCGAGGACGCCGCCAAGATGGGCGTGGCCTTCGACCTGTCGGGTCAACAGGCAGGTGCGGCGATGACGGGCCTACGCTCGATCTTCGGCCTCACCCAGGACGAGGTGGTGAAGCTCGGCGACGCCATCAACCACCTGTCCAACAACATGGACGCCAAGGCTTCCGATCTTCTGAACATCGCCAACCGGGCGGGCTCAACCGCCAAGCTGTTCGGCCTGTCCGGCGCGCAGTTGAATGCCCTCGGGGCCACCTTCCTGGCGCTCAAGACGCCCCCGGAGGTGGCGGCTACCGGCATCAATGCGCTGCTGATGAAGTTGGCCACCGCCGACAAGCAGAACGAGAAGTTCCAGCAGGGGCTGCAGGACATCGGGCTGTCTGCTGAGGTGATGAAGAAGATGATCCAGCGTGACGCCCAAGGCGCCCTGACCACCTTCTTGCAGCAGGTCAAAAACGCCCCCGATCTGATGGGCACCCCGTCTGATCTGTTCGGCATGGAGTACGCCGACGACATCGCCAAGCTGGTGGGGTCGATGGAGACCTATGAGAAGGCGGTGGGCCTGGTGGCCGATCAGACCGCCTATGCGGGCTCGATGCAGAAGGAGTACGAAGCACGCTCGGCCACCACCGCGAACAACCTGCAGCTCCTCAAGAACCAGATGAGCCGGCTGGGCATCACGGTGGGCAATGCGCTGCTGCCGGCCTTGAACAACTTGGTGGGCGCGCTGATGGCGCCCATCGACAGCCTGGCCAATCTGGCCGAACGGTTTCCTATCGTCACCCAGGTGGTGGTGGGGACTGCCGGTGCCGTGCTGGCGCTGAAGGTGGCGACGATTGCGCTGGGTTACGCCTGGACGTTTGTGAAGGGGCCGATCCTGGGTGCCCAGGTGGCGTTTCAGTCGGCGCGTGCGGGACTTGCGCTACTGCAAGTGCAGGCAGCCACGACAGGGGCGAGTGCCGGAATTCTGTCAGTCGCCTGGACCCGTATTCAGACCGGTGCCCTCGGTTTGATTGCACCCATCAAGTCGGCGGCGCTGGCTTTTTGGTCGATGTTGCCGGCGATTGGTGCAACGACGGCCGCGCTGCTCGCCAACCCGATCACCTGGATCGTGGCCGGGATTGGTGCGGCGGTTGCCGGTCTGGCACTGGTGATCCGCAAATACTGGGACCCCATTGCCGCATACGTCGGCGGTGTGTTCGAAGGCATCCGGTCAGCCGTGCAGCCAGCGATCAGCAGCCTTTCCACGGCATTGGCACCGCTGGCGCCGATTGGCCAGGCGATGGCTTCCGTGTTCGGTTTCATCGCCGATGGCGTGAGCCGGGTGGTGGGCTGGATCGGGGCTTTGCTCGCGCCAGTGACACTCTCCACGGAGGAGTTCAACAGCCTGTCCGCCTCCGGCCAGTCTCTCGGGTCGGTGATCGGCAGTGTGTTGAGCACAGCTTTCACGGTGCTGACCTTGCCGATCCGCGCGGTGGGCACGCTGGTGGGGTGGGTGATTGAGGGTTTTACGGCCCTGGTGTCTTTCTCCCCTTTGGCCCTCATCAGTGCGGCCTGGCAACCGGTGGCGGATTTCATGACCGGTCTCTGGTCGGGTATCACCGCCACCGTCGGGCAAGCCATCGCCTGGATCGCCGGCAAGATCGGCTGGGTGATGAATGCCGGCAAACAGGTCGGCGACTGGTTCGGTTCGCTCTTCGGTAGCGATAAGCCGGCGTCGCCCACTGCCACGACACCGGCTACTGCGCGTCCGGCAGCGGTCGGTGGCACTGCTTCGCTGACCGCGCCAAGTCCCGCCGTCGGTACCGCACCCGTCGGCATCGCGCCGATGTCAGCAGGCAGTCCGTCAGTGGCGAGTGCTAGACCGGTGACGATGCCGGCGCAACCACTGGCTGTGCGTGGCAACACCAGTGTCTCGCTGTCCGCTCCGATCACGGTCAATGCTCCGCCCGGAATGGATGCACGCGAGATCGCCGCACTCATCGAGTCGCGCCTGCGTGCGCTGGTGCGCGAGACCACCCGCAGCCCGGCTGCTGCGATGTACGACTGATTTTTCTGTTGGGAGGTGTGCCATGGCCGAACGGGTGATGTTGGGCCTGGGCGAGTTTCGTTTTGAAATCGCCACACTCGCTTACCAGAAGTTTTCCCTCAACCAGTCTTGGCGCTGGCAGGAGCAGGCGCGTATCCACCGCGATCCTGCGCTGCAGTTCGTCGGACGCAACATTGGCGAGATCGAACTCGATGGCGTGATTTACCCGAGCTTCAAAGGCGGCCTCGCCCAGGTCGAAGCGATGCGGGCGCTGGCCGATGTCGGCAAACCGCTGCAGCTGGTCGATGGTCTGGGCCGCATCTGGGGGGGCTGGGTGATCACGGAGATCAGCGACACCCGCACGGTGTTCGCCGATGACGGTCAGCCCAGGAAGCTCGAGTTCCGCATCAAGCTCAAGGCCTATGGGGAGGATCAGCCATGACCCGGCCGATCTTCAAACGGGTGATCACCCGTGATGGCGATGTGCTCGACGATCTGGTCTGGCGGCATTACGGGCGCAGCGATGTACTGACCGCCGTGCTCGAAGCCAATCCGCAGTTGGCCCAGTTACCCCCGGTCCTTGTGGCTGGCCTGGTGGTCGAGTTGCCCGATCTGCCGCTGCCGACTGAAGCGCCGGTGATCCGGCTGTGGTCGTGAGCCCAATACGAGGAGGGGGCCATGCAACCACTGTTCCGCATTTACGCCGGCACCCAAGAGATCACCGCTGCCATCCGCGACCGGCTGATCGAACTGGTCGTGACCGACGAAGCCGGCATCCAGTCCGATGAATTGAAACTGACCCTCGATGATCGTCGCCGTGAGGACGGCGCGATTGCTGAGCTGCCGCGCATCGGTACGGTGCTGACTGTGTCGCTGGGCTATGCCGAAACCCGGCTTGTGTCCTTGGGGCGTTTCATCGTCGATGAGGTCGAGATCCGCTCGCCGCCGGCCACGCTGACGGTGTCGGCCAAGGCCGCCGATATGGTCGGGCCGTTTCGCAGTCCCAAGACCCGCTCCTGGGATGCGACGACGCTTGGCCAACTGGTCGAGACCATCGCTGGTGAGCACCGCTATCAGGCCAAGATTGATCCGGAGCTGGGCACCATCGCGATCCCGCATCTGGATCAGACCGCCGAGTCGGACATGGCGCTGCTCACGCGCCTGGCCGCCAAGCACGATGCCGTGGCCAAACCCGTGGCGGGGTTTCTCGTGCTGGCCAAGCAGGGGGCGATCAAGACCATCACCGGGCAGGTGATGCCAACGATCAAGCTCACAGCGAGTGATCTGGCGGAGTGGCGCTATCGGCACTCGGCGCGCAAACCCGGCGGCAGCGGCTCGACCAGCGATGGCGATACGCAAAAACCACCGACGACAGCCACCGGCGGCACCAAGGCATATTGGTGGGACTTCGAGAAAGGCGAGCGCCGGGAAGTGACCACTGGATCGCCGCCCTTCGAGGAAATCCGCTACGTCCACGCCACCGAAGCGGAAGCCAAGGCAGCGGCTGCTACCCGCAAGAACACTGGGGAGCGTGGGCAGGGCGAACTCTCGTTCAGCCTACCCGGTGATCCGAGGCTCGCCGCCGAGGGACGGCTGTCGCTCTCCCTGCGCCCGGGTATCCCCACAGACTGGCGCATCAAGCGTGTCGAGCACCGCCTCAGTGCCCAGGGCTACACGACGCAGGTCGAGTGCGAGCGATTCACCGCCGCTCCCGTTCCCATCACCCAATCTGAGTAAGGAGGCCACCGTGCCCGAAAAAGATCCTTCGACCTACGGCCTGATCACCTACCTGTGGGTGACGGGCCTGGCCGCCTGGGGTGGCCTGGTCAATTTCTACCGCAAGGTCAAATCCGGTGAGACCCGTGCCTTCAACGTGGTTGAACTCATCGGCGAGATCGCCACCTCCGCTTTCGCTGGCCTCATCACCTTCTGGCTGTGCGAGGCCGCGCAGTTCAATCCCCTAGTCACCGCTGCGCTGGTCGGTATCTCCGGCCACATGGGCAGCCAGGCCATCTACCAACTGGAACGCTGGGCGCAGACGCGTCTGGGCAAGGAGCGGTCATGAACACCATCGAACAGATTCTGGATGACATCCTTCGCCGCGAAGGCGGCTACGTGAATCACCCGGCCGACCGGGGCGGGCCGACGAACTTCGGCATCACCGCACAGACGTTGGGAAGCTGGCGAAAGCTTGGCCGCCCGGCCACGGCTGCTGAAGTGCAGGCGCTGACGGAACCCGAAGCCCGTGCCATCTACCGCCAGCAGTACATCACCGGCCCTGGGTTCGAGACCATCACGCATCCGGCGCTGCTGCACCTGCTGGTCGATTCCGGTGTGCATTCCGGGCCGAAGCGGACGGTGCAGTGGCTGCAGACGGCGCTCGGTGTTACGGCCGACGGCGTCATCGGTCCCAAGACCCGCGCCGCACTGGCTGCTGTTGACCAAGGTGTGCTCTGCGGCAAGGTGCTGGGGCAGCGCTTGCGTCACCTCGGTCGGCTGATCACCAACGACCCGAAGCAATCGGCCTTTGCCGCCGGTTGGATGAACCGGATGGCTGAATTCGTGGAGGGCACGGTATGACCCCGATCCTCACCACCTTGGCCCCGGGCCTGCTGGAAGCCGGCAGTCGTCTGATCGACCGCCTGGTGCCCGATCCTGCCGAGCGCGAAAAAGCCAAGCTCGCCTTACTGCAAGCCGAAGGGCAGCTGGCGCTGCAGGAGATGCAGACCAGCCTGTCGGCGATCCTGGCTGAGGCCAATTCGGCCGACCCCTGGACCAGCCGGGCACGGCCGACCTTCCTGTACGTGATCTACGGCGTGATCCTGCTGTGCGTGATGGGTGCCATCATCGGCATCTGGTGGCCAACGCACGTCTTCCAGGCGGCGGAGAACCTCAATAAGCTGCTGGGCGCGGTGCCCGAGAGCCTGTGGTGGCTCTTTGGTGCTGGCTACCTGGGCTACACCGGGGCGCGCAGCTTCGACAAGTGGCGTGGGCCGGCACGCTGACCGGTGCTGCCCGGCACGACAACCTGAAACGACGATCCCCCGATCTCATTGCCTTTGCCGGCGGTGGGGTCGGGGGATTTTTGCTTTGTATTGGGGTGCGCCGGTAAAATGACGGCTTGGACAGGGAGCGGATTTGTGATTTTCCGACCCCAGAAAAGACTAACCCCGGGTTCATCACCAGTCTCATTGGAGACTGGGAGAGGAATAGCCCGGGGACTGCAGACGAAATATAACACACCTCCGCCACCGATTGCCAGTCCCCGCTGTGCCTTGACGGCGAGGTAGAGAGGGCAATCCATGCAACAAACAGGCTCCGGCAGCCAAGCAGCACCGACCCCCTCGGGCACGACGATCACCTGGTCGGAGCTCGAGGCAGCCTTTGCGCCTGAGCGCTTGGTGCCTTACCTGAACCACTCGGGGGGTGACCGCGACCGGGCCGTGGCACTCTACCTCTGGAACATCGCTCTGTGTGAGAGCCTGTATCCCTTGCTCAACCTGAGTGAAATCACGTTGCGCAATCGGTTCCATCAGGTGCTCAGCCAGCATTTCCAGCGACTGGACTGGTACGACGACGCGTGGCTGGATCAGCGGGATGCCTCCAAGGTTCTGGAGGCCAAGCAGAAAATCGCGCGTCACCGGCTGAGTCCGACGCCCGGACGCGTAGTGGCGGAGCTGACCTTTGGGTTCTGGACCAGCTTGCTCGACGTTCGCTACGAGCGTAGCCGGGTTCTCTGGCCAGCCATGGCGCCGAAGATTTTCAGCAACGCGCCCCGCAAACTGCGCACCAGAAAAGATCAGTCTCCTTATGCGGCTCAGTTGCGCACCCTACGTAACCGGGTGTTCCACCATGAACCTGTCTGGCACTGGCCCAACTTGCCGGCATTGGTCAGGGAGTCGGAAACCTGGCTCCTCTGGTTGAATCCCGATATCGCCCGCTTGCACAGTCTGCTGGATCGCTTCCACAGCATCCACGCGGCCGGCCCAGGTGGCATGCCCAACATCAAGGCGGTGTGATGACATCGGTACTGGGCATCGAGTCGCCGGCGCAGTACTGGCAGGAGGTGGTGCTCCCGAACGCGCTGCACTACCGCCAGCATCCAACGGCCAGGGAAGCCTTCAACTTGGCAGCATCGCTGTGGCACCTGGTCGACTGGATCTTCGAAGACCCACGCTTGAATCCGCAGTGCCAGCAGAAGTCCGATCTTCAAGCTACCTTGCGCCAGCAGTGCCCGGCCTTGGGGGTGATGCACGACATCACCACGCTGTACAAGCACGCTCGAATAACCAAGCCGCAAGGCAAAGTGGCGGCGACAGACGTGGAGATGCTGGGTGCCACGTTCTACTTCGGGCCAGGCGGTCCGGTTTCCGAACACCCGGCGGAGTACACCGTGTCCCTGGAAGGAGGAGAGCAGCGCCCCTTGAACGAGCTGTTCGAAGAGGCGCTGAGGTTTTGGGACGGCTACTTCCGCGCTGATGCGGGGGCTCGGTAGGTCACGCCGTAGCCGCGACCTGCGGTGTTCCATTGTTGGTCGCCACCACCGGCCGCCGCCCCACGACATTCCCCACCACATTGACCGCCTCGAGCATCGCCTGCGGCGACAGGTGCGCGTAGCGCATCGTCACCTTCGGATCGTGGTGACCCAGCAGTTTCTGCACCTCGTACAGCGACCGCCCGGCATTGACCAGGAAACTCGCGTAGCTGTGGCGCAGGTCGTGCAGCCGCACCTCGCCCAAGCCCACCTTCTTCCGGATCGAGTCCCAGGCGTAAAAGATCGACACCGGCGGCTTCTTGGTCTTCGGATTGAAGAACACCCAGGGGATATCGTCCTGCCGGGGCAGTGACAGCAGTAGTTCCACCGCCGCATCGGAGAGCGGAATGTGACGCGGCTTCTTCGACTTCGACCGCGCCGCTGGCACCGTCAGCATCCGGCGGTTGAAATCGATCTCGTCCCAACGTGCATCCAGGACCTCGCGCTTCCTTGCCCCGGTGTAAAGCAGCAGCCGGATCACCTGGCCCACCTGCACATTGCGGTTGGTGTCCAGCTCATCAAACAGTCGTTGCACCTCCTCGGTCGTCAGGTAACGCTCCCGCGCCCCGTGATCCTCAAAGGGCTCCACGCCATCGCAAGGATTGCCCTTGGGCGGCAGGATGTCCCAGCGGATCGCGCAGTTGTAGATGAACTTCATCAGCACGATCATCCGGTTGCAGGTGCCGGCCGCGTAACCCTTCTCGAACACCGCGTGGTGGAACGCCACCACATCGGAGCGGGTGATCCGGTTCATCCGGAACTCGGCAAACACCGGCAGCAGGTGGTTGCGCAGCATCGTCTCATCCGTCTCCCAGCTGCGCTTGCGGGTCTTGGCGTAGGGCAGATAGCGTTCGGCCACGAAATCGCCAAAGGTCGGCACATCCTTGAAGCGGTGGCTCTCCACCTTGGGGTCGCCACCCTCGGTGACCATCTGCTTCATCTTGTGCGCCTTGGCCCGGGCGTCCGACACCGAAATCTCATCGGCCCGGCCAATCCGGTTCAGTCGCACCTTGCCGGCCGCATCGCGGTAGCGGAAGTAGAAGGTTGCTCCGCCGCTGGCGCGATGCTCCAGCAAGAAGCCCTTGATCTCCGTATCGAAGTAACTCACGGCCCCGGAGGCGGGCTCGCGACCTGGCAGCGTGGCCAGGAATTCGGTCGTCAACGCTTGTGCTGGCATCGTCGTGCTCCTCTATCTATTGAGGGTCATGCTACGATACAATGCGCCGGAAAGGACATAAAAAGCGTCTAATCAAACAGAAATATTCACCTACCAAGACCGAGCAAAAAGAAGGAGTCGACCATGATCGACGGAAGACAGATCCGCGCCGCGCGCGCGATGCTGGGCTGGAGCCGGGAGGACCTGCTCCAGGCCTCGGGCATCTCGATGTCGGCGCTGCTGCGCATGGAAGGGGCGCTGGCCGACAGCCGCAGCTCAACACTCAACAAGGTGGTCAAGGCACTGAGCCTGGCTGGCATCGAATTCGTCACCCGCGATGACGGGGCGATTGGCGTCATTCTCAAGGCACAAAACCCGCCTGATGCGCCACAATGAGCACAGCATCCCGAGCTACCCAAAAGGCACAAAGGCCACCTGATGAGACACATTGGGTGGCCTTTGCACTAGATGGCTTCGGTTGGTAGGTAGTTGGTACGTCGGATTGGCTGCAAATTGCGTCTATATAGATAGGTGACGCGGCTAAGTCTTTAAAAAGACAAAGAAAATATCCGATAAGACTGAAAATATGCCTTTTGCGGTAGGAAAGTGGTCGGAAGTGGGCGCTTAGGAGGCTTCAAAACCCGCGTAAGTCTTTGACTTACAAAGAGATTGCAGAGTGGCTGGCTATTACGCTCACTACTGGTGCGGATACCCCGGCCTCCAGCAACACCATCTACAACGCGCAAGTTTCGGGTACCGACACGGACACGCTGACCGGTATTGACACCATCAATGCGACCGGGGCAAATGATGTCCTGAACGTCATCGTAACTGCAGGAACCGCCGTGTTGAACGGTGCAGATGTCAGCGGTGTTGAGACAATCAACGTTCGCAACACCGGTGCTGGCGCAGCGGCCATCGACGCTTCGACTTCTGCCGGCGTCACCAAAGTTGTCGCTGACCGTGGCACCGGCACGCTGGCCGTCACTAATCTGGCTACGGGCGCTGCTCTTGGCGTTAACGGCAACGGTACTGTTGTGCAGGGCGCAGTTACCGGCACCTACGCAACCGCAACGGATGCAGTCAAGCTGGACATCTCCGGCGGCACCAAAATGACCGCTGGTATCACCGTTACCGGCACGGCTACTTCCGCGACAGTCAACTCGACCGGTGCAGCGAATACGGTTGGCACCGTCGATCTGGCCAACGCCAGCCTGACAAGTGTCACTATCAACGCCACCACCGGCCTGAAAGGTGACCTTCTCTCGCAAGCCACCGACCAAGTTGCTACGGGCGGTAAAGTGACCATTACCGGCGCTGGTGCCGTGGAACTGACCGCAGCACTGGACAACAGCATTGCTGTAATTGACGCGTCGGCATCGACCGGCGGCCTGACCGCGACGCTGGGTACGCTGGGTACCATCTCGGTTACTGGTGGTTCCGGCGCTGATGTCATTACGACCACCAACGCACTGTCCGGCGACGGAAAAATCGATGGCGGCGCCGGTAGCGACACGCTGGTCGTCACCAACACGCTGATCGATACGGCTGCCGAAGCTGCACGGTTCGTGAATTTCGAGACGATCCGCACCGCAGGTACGCTGAACATGGCAACTTCGCTGTCGGGTGTCACGGCACTGCAACTGACAGACTCATCGACCCTGACGAACCTGACGGCTACTCAAGCTGCCAACATCACGATCCGCGCGAACGCCGTAGCAGGTACGGGTGACGCTCAGTCGTTCTCGCTGGCTACCTCCACGGGCACGGCCGATGTCCTGTCTATCGTCACAGGCACCGGCACCACGACCGGCGAGGCGACCGATATCGCCGCACTGACCGCCAACGGCTTTGAAACCCTGAATATCAAAACCAACGCGGGCCCGACCGTAACCCAGTCTGCTGCGAATAAGACGACGACGGTTGCCTCGATCACGGCTGACAAGCTCACGAAGATCAACCTGTCGGGTACCGCGGTCAACATCGCTAATGCCGCCACCACACTGGCGACAACTATCGATGCTTCCGCACTGACCGGTGATGGTGAAACCACTTCGACTGGTCTGACGGTTGCCGGCTCGCTGATTGCAGGTTCCAGCGTGATTGGTTCGGGCGTTGCTGACGCCATGACGATTGGTGCCGAGGGTTCGTCCTACAACGGTGGCAACGGTAACGACAACTTTACGACCACGTCGGCGATTTTGGCGGCTGACGGTGTGACCGACACCACGATCAATGGAGGTGCTGGTACCGATACGCTGACTATCTCGGCAGCGTCCTCGCTGACCGACAATAACTTCACTTATGTCAGTGGCATGGAGAACCTGAAGCTTGTTGGTGGTGCTGTTGCTGAAAGCATCACGGGTCTGGGCGCAGCAGCGCGGGCAGCCTTCGCGAACGGTATCACCGTGACCGAAGCCGCTGATCAAACTGGAAGCGGTAACGCTTTCGTGTGGTCGTCCGGCCTGTATGACAAGAACGTGACTCTGACCCACACCACGACGAGCGACGGCAAGACGGCAAACGTAGCCCAATCGGTCACTACGGGAGCTGGTAACGACAAGATCACGCTCGTCGCCGCCTCTCTCGTGGGCGATGACACAGCAGGCACGGTTGTTATCAATACCGGAGCAGGCAGTGACACGATCGCTCTGACGACTGGTACCTTGGCTAATAACTTGAACGCCTCTGTATCCGTTACTGGTGGCTCGGGCGTCGATGACATCACTGTCACCCATACCAACGGCACGGGAGCGACGTCGAACATCTCGTTCATTTTTGCTGCAGGTGATTCTGCTGCGACCGTGGGTGGAAACGACAAGATCACCGGCTTCCTGAAAGCCAACGGCACGAATATGTCGGACTTGTTGGACTTCGCTGGTACCGGCGCGGTAGCGACTGTCGCAACCAGTACTGACTTTGGTCTGATCAAATCGCACAGCGTGACCACCGGTGTTGTCCAGTTCGATGACGCCGCCACTTACGCCGCTGCATTGGTGATCAACTCGTCGAACCTTGCGGACGTCATCGGGTATCTTGCTGCAAACACCGCTGACCTCGATATCGCTGCATTTGCCTACGATGATAACGGTGACGGTACTGCAGACGCGACAATGGTCTACAGCAACGGTGTGGCAAGCGACTCGCTGGTGCTGCTGGCTGGCGTGACGGGCGTTACTTCTCTGGTGACGGCAAACGCTACGACTAACCACGCAGTGTTCATCGCCTAAGGCACCTTAGCGCAGCAAGCTAACGCAGTAGGTAGTCGGCCCCACCGCTCACAAGGCGGTGGGGCTTTTTTTGTTTAAAGATCAATTTTCTTACTTTAACCGACCCGTGAACCATGACTGACTGGACTTCCGGCTACGTGGCCGATATCGGCTACACGTACGGCTACTACCAAGAACTCAATCCCCTACGCGTCAAACTCGCCTTCCTATCTCAAGGTCTGGTTTGCCCCGATATCGGCACTGCCTGTGAACTCGGCTTTGGGCAAGGCTTGAGCGTTAACCTGCATGCAGCTGGTTCAATCACGTCGTGGCACGGCACCGACTTCAATCCGGCGCAGGCCGGCTTCGCTCAGGAACTGGCTGACGTATCGGGTGCCAGCGTCCATCTCGTTGATCAAGCATTTACTGATTTCTGCTCGCGTCCCGATTTACCTGACTTTGACTACATCGGCTTGCATGGCATTTGGAGCTGGATCTCGGACGAGAACCGCACCGCAATCGTTGACTTCATCCGGCGCAAATTGAAAGTCGGCGGCGTGCTCTACATCAGTTACAACACTTTGCCCGGCTGGGCAGCATTTGCCCCAATGCGCCACCTGATGACTGAGCACGCGGAAGTGATCGGCTCCGAAGGGCGGGGGATCGTCTCGCGCATTGATGACGCAATCGACTTTGCAGACCAACTGCTTTCCACCAACCCGCTTTTCTCCCGGGCCAACCCACTGGTCGGCGAGCGCATCAAGAAGTTGAAGGAACAGAATCGCCACTATCTCGCGCACGAATACTTTAACCGCGACTGGCACCCGATGCACTTTGCAACGATGGCCGACTGGCTCAGTTCAGCGAAGGTGCAGTACGCCTGCTCGGCCAACTACCTCGACCACATTGATGTGCTCAACCTGACCGCAGATCAGCAGGCGTTTTTAAAGCAAATTCCGGATCCGATGTTTCGGGAGAGTGTGCGCGACTTTATGGTGAACCAATATTTTCGACGAGATTATTGGGTCAAGGGCGCGAGAATACTTTCGGGACTCCAACAGGCTGAAGCACTGCGTGCACATAAGGTGATGCTTCTGACATCTCGATCTGATGTTTCATTAAAGATTTCCGGAGCCATAAGCGAATTGACAATGAGTCCAGACATTTATTATCCAATCCTTGATTCGCTGGCCGACCATAAGACTAAGACTTTGCGTCAGATCGAGATTGGTGTTGCTGCCCGGGGGATTAACTTTGCGCAGGTATTGCAGGCCGTGATGGCGCTGACTGGTGCGGGACACATCGTTTCAGTGCAGGACGAGGTAGTGACTGCTAAAGCAAAAAAGACCGCCGACAAGATCAACGCATACCTGATCGACAAGGCACGCGGCAGCGGCGAGATCAGTTATCTGGCCAGTCCCGTCACTTGTGGCGGAGTGCTAGTGGGGCGCTTTGCCCAATTGTTCCTGCTCGCGCAATCGCACGGCAAGAAGCGCCCTGAGGAATGGGCCAAGGCCGCATGGGAAGTGCTCGCTATGCAGGGGCAACGGTTGGTGCGTGAAGGCCAGACGATCGAAAGTGCAGAGGACAACATCGCTGAGTTGACGGCGCAGGCGACCATGTTTGCTGAGAAGCAGATGCCGATTCTGAAGGCGCTGCAGATCGCTTAAATAAGCAGTGGTTGGCTCTTATAGCCCCACCGCTCACAAGGCGGTGGGGTTTTTGTTTTCTCGTCCCTGCTTCTTCGCACCTGCCTTCACCCGCTCCCGCCAATCCTCCGGCGTCTGACTGACTCTCTTCTCCAACTCCGTCAGCTTCACATCTGTGGCGTCCAGCAGGTTGGCCAGCAGGGCGGCCGTTACTGGCAGAGTGCCGTGCCGTATCCGCGAGATCTGTGGGGTGCTGACTTCAAGCCATCGGGCCAGTTCA
>JAIXTG010000006.1 GCA_027484285.1 Oxalobacteraceae bacterium | reverse complement strand
GAAGTCAGCAGGCTGCAGAGGGAGGGGCGCGACATCGTGTCCTTCTGCATCGGCCAGCCCGACTTCCCGACCCCGGTCAATGTGCAGGATGCGGCAGTCACGGCGATCCGCGACGGCCGCCATGGCTATACGCCGTCGGCCGGCATTCCCGAGCTGCGACAGGCCGCCGCCAACGAGATCGCGCGCACGCGCGGCATCCAGGTCAGCCCGGATGATGTGGTCGTCGCCGCCGGCGCCAAGCCCTTCATTGCCTACACCATCCTGTCCGTCACCGACTACGGTGCCGGCGACGAGGTGATCTACCCGGTCCCGGGCTTTCCGATCTACGAATCGCAGATCAAGGCCAACGGCGCGGTCGGCGTGCCGATCTTCCTGCGCGAGGCGCGCAACTTCAGCCTCGACCCGCGGGAGCTGGCCGACAAGATCACGCCGAAGACGAAGCTGCTGATCCTGAACTCGCCGCAGAACCCGACCGGCGGCATCATCCCGAAGGCGGACATGGCGGCGATCGCCGAGATCCTGCGCGCGCATCCGCAGGTCTGGGTGTATGCCGACGAGATCTACGGCCGCCTGATTTACGACGGCGAGTTCTCGTCGATCGCGGCCGAGCCCGGCATGCAGGAGCGAACCATCATTGCCGACGGCCTGTCGAAAACCTATGCGATGACGGGCTGGCGCCTCGGCTATGCCGCCAACCGCCGGCTCGCGCCTTTCTTCACTACCTGGATCACCAACACGGAATCCTGCGCCTCCCAGATCACGCAGTGGGCCGGCGTCGAGGCGCTGAACGGCCCGCAGGACGACGCGGATCGCATGCGCGAAGTGTTCCATCGCCGGCGCGACCTGGTGGTCGAACTGCTGAACCAGGTGCCGGGCGTGTCCTGCAAGTCGCCCGGCGGCGCGTTCTATGCATGGCCGAACGTGACCGAAGCCTGCCGGCTGACCGGCTGCGCGGATTCCGAGGAGTTCCGCAAGCGGCTGCTGAACGAGGCCGGCATCGCGGTGCTGGCCGACATCCACTTCGGCCCGCGCGCCGATGGCGAAGGCCAGCACATCCGGCTCAGCTATGCGGCTTCCGACGATGCCATCCGCGAGGGCGTGCGGCGCATCGATGCCTTCGTGCGCGGCCACCTGTAACAACGCCGGTCCGGCGCGGGCCGGGGAGTAGAATCGGGCGACCGCCTGTTTTTCCCCGACCCGGCAACGAAAGCGTGCGCGATTGGATACTCCGGACTACCTCACCTTCGGATCACCGCCGCCGGCCGCCGCGCTGTTGGCCGATCTGGCCGACAGCCAGCAGCGCACCATGGCCCTGTTCGCGCACTGGCAGGCGCATGGCCAGCCGATGCCGAAGCTGAAGATCGTCAATCCGCCGCACTGGGAATTCGGCCATGTCGGCTGGTTCCACGAGTTCTGGGTGCACCGGCAGGGTGACGCCGCACAGCCGTCGCGCCTGCGCGATGCGGATGCACTGTTCAATTCTTCCGTCGTGCCGCACGCCACCCGCTGGGACCTGCCGCTGCCACCGCTGGCGGCCGTGCACGACTACGTCGAGAGCGTCTGCGCGGACACTGTCCGGCTGCTGCAGCAGGGCGAGCCCGATCCGGCGACTGCCTACTTCATCCAGCTCGCGCTGTTCCATCAGGACATGCATAACGAGGCGTTTGCCTGCAGCTGGCAGACTGCGGGCTGGCCATGGCCCGCGTCGGTCCGGTCCTATGCGATTGCAGCGCCCGCCGGCGCAGGCGACCTCGCATTCGACGACGCCGACATCGAGGTCGGCGCCCGGCGCGGCGCGGGCTTTGCATTCGACAATGAAAAATGGGCGCACCGGGCGCGGGTGCCGGCCTTCGCCATCTCGGCCGCGCCCGTCACCCAGCGCGACTATCTCGAGTTCGTGCAGCGCGATCCGGAGCGGCGCATGCCGCGCTACTGGCGCCGCAGCGGCGAGCAGTGGGAACAGCGGGTCGGCGACCGCTGGCTGCCGCTCGCGCCGGACGAGCCGGTCTGCCATGTCAGTGCCAACGAGGCCGAAGCCTGGTGCCGCTGGCGCGGACGGCGGCTGCCCACCGAATTCGAATGGCAGCGCTATGCGCAGGCAGTGGGGCCGGATGCCTTTGCCGGCGTCTGGGAATGGACGGCCAGCATCTTTTCGCCTTTCCCCGAGTTCAGTCCCGACCCGTATGCCGACTATTCGCGCCCGTGGTTCGACGGCAGCTATCGCGTTCTGAAAGGCGCGAGCCGCTGGACGCCGCCGCGGCTGCGCCGGATGAGTTTCCGCAACTTCTACCAGCCGGCACGCGGCGACATGTTCTGCGGCTTCCGCACCTGCGCTGTCGATTCACGCTAAGCTACGCGCCGCCGCAGTCCGCCAGTCCCGACGGCAGCCGGCGTGCGGCGACTTGCCACCCCTTTCTTACGGAGTTCCGATGACTAGCCAATCCGAGCAGAAACCCGGCGCGGTCGCCTCTGTGCGCCATGCCGCCGCCCGCTGGCTGTCGCGCGCCACGGCGGCGATGCTTATGCTGGCCACTGTGTCGACTGCATCGCTGGCCACTGCAGAGAATGTGCTGCGCGTGTCCGCCATTCCGGATGAATCCCCGACCGAGCTGCAGCGCAAATTCGCGCCGCTCGGCGACTATCTGGCGAAGGAAACCGGCATGGAAGTGCGCTTCGTGCCGGTGTCCGACTATGCGGCCGTGGTCGAGGCGCTGGCCGCGAAGAAGGTGGATCTCGCATGGCTGGGCGGCTTCACTTTCGTGCAGGCAAAGCGCCGCTCGAACGGCGCCGCCACGCCGCTGGTCCAGCGCGCCGAAGACGAAAAATTCACCAGCCGCTTCATCGTGCCGCTGAACAGCCCGGCAAAATCCCTGGCCGACCTGAAAGGCAAGAGCTTCGCGTTCGGTTCGCCGTCGTCGACCTCCGGCCACCTGATGCCGCGCCATTTTTTGCAGCAGGCCGGGATCGACCCCGAAAGGGATTTCAGGAACATCGCCTTTTCCGGCGCGCATGACGCGACCGTCGCCTTCGTCGCCAGCGGCCGTGCCGAAGCCGGCGTGCTGAATGCATCGGTGCTGGACAAGCTGATCGAGTCGGGCAATCCGAATGCCGCGAAGGTGAGGGTGCTGTCGACCACGCCGCCTTACTTCGACTACAACTGGACCGCGCGCGGCGACCTCGACCCTGCGCTCCAGAAAAAGATCACGGCCGCCTTCCTGAAGCTGGATGCCGGCAATCCCGAGCACAAGGAACTGATGCAGCTGCAGCGCGCGTCGCGCTACCTGCCGACCCGTGCATCGAACTATGACGGCATCGAGGCAGCGGCACAGGCTGCCGGCCTGCTGAAGTGAACGCGGCCTGCGTCCGGCCGGGGCAGCGATGAGCGCAGCGCTGCAGGATGTCGACTTTGCCCATGCCAATGGCCGGACGGCGCTGCGCGGCGTGTCGCTGCAGGTGGCGCGCGGCGAGCGGGTCGCGATCATCGGGCCGTCGGGCGCAGGCAAGAGCACGCTGCTGAACCTGATGGCAACCGCGCTGCGGCCGCAGGCCGGCAGCATCGCGCTGCTCGGTGAAACGCCGTGGCAGCTGTCGGGCAGTGCGCTGCGCCGGCTGCGCTGCCGCATCGGCCTGATCCACCAGGCGCCGCCGCTGCCCGGCAGGCAGCGGGTGGTCACCGCAGTGCTGGCGGGCCGGCTTGGCCGCTGGCCGGCGTGGAAGTCGCTGGCCTCGCTGCTGTATCCGGCCGACATGGCCGGCGCCCGCGACATCCTCGATGCGCTCGGCATCGAGGATTACCTTTTCAGTCATTGCGACCGACTGTCGGGCGGCCAGCTGCAGCGGGTCGGCATGGCACGCGTGATCTGCCAGCAAGCGGAGCTGGTGCTGGCCGACGAGCCGGTATCTTCGCTCGATCCGTCGCTGTCGGAACAGGCGATGCAGGTGCTGCACCAGCGCTCGCGGCCGGACGCAACCATGGTGGTCAGCCTGCATGCAGTGGATGTCGCACTGCGCTGGTTCCCGCGGATTGTCGGCATCCGCGACGGCCGTATCGCGTTCGACCTGCCGGCAGCCGAAGTCGGCGAGCAGGTGCTGGCCGAGCTCTATGCCGCCGAGGCCGGGCGGGTGCCGAGACAGCTCGCATGAATGCTGCGCTTGCCCGCGTACCGCGCGCCGCCTTCGATCCGGCCGCGCCGCAGCGCGCGCTCGGCGTGGTGGCCGGGCTTGCGCTGCTGTTCCAGCTGGCGCGCATTGCGCAGGCAGACCCGGCGGCGCTGTTCGACGAGGGCAACCTCGCCACCATGCGCGCTTTCCTGTCCCAATTCTTCCCGCCGGCGCTGGATGCCGGTTTCCTGCGGCTGGTGGCGGCCGCGACCCTCGAGACGCTGGCCATGGCCACCGCCGGCGTCGCCCTCGGCATGCTGATTGCGATTCCGGCCGGCATTGCGCTGTCCGAGTCGCTGTCGGTCTCGTCGATCGGGCCCGGACCCGGCCATCGGCTGGCACGCGCCGCACGCTCGCTGCTGCGCGCCGTGGTGCTCGGCCTGCGCGGCGTGCCCGAGATTGTCTGGGCGCTGCTGCTGGTGCGCGCGCTCGGGCTCGGTCCGTGGGCCGGCGTGCTGGCCCTCGCGCTCACCTATGGCGGCATGCTGGCCAAGGTGTATGCGGAAATCCTGGATTCGACCGACCCGCGGCCGGCGCGCGCATTGCTGCTGTCCGGCAGCGGCCGCATCGGGGCGCTGGCCTGGGGGCTGCTCCCGTCCTGCCTGCGCGAACTCGCGTCCTACACCGTCTACCGCTGGGAGTGCGGGGTGCGCGCGTCGGTCGTGATGGGCTTCGTCGGCGCCGGCGGGCTCGGCCAGCTGATGGACCAGGCGATGCGCATGCTGAACGGCGGCGAGGTCGCCACCATCCTGCTGGTATTCCTGTGGCTGGTTTTGCTGGCCGACCTGCTGAGCGCGCTGTTGCGCGGCCTGCTGTCCGGCGGCCGCGATGCCGCCGGGCCGCTGTGCCTGCGCTGCATCCTGCTGCCGCTGGTGACGTTCGCGGCGGTCGCTGCCAGCCTGGCCAGCCTGGGCGGCGGAATGTCAGCCTTGCTGTCGGCCGATGCGCTGGCCCAGATGGGCGCCTATGCCGCCCGTTTCCTGCAGCCCGAGCTTGGCGGCGACTACCTCGCGCGCATCGCGCATGCTTCGCTGGAAACCGTGGCGATTTCGGTGCTGGGTACGCTGCTGGCCGCCATCCTCGGTGCGCTGCTGGCCGCGGTGCGGCTGTCCGGCGGCCGCGCGGGCCGTCCGGCCCGCTGGGTGGCGGGCGGCTTGCTGAACCTGCTGCGTTCCGTGCCGGAACTGGTGTGGGCGGCGCTGATGGTGCTGGCCGTCGGCCTCGGGCCGTTCGCCGGCGTACTGGCGCTGGCGCTGCATACCGGCGGCGTACTGGGGCGCCTGTTTGCCGAGAGTATCGAGAATGCGCCGACCGGTGCGCGCGATGCGCTGCTGCTTTGCGGTGCGCCGCGCGGCCTCGCCTTCGCTTACGGTACGCTGCCGGCATTGTCGGCACAGCTGATTGCCTATGTGCTGTACCGGTGGGAAATGAATTTGAGGGCGGCCACCGTGCTCGGCTTCGTCGGTGCCGGCGGCCTCGGCCAGATGCTGTACTACGAGCTGTCGCTGCTGCGCGAACCGCAGGCGGCAACCGTGATACTGGCGATGCTGCTGCTCGCGCTGGCGGTGGACCGGCTCAGCGCGCG
>JAIXTG010000362.1 GCA_027484285.1 Oxalobacteraceae bacterium | reverse complement strand
TCGTCGATCAGGACCTGCAGGTAGCGTTGCTGCCGCGCCAGTGCCGGCGCACTGTTCGTTACCACCGGGCCGTGGCCGGGAATGCTGCGCGCTGCCGGCAGTGCCGCCAGCTCGGCCATCGCGGCCAGCCATCCTTTGGCATCGCCATCGATCGACGGTGCACGATCGATGAACAGCAGGTCGCCGGTCCACAGGGTGGCCGTCTTCTCGTCAAATACCGTGAGGTCATGATCGGTATGCGCAGGCGACCAGGCGCGCAAGAGCAGCCGCCGGTTGCCGAGCTCGATCGCCAGCTCGCCGGAGACTGTCCGGGTCGGCAGCACGACGCGGCTGCCGACAGCTGCATCGCCCAGCATGCGTTTCAGGTTAGATTCGTACGCCTCGGCACGCGCGCGCATGGCATTCGGCAGCCGCTGATGGCCAATGAACTGCGGGCTGTCCTGTTCAAACGCGACATTGCCGAAAATATGGTCCGAATGCACATGCGTATTGATCACGTAGCGGATGGGCAGCGAGGAACGGGCACGGATGGCCTCGCGCAGCGCGACCCCGACGGCACGGCTGCCCCCGCTGTCAATCACGGCGATTGCCTGCTCGCCGATCACGAAGCCGATGTTGGCAATGTCGCCCTGGTAGCCTTCGCCAAACTCCAGGTGCTCGCCCTGATGCACGAATACGCCGGGCGCGACTTCGGTCACCGGCAAAGGCGCGGCCGACGCACCGAGGGCTGACAAAAAGAGCGCCAGCCACAGCAGCAACCGGCCCCGCGGTGCAGCGGCCGGAACCAGGCAAGCAGGAAAGCGAACCGTGCACATCATGGATGCCCAAGGAAAATCGGATGGCGCCGATCCTAGCATGGGCTCGTCCGGCTGCCCGGGTGGGCCAGGTGTGCAGTTGCCTTCAATCAAGCCCGCTGCTAGTCTGTCGGCTTGGCCAGTCCCCATAACCTCAATGAAACCCAGCTCGCAACGTAAGGCACTGCAGAATATCGGTTCGGTGTTCGGCATGGCCACGCGCATCGAGGGCACGGTACACCTCGATGAAACAGTACGCATCGACGGCCGGATAGCAGGCAATCTGGAACAGTCCGATGGCGACGGACGGTGGATCATCATTGGCGTGAAAGCCGAAGTGTGGGGCGATATTCGCGCTCAAAATATCAGCGTGGCGGGCAAGGTCATCGGCAATATTGTCGCCAGCGAAAGCATCGAGCTGCTGGATGGCTGCGAAGTCCGCGGCAATATTACTCACCAGTCGATCACCGTCGAACCCGGTGCCTCGGTTCACGGACAGCTGATTGCCCTCGAGGCCGGCAGCAGCCCCATAACCCCTCGTTCGGCGACCGAATCCTGAACGGCTGCAGCAAGCGACAAGAACGCGGGAATCTGCCGAGGGGTGGTTTATACTCGGCAATATATTTTTTCAATAAAAGCCCCGCCTCCGCGCCATGCTGCCGCGATCATTGATCGGTCCGAAACCGCTGCTTGCCTTGTTGCTGACCACCGCAATCGCCTCGCCGGCGCAGGCCGCGGTCTATCTTTGCAAGACAACCGCCATGCGCGGCAACAAGTGGATCTGCAAAGAGGAACCCGGCGTTTGCACATTTGCATTCACGGTCGACGAGAAGCGGCGCACGATCACCCGGCGCGCCGACGAACGCAATCCGAACATCCCGGTAGTGGCGGACAAGTGGACCGATGACGTCCTGATCGCGCATGAAGACCAGACCCGCATCGACAGCCGCTTCATCGAGCAGTATTTCTACAAGATCGAATTCAAGTCCGGCAATTTCCTGATGGCCAATGAATACCGGACCAACAGCGGCCGCTATCTCAACCAGGAAGAGCTGAACCTGTCGGACAAGAAGCGCCACTCCTACTACCGGCCAAAGCTGTTCACCGAAAAAGGCCGCTGCAGCGTCAAGCGCCAATGACACCGACCGCCGCCCCGCGCCGCTATCGCTATTACGACCTGCTGCTGGTCGCCTTCGTGGTGGCGCTGCTGTGCTCGAACCTGATCGGCGCCGGCAAGGCCGCGGTCATCGACCTGCCCGGGCTCGGCCAGGTCACCTATGGCGCCGGCATCCTGTTTTTCCCGATTTCCTACCTGTTCGGCGACATACTGACCGAAGTCTATGGCTATGCACATGACCGGCGCGCCGTCTGGGCCGGCTTCGGTGCGCTGCTGTTCGCCGCGCTGATGTCGCTGGTGGTGATCGGGCTGACGCCGGCATCCGGCGCCTACATGGACAGCTACCAGCAGGGGCTGGAGACCGTGTTCGGCAACACCTGGCGCATCGTGCTTGCGTCCATCATCGCCTTCTGGGCCGGCAGCATGGCCAATGCCTATGTAATGGCCAGGATGAAGCTCGCGACCCGCGGCCGCCACCTGTGGATGCGCACCATCGGCTCGACGGCGGTCGGCGAATTGATCGACTCATCCATCTTCTACGTGACTGCGTTTTACGGCATCTGGCCGACCGAGCAAGTGATTGCAGTCGCGATATCCCAGTACTTCCTGAAGACGGGCTGGGAAGTCGCGATGACCCCGGTCACCTACCGCGTGGTCGGCTGGCTCAAGCGCAAGGAAAATGAAGACTACTTTGACGCCGGTACCGATTTTTCGCCGTTCCGCGTCAGTGTCTGAAGCTCAGCGGGGCTGCTCGCCCGCCTGCACCAGCCGGCGCGACTCGCCCAGCGCGCGCTCGAGGTAAGCGTCGTAAAAGGCATGGTCACCGCCCACCAGCGGATCGATCAGTCGCGCCCCGGTCGCATCGACGAACACCAGCGTCGGCGCCACCGCCACCTGGTAGCGCCGGGCCAGCGCCGCCGGCGTCGTGACGGTTCCGTCGAAATCCGTGACCGCCCGGCGGCTCGTCATCATCAGTTCACGCACCTGCGGCCGTTCGGCCGGCACCGGATGGCGCAGCAGCGGCAGCAGGTAGTTGCGACGCACTACCCTGCAGTACGGGCATTCGGGAAGGGAGAACATCAGCAGCAGCGGCTTGCCTTCGGCCCGCGCGACGGCTGCCGCCTGCCGCAGGTCGTCGCCTGCCGGCAGGTGCTCCGGCGCGGACTGCGCGATTCCCGGCGGCGATAACAGCAGCAACAGCAGGAGTGGCGCCAGGCGGCATCGCAACAAGGACAGGATCATCGTTTTTCCGATACCCGGCAGGCCAGTTGGCCGGTAGTCTCGACCACCTTGCCCGAGCGCGGGTCATAACGGCGACCCGACAGCCGCATGGCGCCGCTGCGGCGGTCAATGCTGAAGTCCATGCC
>JAIXTG010000001.1 GCA_027484285.1 Oxalobacteraceae bacterium | reverse complement strand
TCTTCTTCCGGCTTGTCGCTCGACGTGCTGGTGTTGTATCGCAGGCCGACGACATTCGACGGATCGATTTCGTACAGGCCCATCACGTGATAGCGGGTGCTCTGGTACTTGTTGGTTGTGTTAATCGCGTCACGGTAACGGACGCCCACGTCCAGCGCAAAGCGCTGGGTGACCGGCATTTTGAGGCCGACATCCGCAGCCCAGTGGCTGACGGATTTGGAAGTGGTGTTATCCGTCTTCTCGCCGATACGCAGCGCTACATACGGGTTGAAAGGCAGGCCGAAGTCGAATGATTTCTTGATTTTGGCTTCGACATTGCGCGAATACGATTCCGAGCCGTCATGGGTTTTTTCGCTGGCTCCCAGCTTGAGCGAGTATTCAAACTTGGTCGCCGACTTCACGCCCACCGTGATGTTGGCATTGATGTACTCGTTGGCGACCGAATCCCGTTCGCGCGAGCTGTCGATCTGCACGAAAGGTTTCAGGTCAGCGGCTTGCGCGCCGGCTGCGGACAGGGCAACTGCGCCGAGGAACAGGAATTTTTTCATTTTTATATGGTGAAAATTTATTGCAGGGCAAGTATACGGCCCTTGATTGCTCCCCAGCAATTTTCGGTGCGTAACAAGGCGGCCAGAGGCCGCCGGCCGTTTCCGGTCAGCCGCGCGGCGTCCAGAAGCTTTTGTTGAACTCGAGGACCTGGGCGGCCGTGACCAGCGTGACGTTGGTCGCCGGCGGATTGGGTTTGACCTGCTGGCTGGCGGGCGGGGTAAGGACCGACGAGGTGACCGGATTCGGCTGGCCGTAGCTGCGTTTGGCCAGTGTGGGGGTGGGCTGGAACAGCCGTTCCGTGCTGGCCGAAACCGGCGGCGGCAGGTCGGCCGGCGCCGGGCGCTGCTGGACGGCCGCCAGCGCATCGCGCGGTGTCACGGTCTTGCCGGTGAAACCGCCCATCGTGGCGAACGGTGCCAGACTGTCGTATCCGGCTGCCACTAGCTGTTTGGCGGCGACCGCGTGCAGTGCCAGCTTGTCGGCGCTCTGCCCGGCTGGCAGCGATTTCATTTGCGACAGGCTGGCCGGGAGCTGCGTCAGGATCGCCAGCGCACTCAGCGAAGAAACTCCCTGGTCGCGGAAATTGACTTTCCCGACGCCGAGCATCGAGAGCATCAGGTCGGCCTTGGGTTCCAGCGTCTGGCGGGCCTCGAGTGCCGTGGTGCCGCGCGGGAAGTTGGCCAGTGTCGTGATGCCCAGCGCCTGCAGCGCACTGTTTGCCGCCTGGTAGGCCTTGTACCGGTCTGCCGACACTGTGCCCGGTTTGTCCGGATCCTCGACCAGCTTGAAAGCGGCAAAGGCGCCGGTCCCGGCCGGGAAGGCCGACAGGTCGTAAATGCCCGCGCGCGCCATGGCGGAGGCCACCTTGCCATTGGCAGTGTCGCGGTAGAGCGCGTCGATTGCGCCGGTCACCGAGGTCCCGCGCGGGAACCGCGACAACTCGGTCACGCCCTGCGCCGCCAGGGTCCGGGTGGCTGCGAGGTTGGATTTCAGCAGGTCCGGGGAAAGGACCAGGTTGCCCGGGCTGGCAGCGTTCCCGTCCTCGGTGCGGCGGGTGACCATGCGGTAGGCATCGGGCCAGCTTACGCCACGCGGAAAGCCGCGAGGCGTGATGTCGCTGGCCCGCGCATCGCTCACCCCGGCCGCAATCAGGGCGGCGGTCAGCTCGGATTTCATTTGCTGCAGGGACGGGAGTCCGGAACTCGCGGTGACGCGTGTTGTGCCGGTCGTCGTGCTGTTCACCGTGGTGGCCATAGGCAAGGGTCCCTGGTCGGGCTAATGAATACTGCTGCCAGGTTGCAACTTTCATTCCAGCCGTTTTTCCGGCACCCGGGCTCTCGGCGGACGTCGGTTCCAGCGCCGAAAGCCGGATTGCCGGCAGGCTCCCGACTTTCCTTTCAGGGCAGCGTAGCCGCAAGCGGGGCAGGCGCGATCTGGTGTATGGTCTCGGCGGCAGAAGCGCTGCCGGTTCCTCGCCGGACAACCGGCGAATGGGGCGGGCGCGACATGGCAAGGATCAGGGAGAGCGGGCAATGGCAGGTGTTCTAGGGAACGAAGGAGGGCGCGCCGGGCGGCTGCGGATGGGAGCGGTGCTGCTGGCGGCCGGCGAAGGTTCGCGCATGGGCGGCGTGCCGAAGTGCCTGCTGTCGCTGACGGGCACGCCCCTGCTGCACCGGCACCTGGTCGCCATGCGCGACGCTGGCATCGGCGACCCGGTGGTGGTCACCGGCCACCACCATGAGCAGGTCGAACCTGCGCTCGCGAGTTTTCCGGTGACCATCGTGCGCAATCCCGATCCGGCCGCCGGCCAGCAATCCTCGGTGCGCATCGGCCTCGAGGCGCTGGGCAGCGAGTGGGACCTGGTGATCATCGCGCTGGCCGACCAGCCACTGGTCGGCAGCGCCGAACTGGAGGAGCTGATCTCGGCATTCAGGAAGCGGCCGCCGGGCACGCAGATCGTCTATCCGGAAGTGAACGGGCAGCGCGGCAATCCGGTGCTGTTCGCCGGTGAACTGATCGCCGCAATGCTCGAGGCCGGTGGCGAGGTCGCGGGCCGCAAGTACATTGACCGGCATCCGCAGCTCGTACATGTGCACCGTACTGCCAACGACCGCTTCGTGCTCGATCTCGATACCCGCGAGGATGTCGAAGCCTTCGAGCGCCGCACGGGCTGGACGCTGGCGATGCCGGCCGCATCGGGAACGTAATGCAGTGGCGCGGCCGGCGCCACCGACCTGCCGCAGTTGTCCGGGTTGGCCGGCCCCGGCCCGGCGCCACCTACACAGAGCGAGGAACACATGAGCTTGTCGACATTGCCCGCATGGGCCCTGATTGCTGCCGGCCTGCTGGTCCTGCCCCCGGCGCGCGCGCAGTCCGATTCCGAGCGCCAGGCGCAGCAGCCGATACCGTCAGCGCGCAATTTTTTCGGCCTTGGCATCGGCGCGTTCCCGCAGACCTCGGGCAGCAGTGACCTGCGTACCCTGGTGCTGCCGGTCATCCAGTACACCTGGGGCGATACCGCCTATGTCACCGGCCTGAAAGCCGGCCTCTGGGGCTATGTATCCGCAGACCGCTCGCTGCGGGTCGGCCTCTATGCCGAGCCGCGCTTCGGTTACGACGCGAGCGACAATGCGCGCACCGCAGGCATGGCCGACCGCGATTTCGCACTCGATGCCGGACCAAGCGTGCGCTGGACCACTGCGGCCGGCGTGCTCAACCTCGACGTCGGCTTCGACGTGACGGGCAAGAGCAAGGGCCAGGTCGCGCAGCTGCAGTTCATCCGGCCGCTGCTCACCGGGCGCGGCTTCCGGCTGAACGGCATCGCCGGCGCCACCTGGCAGAGTGCAGACATGAATGACTATTACTGGGGCGTGCGCGCGTCAGAGGCGGCTGCCGGTCGTCCTGCCTACCGGGCAGGGGCGGGCACTGCGCTGTCACTGGGCCTGAGCGGCCTGTATTCAAGCGGGCCCGGCGGTGCGCTGTTCTATGGCGTCAGCCTGAACCGCCTGTCCGACGCGCAGGCCGACAGTCCCATCGCCGAGCGCAGTGTCACGCCGGTCATCTATTTCGGGTATGGTTGGCGGCTTTGACTGATGGGCTGCGAGGACTGACATGCGTGTGTACCTGATCGACCCGGTCGCAAAGACGATCACGACGGAAGAAGTCACTGATGGCCTCGCCGGCATCGGAAGGCTGATCGGCTACGAGAGCATCGATTTCGACGAGATCGATGACAACGGCGACCGCCTGTATTTCGATGAATCCTGTTTCATCCGGCATGGTGCAGGGATGCCGCGCTTTCGCGTCGACAGCCTCGCGCCGGTGGCCGGCAAGGGCGTGATCAGCGGCGGCGCACCGGGAAGCAAGTCGCCGGCCGATGCGGTGGCTGCGATTGAGTCGCTGCGTTCGCGGGTCAATTTCCTCTAGCCTCAGCCGGCGGCCGGCCCCGCGCCGTCCGTCGGCATGATCGGCGTGGCAAGTACCTTGTCGATGCGTTTGCCGTCCATGTCGACCACTTCCAGCCGCCAGCGCTCCCAGTCCACCGTATCGCCGGCTTGCGGGATCTTCTCCATCATCCACATCAGCATCCCGCTCAGGGTGTGATAACGCGATTTGCCGCCGTCCGGTGCCTCTTTCAGCGCCAGCTTGTCCATCAGTTCGGGAATCGGTATCAGCCCGTCCAGCAGCCACGAGCCGTCATCGCGCTGGACCGCCCAGGCCTCCTCCAGATTGGTCGGCGCAAATTCGCCGGCGACTGCCTCGAGCACATCCTGCACCGTGACCAGGCCTTCGACTTCGCCGAATTCATCAACCACCAGCACCATCTGGATCTGTGATGCGCGGAAATGCTCGAGCAGCGCCATCCCGGTCAGTCCGGCGGGGACAAAGATAGCCGGCTGGCAGGCCGCCACCAGGTCGGGGGCCTGCCCGCGCAGCATCTGGTCCAGGATCTGCTTGGTGCTGGCGATGCCGAGCACTTCGCGCAGGCTGCCGCGGCAGACCGGAAATCGCGAATGCTCGGAATCCGCGATCAGGGCCAGGTTATCTGCCATTGGCCGGCTGACGTCGAGGAACACCACATCGAAGCGCGGAATCATCAGCGAGCTCGCGCGCCGCTCATCCAGCCGGAACACATTGCGCAGCATCTGGTGTTCATTGCGTTCGATCACGCCCGCCTCCGATCCCTCGGTCAGCAAGGCCTCGATATCTTCTTCGGTGACCGGTGTCGCGCGCTCGGCACGCGCACCCAGCAGCTTCAGCAGGCCTTCGGTCGACACCGTGAGCAGCCGTACGAACGGACGGGAAACCACCGACAGGCTGTGCATCGGCCGCGCGACTGCCAGCGCAATCCGCTCCGGGTTCAGCTGCCCGATGCGTTTCGGCACCAGTTCGCCGAACACGATCGCGACATAGGTGATGCATGCCACCGTGAGCGCTGTCGCCCCGATCTCTGCGGAATCGCGTGCCAGTCCGAGCGACTGCAGCCAGCCGGCCAGCGGCGCGGCAAGTACCGCCTCGCCGAAGATCCCGGACAGGATGCCGATCGACGTGATGCCGATCTGCACCGTTGACAGGAAGCGCGTGGGTTCGTCATGCAGTGCGAGGGCGGCCGAGGCCGACAAACTGCCGGCTTCAGCGGCTCGCGCCAGCCGCAGCCGGCGCGCAGTCACCAGCGCGATCTCGGACATGGCAAACACGCCATTGAGCAGGATCAGTCCGAGCAAGATCAGGATTTCCATCGGGCACCTCGTCAGGCGACGCACCGGCGCGGGGCCAAAAGCCGCCGTCATGCATCCATGTCGTACGAGCGCCGGCCACGCGGCCAGTTCGATGCCGCAGCGAGGTCACCGGATGCGAGCGCCTGTCGAAGCATGGCGAAGCAGCAGGGATGCGGCATGCGGCGCCCTGAGGTGGCGCGGCATTTGATTGCCTTGCGATGGGCCGCCGTGTGCCGGCATTTTGCGAGGAAGCGGAGGAGGGGAGGAGTGGAGGCTTCCGCCGGGGAAGCCTCCCGGCTTGAATCAGCCTTCGGAGACGCGTTGCGCGAGGTGGGCGAGGGCCTCCTGTACCTGGTCGACCAGCACCAGGCACTGGTCGCCCGGCTGCAGCATCGCCAGCGCGCGGTCGATGGCGACGAATTCGCCGCGAATCTCCTCGACCAGCGATGCGCGTCGCGCACCTGCCAGGCCCTCGCGCAGCAGGGCAATCACCTCGCCATCGGCGCGGCCGCGCTGGCATGCGTCTTCGTACAGCAGCACATGGTCGAACGCTGCGCCGAGTACCCGCGTCAGCTCGCGCAGGTCTTCGTCGCGCCGGTCGCCTGCGCCGCTGACGACCACCGTGCGCCGCGTGTTCCCGGTGGCCGGCAGCGCATCGAACGCCGTCACCAGCGCGCGCATCGCATGCGGGTTGTGGCCGTAGTCGGCCACCACCGTTGCACCCCGGTACGTCATCAGGTTGAAGCGCCCCGGCGCCCCCTTGATGTCGTTGTTGAAGCTCTGCACGCCGGCGACGATGGCGTCCCAGCCCAGGTCCAGCGCCCAGCAGGCACCGACGGCCGCCAGCGTGTTCTCGACCTGGAAACCGAGCCTGCCGCCGCGGGTCAGCGGCACATTGGCCAGCTTCATGCGGTGCAGGTGCGCGCCTTCCGCGACCACGATATCGCCATCCTCGATGAACACCACGCGGTGGCCGCGTGCGCGGTGGGTCACGAGTACCGGATGGAAGGCGTTCTGCGCAAAGAAAATGACCTTGCCGGCGCAGTGCGGCGCCATGCCTGCCACCAGCGGATCGGCAGCATTCAGCACCGCATAGCCGGTCGGTGCGACGTTCTGCACGATGATCTGCTTCACGCGCGCCACTTCCTCCGGCGTGTGGACATGGTTCATGCCGAGGTGGTCGCCCTCGCCGATGTTGGTCACCACGGCGACCGAGCAGCGGTCGAAGCCTAGGCCTTCGCGCAGCATGCCGCCGCGCGCCGTCTCAAGCACGGCGGCTTCGACATGCGGATGCGAGAGCACATTGCGCGCGCTCTTCGGGCCGCTGCAGTCGCCGCTGTCAGTCTGGCGCCCGTCGACATAGACACCGTCGGTATTGGTCATGCCGACGCACAGCCCGCTCTCCGCAAGCACATGGGCAATCAGCCGGGTGGTGGTGGTCTTGCCATTCACCCCGGTGACTGCAACCACCGGTATGCGCGCGTCATCGCGCGGTGCGAACATCTGCTGGATGACGGCTTCGCCGATGTTGCGGCCCTTGCCGTAGGACGGATTCAGGTGCATGCGTAGGCCCGGTGCGGCATTCACCTCGACGATCCCGCCGTTCTGCTCTTCCAGCGGGCGCATGATGTTCTCGCACACCACATCCACGCCGCACACATGCAGGCCGACCATGGCAGCGGCATCGATCGCGCGCGAGGCGACTTCGGGGTGCACGTCGTCGGTCACGTCGGTCGCGCTGCCGCCGGTCGACAGGTTGGCGTTATTGCGCAGCACGACCCGCCGTCCGACCTCGGGCACCGAGTCCGGCGTCAGGTCCTGCCCGGCCAGGCAGCCGATCGCAATATCGTCAAAGCGGATTTTCGTCAGTGCGGTCGCATGTCCGTCGCCGCGCCGCGGGTCGGCATTCACCTGCTCTACCAACTCGCGCACCGAGTGCCGTCCATTGCCGATCACATGCGGCGGGTCGCGTCGTGCGGCCGCCACCAGGCGGTTGCCGACGACCAGCAACCGGTAGTCGCTGCCCGGGAAGAATTTTTCTACCAGCACCGGGCCCTTGCCGCGCGCCGCCACCGTGGCCGACTGGAATGCGAGGTCAAGCTGTTCCCGGGTCTGGATATTGACGGTGACTCCCTTGCCCTGGCTGCCGTTCTGCGGCTTGCATACGACCGGCAGGCCGATCCGCAGCGCGACTTCCCATGCCTGGTCGGCGTTAGCCACCGGTGCACCGGTCGGCACCGGAACGCCGGCCGCATGCAGCAAGTGCTTGCTGAGGTTCTTGTCCTGCGCGATGGTTTCTGCAACGGCGCCGGTGGTATCGATCTCTGCTGCCTGGATCCGGCGCTGGCGCACGCCCCAGCCGAGCTGTACCAGGCTGCCGCTGGTCAGGCGACGGAAAGGAATGCCGCGCGCGACGGCGGCATTCACGATCGAGCCGGTGGACGGGCCGAGGCGCAGGTCCTCGTCCAGTTCGCGCAGTTCGGCCAGCATGGCCGTGACGTCGGGTGCCTGCGAATCCGGCGGCAGCTTGCCGCGCACCAGGTCGAAGACATGCGTGGTGACCTGCAGCGCAAACCGCTGTGCGAGCCGGCCGACTTCTTCTTCGCTGTACTCGACCACCACCTGGTACAGGTGCGGCACCGGCGTCGCATTCACTTGCGAAAATGACAGCGGGCAGCCGGCCTTTACCTGCAGCGCGAGCATGATCGCTTCCAGCACGTGCGCCAGCGTGATCGGCCCGTGATAGCCGGGCGCGCGCAGGTCGGCGACTCCGGGGCAGAGGGCCCGCAGGCGGTCTTCGAATCCGGGCAGCGCATCGATCTCGCATTCTGCCGGCGTGCATTGCACTTCCATTTCGATCGCGGTGTAACGGCTCCACAGGTTGGGGCCGCGCAGCGCGCGGGTATAGTTCAGTTCCATGTTTTTCAGCGGGTCAGGAAGTCGGTCAGGCGATCACCAGGGTCTGTGGCAGCACGGTGCCGTAGGTATCGAGGCCAGTGCGTATGGTCTGCGCGCCGAGGCCGAGCGCCCAGGCGGCGCCGACCGATGCCAGCAGCACTTCGGTCGGCAGTGCGGCAGCCGTCGGCGACAGCTCGCGCTGCAGGTGCACGCGGTCGATTTCGCTGGCTCCCTCCGCGCGCACTAGCGTGTCGCGGTCGATGTACAGCACGCGCCCGCCGGCCTCGCGGTGCGCGCGCAGTGCCGGATGGCTGCCGTCTTCCGCATACAGCACGACATCGCCGTCGCACAGTTCTGCCATTGACAGCACGATCTCATCGGTAGCATTCAGGACGGCCGCGCCGGTCTCCAGCACGACGTCGACCTGCGTGCGAAGAATCTTGTGGCGATGCTCGGGCCCGGTCATCAACTGCTCGTCGAGGCCGGGTACCGGCAGGCTGTCGGTCACGATGCCCACCCAGCAGCGGTCATAGGCCAGGCCTTCGGTCAGCAGCGCCATCGGTCCGTTCTCGAACACGGCGGCCTCGACATTCCGGTTGATCAGCAGCCGCTGGCCCGGCTCCCAGTGCGCGCAGTCGCCGTTTTCCAGCTGGCGCGCGCCGACGAACAGGCCGTCGCTGCATGCGACACCGACCCGCACGCCCGACAGTTGCATCAGCCATGCCACCAGCCGGGCAATTGCCGTCGTGCCCTGGCTGCCGGCCACGCCGACGATCGGAATCCTGCCGCGCTGCCCTTCCGGGAACAGGTGGGAAACGATCGCGTCGCCCACCGGTCGCGGCTGGCCCACCGCCGGCTTCAGGTGCATCAGCAGGCTGGGGCCGGCATTCACCTCGACCACCGCGCCGCCCTGGTCGGCCAGCGGGCGCGCGATGTCGCGGCAGACGATGTCGATGCCGGCGATATCCAGGCCCACCACGCGCGCGGCGAGCGTGCAGATGTGGGCGACTTCGGGATGGATCTGGCCGGTGCATTCAATTGCATGGTTGCCGTTGGCGGCAATCAGCACGCGCTGCCCGTTGGTCGGCACCGAGCCGGGTGTCAGCTGCTGCCGCTGCAGGTTGGCGAGGATCACGCTGTTGGTGCCCGGCTGCAGCCGCTCCAGCGGGTGGATGTCGGCATTGCCGCGCCGCGGGTCGCTGTTGATCTGGGTCTCCACCAGCTGCTCGACGGTCGACTGGCCGTCGCCGGTCACCCAGGCGCTCTCGCCGCGCACCACGGCAACCACCTCGCCGCCGACCACCAGCACCCGGTGCTCATCGCCCTCGATGAACTGCTCGACGATCACGTCCGGGTCCTCGGCGCGCGCCACCCCATAGGCGGCCAGCACCTCGTCGCGGGTGCGCAGGTTCAGCATCACGCCGCGGCCGCGGTTGCCGTCGCGCGGCTTGACCACCACGGGGCCGCCGATGTCCTGCGCTACCTCCCACGCCGCCTCCGGGCTGTGCACCACTTCGCCGTAAGGCACGGGCACGCCGCATCCGCGCAGCAGGCCCTTGGTCAGGTCCTTGTTGCCGGCGATGCCTTCGGCGATCGCGCTGGTCAGGTCGGTTTCGGCAGTCCAGATGCGGTTTTGCAGCGCGCCGTAGCCGAGCTGCACCAGGTTGCCCTGATTCAGCCGGATGTGCGGAATCTTGCGTTTTTTGGCGCTGGCGACGATGTGCGCGGTCGACGGGCCGAGATAATACTCGTCGATCGCCTTGCGGATCCGGGCCAGTTCCGGCTCGACGTCGAACGGCTGACGGTTGATGACGGCATGCAGCAGCGCCAGCCCGGAGGCGAACGCAATGCGGCCGACGGTCTCGTCCGGCACGCGGAACACCATCCGGTAAGTTCCCGGCCGGGTGGTCTCGCGCGTCTGGCCGAAACCGGCTTCCAGCCCGGCCATCTCCAGCAGCTCGATGATCACATGCTCAAGAATGTGGCCCATCCAGGT
>JAIXTG010000029.1 GCA_027484285.1 Oxalobacteraceae bacterium | reverse complement strand
GCTGCCGGCGACCTGGTGCTGATGCATGACACCGAGCTGGGGCGCACGGTGCCCGGCAGCGGCCCGGTGGCCCGCCTGACTGCTGCCCAGCTGGCGGCCATGGATGCCGGCAGCTGGCTTGGCGAGCGCTGGCGCGGCGAGCCGGTACCCGGGTTCGGGCAGGCGGCAGCGTTCTGCGTGGCCCATGGTGTGCTGATGAATGCCGAGATCAAGCCTGCGCCCGGGCTGGAGGCCGACACCGGGCACCGTATCGCGCAGGCGTGCCAGGCGCTGCCCGCGGGCAGTGTCCTGCTGTCCTCGTTCTCGGTCGAGGCCCTGCAGGCCGCCAGGGCAGCGGCGCCCGACGTGCCGCGCGCGCTGCTGGTCGGTGCGGTGCCCGACGACTGGCGGGCGCAACTGGATGCCGTGGCTGCCGTCGCGCTGCATGCACGCGAATCGGGCTTGGACGCGGCGCAGGTGGCGGCGGTGAAAGCCGCCGGTTTCGGGCTGATGGCCTATACCGTCAACGATCCGGCGCGGGCCCGCGAGCTGTTCGCATCCGGCGTCGATGCCGTCTGCACCGACCGGCTCGACCTGATTGCAGAGCGCCTGCCAAACGCCTGATTTTCAGCGGGTATAATCCCCCGCTTGCCGACCGTCCCGCGGCCGAACCGAACGACACGCCAGCCATGAAATCTTCCGAGATCCGCGAAAAATTCCTCAGCTTCTTCGCCTCCAAGGGCCACACCGTAGTGCGCTCCTCCAGCCTGGTGCCGGGCAATGACCCGACCCTGCTGTTCACCAATTCCGGCATGGTGCAGTTCAAGGAAGTGTTCCTCGGCACCGAAAAGCGCGGCTACGTGCGTGCCGCCTCGGTGCAGCGCTGCCTGCGCGCCGGCGGCAAGCACAACGACCTGGAGAACGTCGGCTACACCGCGCGCCACCATACGTTTTTCGAAATGCTCGGCAACTGGTCGTTCGGCGATTACTTCAAGAAGGACTCGCTGGTCTGGGCGTATGAGCTGCTGACCCAGGTGTACGGGCTGCCCGCCGAAAAGCTTTGGGCGACCGTCTACCACACCGACGACGAGGCCTACGACATCTGGACCAAGGTCATTGGCCTGCCGCCGGAGCGCGTGGTGCGCATCGGCGACAACAAGGGCGCTCCCTATGCTTCCGACAATTTCTGGCAGATGGCCGATACCGGTCCCTGCGGCCCGTGCTCGGAAATCTTCTACGACCACGGCCCGGATGTCTGGGGCGGCCCGCCCGGCAGCGCCGAGCAGGATGGTGACCGTTACATCGAGATCTGGAACAACGTGTTCATGCAGTTTGACCGGCAGATCGACCCCGCCACCGGCGAATACACGCTGACCCCGTTGCCGGCGCCTTGCGTCGATACCGGCATGGGCCTCGAGCGCCTGGCGGCCGTGCTGCAGCATGTGCACAGCAATTACGAAATTGACCTGTTCGACCGGCTGGTCAGGGCGGCGGCACGCGAAACCGGCGCAACCGACCTCGGCAATGCATCGCTGCGCGTGATTGCCGACCACATTCGCGCCTGTGCTTTCCTCGTCACCGACGGGGTGGTGCCGGGCAGCGAAGGGCGTGCCTATGTGCTGCGCCGGATCATCCGTCGCGCACTGCGCCACGGCAACAAGCTCGGCCAGAAGAAGCCCTTCTTCCACAAGCTGGTGCCCGACCTGGTGAAGGAAATGGGAGAGGCCTATCCGGAGCTGGCCGAGGCCGCCGACCGCGTGACGATGGTGCTGAAGCAGGAAGAGGAGCGCTTTGGCGAGACGCTGGACAATGGCATGAAGATCCTTGAGGCGGCACTGGCGAAAGATCCGGGCCGCCTCGACGGCCGGACCGCTTTCACGCTGTACGACACCTATGGTTTTCCGCTCGACCTGACGGCCGACATCTGCCGCGAGCGCGATGTCTCGCTGGACGAGGCCGGCTTCCATGACGCAATGGAAAAGCAGAAGTCGGCAGCACGCGCGGCCGGCAAGTTCGAAATGGCGGCCGGCATCGATTATGCGGGCCCGAAGACCCTGTTCACCGGCTATGACGCACTGGCCGGCGAGGCCCGCGTGCTTGCGCTGTTCGTTGGCGGCGAGTCGGTGCAGCGCATCGATGCCGGACAGGAAGCGACGGTGATTCTCGATACGACGCCGTTCTATGCCGAGTCGGGCGGACAGGCCGGGGATGTCGGTGTGATCGAGGCGGGCAGTGCGCGCTTCGAAGTGGCCGACACCCGCAAGGTGCAGCCGGATGTCTTTGGTCACCACGGCACGCTCGCCGGTGGCGCGCTAGCCGTCGGCGATGCGGTTGCCTGCAAGGTGGACGCCGCCGTTCGCGCAGCAACCATGCGCAACCACTCGGCGACGCACCTGATGCACAAGGCCCTGCGCATGGTGCTCGGCGGCCACGTCGTGCAGAAAGGCTCGCTGGTCGACCGCGACAAGACCCGCTTCGACTTCAGCCACAACGCGCCGCTGACGGCTGACGAGATCCGCCGCGTCGAGGCGCTGGTGAATCATGAAATCCTGAGCAACGCTGCCACCGACGCCCAGCACATGCCGTATGACGACGCGATCAAGGCCGGTGCGATGGCGCTGTTCGGCGAAAAATATGGCGACACGGTGCGCGTGCTCGGTATCGGCTCGTCGACCGAACTGTGCGGCGGCACGCACGTGACCCGCACCGGCGATATCGGCCTGTTCAAGATCGTTTCCGAAGGCGGCGTCGCGGCCGGCATTCGGCGCGTCGAAGCCGTGACCGGCGAGAACGCGCTCGCTCTGGTGCAGTCTATGGCGGCGCGCATGCACGAGGCCGCTGCCGCATTGAAGTCGCAGCCGGAAGAGATCACCGGCCGCATCCTGCAGGTGCAGGAGCAGGTGCGTTCGCTCGAGAAGGAGCTGGCGTCGCTGAAGGCGAAGATGGCTTCCGGCCAGGGCGACGAACTGCTGGCACAGGCGGTGGACATCCAGGGCATCAAGGTGCTGGCCGCCACGCTGGAAGGCGCCGATGTCGCGACCCTGCGCAGCGTCATGGACAAGATGAAAGACAAGCTCAAGACCGCGGCCATCGTGCTGGCGGCCGTGAATGACGGGAAGGTCAGCCTGATCGCCGGTGTGACCGCCGATGCCACGTCCAAAGTGAAGGCCGGCGAACTGGTCAACCATGTCGCGCAGCAGGTCGGCGGCAAGGGCGGCGGCCGGCCCGACATGGCGCAGGCCGGCGGTACCGACCCGAGCGGCCTGTCGGCCGCCCTGGCATCGGTCAGTGGTTGGGTCAGCCAGCGGGTCGTTTCCTGAGCGGGTACGAAAAGATGGAATTCCAGAAAGACCTCGATGCGCGCGGCCTGAATTGCCCGCTGCCGATCCTGAAAGCCAAGAAGGCACTGGCTGATATGGTGTCCGGCGACGTGCTGCGGGTTTTGGCAACCGATCCCGGTTCCGTGCGCGATTTCAATGCCTTTGCCCGCCAAACCGGCAATGCTTTGCTCGGGCATGAGGAAAATTCAGAAGTGGCAGTGAAGGAATTCACCTTTTACCTGCGTCGCAAATAGCCAGGCCGTGCCCGGTTCCTGTGGGAACCTCCGGTCCGGGAAGCAAGGTTTTCCGGTGCGTTGTGCCGTTAAAGTGCACGACCGTGCCGGAATTTTGCGGGCCCGGTCATTCGCCTCTATAATTTTGCAGTTTACGTAAACGTCAATCAGCCCGGCAGGGCGCAATGAGGATTTCCATGAAGGTACTGGTTCCCGTCAAACGCGTGGTGGACTACAACGTCAAAGTCCGCGTGAAGTCCGATGGCAGCGGTGTCGACATCGCGAACGTGAAGATGTCGATGAACCCGTTCGATGAAATTGCGGTGGAAGAGGCGATGCGCCTGAAGGAGGCGGGCAAGGTGGCCGAGGTGGTCGCCGTGTCCTGCGGCGTCACGCAGTGCCAGGAAACCCTGCGCACCGCGATGGCGATCGGCGCAGACCGCGCCATCCTCGCCGAGACCGAGGTCGAGCTGCAGCCGCTGGCGGTCGCCAAACTGCTGAAAGCTTTGGTGGACAAGGAGCAGCCGCAGCTGGTCATCCTCGGCAAGCAGGCGATCGATGACGACTGCAACCAGACCGGCCAGATGCTGGCCGCGCTGCTCGGCTGGCCGCAGGCCACTTTCGCGTCGAAAGTCGTGGTCGAGGACGGCAAGGCAGTCGTGACCCGTGAAGTCGACGGCGGACTGGAGACAGTCTCGCTGGCGCTGCCGGCGATCGTCACTACCGACCTGCGCCTGAACGAGCCGCGCTATGTGACGCTGCCGAACATCATGAAGGCGAAGAAGAAGCCGCTCGACGTCGTCAAGCCCGAAGACCTGGGCGTCGACGTTGCGCCGCGCCTGAAGACGCTGAAAGTCGCCGAGCCGCCGAAGCGCTCGGCCGGCACCATGGTGCCCGACGTCGCGACCCTGGTCGCGAAACTGAAAAACGAAGCCAAAGTGATCTGACAGGAACCGCCATGACCGCACTCGTCATCGCCGAACACGACAATGCGTCGCTGAAGGCCAGCACCCTCCACACCGTCACCGCTGCCGCAAAGTGCAGCAATGAAGTCCATCTCCTGGTCGCCGGGCACCAGTGCGAAGCGGCGGCCGCCGCTGCCGCGCAGGTCGCCGGCGTGGCCAAAGTGATCGTGGTCGACGCCGAGCCATTCGCGAATGGCCTCGCCGAAAACGTCGCCGCACAGGCGCTCGCGATCGCGAAAAACTATTCGCACGTGCTTGCGCCGGCGACCGCCTACGGCAAGAACATCCTGCCGCGGGTCGCCGCCTGTCTCGACGTCGGCCAGATTTCGGAAATCACTAGGGTCGATGCGCCGGATACTTTCGAGCGCCCGATCTACGCGGGCAACGCCATCGCAACCGTGCAGTCGATCGACCCGATCAAGGTGATCACCGTACGTGCGACCGGTTTCGATGCCGCGGCGACCGGCGGCTCGGCCGCCATCGAAAAGCT
>JAIXTG010000128.1 GCA_027484285.1 Oxalobacteraceae bacterium | reverse complement strand
CTGCGGTACAGCGCGAGTGCCTGTAGCAGCAGGCGCGGCGCAAAGTGGGAGGCGAACGCATAGGGCAAGCCGCGCTGCGCGGCCAGCCGCGCCGAAAACAGGCTGGAGCCCAGCAGCCAGATGGGCACCTGCGTGCCGGCGCCCGGCATCGCGATCACGCGCTGCCCCGGCTGCAGCGGGCCGAGCAGGCGCTGCAGTTCGGCGACGTCGCGCGGGAAATCGTCTTCAGCCTCGACCCGGTCACGGCGCAGCGCGCGCATCGTCAGGCCATCGGTACCCGGCGCCCGCCCCAGGCCGAGGTCGATGCGTCCGGGGTACAGCTCGGCCAGCGTGCCGAAGGCTTCGGCCACCACCAGCGGCGCATGGTTGGGCAGCATCACGCCGCCCGATCCGACACGGATGCGCTCGGTGCCGCCGGCGATATGGCCGACCAGCACCGCTGTGGCCGAACTCGCGATCCCGGGCATGTTGTGGTGCTCGGCCAGCCAGTAGCGCACGAAGCCGAGGCGCTCCGCATGGCGGGCGGTACGCAACGCGATCTGCAGGGCATCGCCGACGGTGCCGCCCTCGCGGACGGCGACCAGGTCGAGCATGGAACAACGGGGCGGGCGGGCAGGCGACATGGAATCAGGTAACGGCGGCGGGTTCGGGTCCAGGCGCCGAGTATACGACTGCCGGGCTGCCAATAAAGCCGTGCTTGGGATTTCCGCAAGCTGGCGGCACGCCGCCGTAGCACAATACGCGCAGGCCGGAGCCTGCCGGCGACCGCCTTCCCCCACAACAAGGAGAAACGCATGAAGCACCTGCCATCGCTCACCCTCGCCCTAGCCCTGGCCGCAAGCACTGTCGCAGGCAGTGCGCAGGCGCAGCAGCAGAAAACCGGCCTCGGGCTCGAGGCGGCAAAAAAAATCGCGGCCGCCTGCGAGGCCATGGCGAACAAGGAGGGATGGAAGATGATCATCGCCGTGGTCGACGACGGCGGCCACCTGAAGCACCTCAGCCGAATGGACAATTCCTTCCGCAAGAGCATCGAGATTGCGATGCTGAAGGCCGAGACCTCGTCCGGCTTCCCGCGCTCGAGCCGCCAGATGGGCGACGTCGCACGGCAGCGCGCGCCCGGCATCGAGCATGTGCCCGGCATCGTCACCTTCGCCGGCGGCCTGCCGATCCTGACAGCCAAGGGCGAACACATCGGCGCCGTTGGCGTCTCCGGCGGCACGCCGGACCAGGACGAGGCTTGCGCACAGGCCGGGCTGGATGCCGTCAAGGGCGAGCTGGGACTGAAGTAAGGCGGGCGGCGCTGGCCGGCGCCGGGCCTACTGCCCTTTCAGCCGCAGCCGCAGCGAATTCGCCAGGGTACACAGGTCCACCGCCATGCGCCGCGCCATCCGGCCGCGGGCACTGCGGGCGAACAGCAGGTACCGCCACACCCGGGGCTGCAGCAGAGGATGGTGGAAGGTGTCCGCGTGCCCGCTGCACAGCATGCGCAGGCCGCGGCTGGCGGGCACGCGGGCGAGATGCTCGGCCACGAAATTCATGCCGGCCGCCGCCGACGCCGACATGCTGCGCCAGTAGCGCGGGTTGGCTTCCAGCAGCCAGACCGTGCCGGTGCCCTCCTCTATCCTCGCATCGACGTTCATGACGCCGTCATAGCCGGTTGCTGCGCACAGCGCGTGCGCCACCAGCTCCAGTTCGGCCGAATGGAAAAACTCGATCGTCGAATCCACCTGCTCGGGCGGAAGCCGGCGCTGTATCGACAGCGCATGCACCTGCCCGCCGGCAGCACAGACATTCACGCAGACATCGGTGCCACGGATGAAGCGCTGCAGCACCAGCGGCGCGTAGTCATATGCAGGGTTGTCCAGCAGCAGCCGGTGCAGGTCGGCCTTGCTGCCGATTTCACAGGCACCGTGCGACTGCGCCTCGCACGCCGGCTTCACGAAAAACGGCAGGCCCAGCTGCGCCGCCGCCGCGTCGAAATCGATTTCGTGCTTGGATGCCGCCCGCAGGGTATCCGGCGTATCCAGCCCGATCCGGGTACACAGTCGGTGGAATTCCCATTTGTCGTCGAGCCGGTCGAGCACGGCGTCGCCCGGCTGCGGAATGCAATCGACCTCGAGCCGCGACCGCACGCGGTTGATCAGCCGGTTGCCCGTCGTGTCGGCCGCGACCAGCTGCTGGCCCGGGCTCTCCCGCTCAAGTGCATTCACATACGCGACGAAGCGATCGTCCTCGCTGCCGTCAAAACTGATTTCCGCATAGCGATCCACCAGCGATGAATGCCGGATGTAGCGCGAACCATGCGCACAGATTGCAGTACAGGAGGCCCGGGTCCAGCTGAGCAGCGACAGCAGGACCTGCACCACCATGATTTTTTCCGGACCCACCACGATCAGTTTCACGGGCCCGGACGGTGGCGACGGGTTATCCCCGAGCGGGTGAAATTGGGGGAAATTCATGACTGGTGGCGGACTGGCCGCGGCACGACGCAGGAACCTCCTGCAAGCGGATCGACCATCAGCTTCCTCCTATCGTTTTTATTGTTTGCCACTGTAGGAGGCTGGCCATCGGCCCGGATTGGCGGCGGACAAATCCCTGCGGGATTCGTGGTCATTCAGCACAATGCTGGCCGAATTGGCGGACCGGTTCAGGCAGCGATCCGGCTGCGCGGCATGCGCGCAGCCGGCCGTGCCGATCGATCAGGCGTCGATCAGGATGGCGCGGAAGTCATTCACGTTGGTGAGCGTGGGCCCGGTAATCACCGAGTCGCCGAGCGCGCCGAAAAAGCTGTGGCCGTCATTCGCATCCAGTGACGCCAGCGGTGACAGGCCCTGCGCCCATGCACGTGCGAGGGTGTCCGGACCGGCGATGGCGCCGGCAATTTCTTCCAGCCCGTCGACCCCGTCGGTGTCGCCCATCAGGGCGTGGATGCGCGGATGGCCGCCGAGGGCGGCCGCCAGCGACAGCAGGCACTCGACATTGCGCCCGCCACGGCCGCTGCCGCGCACGGTCACGGTCGTCTCGCCGCCGGACAGCAGCACGCAGGGCGCGGTGAATGGCTGGCCGCGCCCGGCCGCCTGCAGCGCAATCCCCGCCAGCACCTTGCCGACGTCGCGTGCCTCGCCCTCGAGCGCATCGCCGAGGATGTGGGCGCGATAGCCGGCGGCTTCCGCCACCGCCGCCGCCGCCTCCAGCGCCATCTGCGGCGCGGCGATCATGCGCACGTCGGCATTCGCGAGCCGCGGGTCGCCCGGCTTGACCGACTCGCCGCGCCCGCTGTCCAGCACCGCACGCACCTCGGCCGGCAGTTCGATCCGGTAGCGGTCGACGATGGCCAGTGCATCCGCGCAGGTGGTCGGGTCGGCGACCGTCGGACCGGATGCGATGTCGATCGGATGGTCGCCCGGCACGTCCGACAGCAGCAGCGTGATCACCCGCGCCGGATGGCAGGCAGCCGCCAGCCGGCCGCCCTTGATGGCCGACAGGTGGCGGCGCACGCAGTTCATTTCGCTGATGGTCGCGCCCGAGGCCAGCAGCGCGCGGTTGACCGCCTGCTTGTGCTCCAGCGTCAGGCCTTCGATCGGCAGCGGCATCAGCGCCGACCCGCCGCCCGAAATCAGGCACAGCACGATGTCGTCGGCCGACAGGCCGCCGACGAAATCCATCAGCCGCCGCGCAGCGGCCAGCCCGGCCGCATCCGGCACCGGATGGGCGGCCTCGACAATCTCGATCCGCTCGCAGGGCACGCCATAGCCGTAGCGCGTGATCACCAGCCCGCTCAGCGGGCCATCCCATGCATCCTCGACCGCGCGCGCCATCGCTGCCGATGCCTTGCCGGCGCCGATTACCACCAGCCTGCCCTTGCCGAGTTCCTCGCGGGTCGGCAATTGCGGTGGCACGCACAGTGCCGGCTGGGCCGACGCGATGGCGGCATCGAACATGCGCTGCAGCAGCGCGGCCTGCGTGGTGGCGGCCATCACTGCGGCCCGATCTCGAAATTGGCCAGGGTCTCGAGCGCCCTCACCATGGCCGAGTGGTCCCAGGCCTTGCCGCCGTGCGCGACGCAGGAAGAGAACAGTTGCTGCGCGGTGGCCGTGTTCGGCAGCGACAGGCCGAGCGAACGGGCGGTCGAGAGCGCGAGGTTGAGGTCCTTCTGGTGCAGTTCGATGCGGAAGCCCGGGTCGAAGGTACGCTTGATCATGCGCTCGCCGTGGACTTCGAGGATGCGGGACGAGGCGAAGCCGCCCATCAGCGCCTGCCGCACCTTGGCCGGGTCGGCGCCATTGCGCGCCGCGAACAGCAGCGCTTCGGCCACTGCCTCGATGTTCAGCGCGACGATGATCTGGTTCGCGACCTTCGCGGTCTGGCCGTCGCCGTTGCCGCCGACCAGCGTGATGTTCTTGCCCATCAGCTCGAACAGCGGCCGGACCCGGTCGAAGCCGGCCTGCGAGCCGCCGACCATGATGGTCAGCGCCGCATTCTTCGCGCCGACCTCGCCGCCGGATACCGGCGCGTCGAGATACTCGCAGCCGAGCGCATTGATCTTCTGTGCGAACTCCTTGGTCGCAATCGGCGCGATCGAGCTCATGTCGACCACCACCTTGCCGGCCGACAGGCCGGCCGCCACGCCATGGTCGCCGAACAGCACCTGCTCGACATCGGGCGTATCCGGCAGCATCGTGAAAATGATGTCCGCCCGGCGCGCGACCTCGGCCGCATTCGCGCAGGCCTGCGCGCCGTCGGCCAGCAGGTAGTCGGCCGTCTTGCTGCGGGTGTGGGTGAACAGCGTGTGTCCCGCCTTCAGCAGGTGGTGCGCCATCGGCGCGCCCATGATGCCGAGACCGATGAATCCGAGCTTCATTGTCATTGCGCGTCTCCGTTATTGTCCTTGCCGGCCAGCGCCGCGATCCAGCCGAGGCCGGCTTCGGTCGTGCCTGCCGGCTTGTATTCGCAGCCGATGTAGCCGTCGTAGCCGATGCGGTCGATGAACGCGAACAGGAAAGGGAAATGGATCTCGCCAGTGCCCGGCTCGTTCCTGCCAGGATTATCCGCGATCTGGATATGGCCGATGCGTGAAAGATTTTTCTGCAGCGTACCGGCCAGTTCGCCCTCCATGCGCTGGGCATGGTAGACGTCGTACTGCACGAATGCATTGGCCGCCCCGACCTCGTCCAGCACCTCCAGCGCCTTCGCCGTGCTGTTGAGCCAGAAGCCGGGGATGTCGTAGTTGTTGATCGGCTCGACCAGCAGCGCAATCCCGGCCCGGCCGAGTTCGGCCGCCGCATGACGCAGGTTGTCCACCAGCGTGCGGCGTGCATCGGTATCGCTGACGCCGGCCGGCGGCTTGCCGGCCAGGCAGTTGATCTTCTTCACGCCCAGCAGGCTTGCATAGCTGATGGCGGTGGCGACGCCGGCCCGGAATTCCGCCACGCGCGCCGGATCGCAGGCAATGCCGCGATCGCCGGCCTGCCAGTCGCCGGCAGGCAGGTTGTGCAGCACCATGGTGAGCCGGTGCGCGTCCAGCAGGGATTTCACGTCGGCGGCCGGCAGTTCATACGGGAACTGGCATTCCACCGCGTCGAAGCCTGCGCTGGCGGCGCGGGCGAAGCGCTCGGCGAAAGGCACTTCGGTGAACAGCATCGACAGGTTGGCGGCAAATTTCGGCAATTCGTTCTCCTTGTCTTTCGTCGGTCAGGCCGGCGCATCGGCACCGGCCGCGGGTCAGTATGTCAACGGGCCAGCCAGCCCAGTGCGGCCGGTATCACGATCGCACCCAGCACGCCGTGCATGCCCATGCCGAGGCTGGCGTAGGTGCCGGCCTCCGGATGCACGCTGAAGGCGCGCGAGGTACCGATGCCATGCGAGGCCACGCCGAGCGCAAAGCCGCGCTGCCACCACTGGCGCATTTTCAGCGCATCCATCACGAAGCGCCCGAGCACTGCGCCCAGCACGCCGGTGATGACTGCATACACCGCCGTCAGCGTCGGCGACACGCCCATCCGCTCGGCGATGCCCATCGCAATCGGGGCAGTCACCGATTTTGCGTACAGCCCGCCGGTGAGTGCCGGATCCAGCCCGAACAGGCGCGCCACGCCGATCGCCACCAGCACGGAAGCCGCTCCACCGGCGACCAGTGCCAGCAGCAGCACGCCGACCCGCCCGCGCAGCGACGCCCAGCCCTTGTAGATCGGGATCGCGAGCGCCACCGTCGCGGTGCCCAGCATGAAATGCACGAACTGCGCGCCCTCGAAATAGCGCTCGTAAGGCAGTTCCAGCACGACTAGCACCGTGGCCACGATCAGCACCGCGATCATGACCGGGTTGGCCAGCGGATTGCGCTCGCTGCGCTCGTACAGTGAAATACCCAGCCAGTATGCAGCCAGTGTCAGCACCAGCGCGAACAGCGGATTGCCCGACAGGTAGACCCAGATCTCGGCGATCGGCGGCAGCTCATGCATGGCCGTCCTCCTTCGCGAGCAGCTTCAACAGCCCGCCGCTGACGGCGATCGTCGCCAGCACGCTGGCCACCAGCGTGGCCGCCACCGCCCACAGGTTCGCTTTCAGTACCGGCAGGTAGAGAATCACGCCCACCGAGGCCGGAATGAACAGCAGACCGAGGTGCTGCAGCAGGCCGCTGCCGACCAGTTCGATATCGGCCGGCACGCGCTGCATGGCCACCAGCAGGGCCAGCAGCAGCACCAGCCCGATCACCGGGCCGGGGATGAAGGGAATCAGGAAATTCGAAATGAGTTCACCGATGGCCTGGCAGAGGAACAGCTTGACGAGTCCGGAGATCACGGAAAACCTTGTGGTTCTGGCAAAGCAGCGATTGTAGCCAAATGCCGCCCGCAGCCCGTCGTTTCGCTTTGTTCTCGTGAGACACTAGCGCGTTTTCTGTTCCCGAGATTGTCATGCTTGAACTGTTGCAAGAACTGAACTGGATCGTGATCGGCCAGATCATCCTGATCGACATCCTGCTGGGTGGCGACAACGCACTCGTGATCGCCCTCGCCTGTCGCGGCCTGCCGCCGCACCTGCGCATGAAAGGCATCGTCGGCGGCACGCTGGGCGCGATCCTGATCCGCATCGTGCTGGTGGCGTTTGCGGTCACCCTGCTGTCCGTGCCCTACCTGAAGCTGGTCGGCGGCATCCTGCTGATCTGGATCGGCATCAAGCTGCTGCTCGAGGATGGAAGCGACGAGCATGACATCGACGGCGGCGACCGCCTGTTCAGCGCCATCCGCACCGTGCTGGTGGCCGACCTGGTGATGAGCATCGACAACGTGATCGCCGTCGCGAGCGCTGCCGAGCATGCGGACTCGGAACACAAGATGCTGCTGGTCGCGTTCGGCATCATGGTCAGCATCCCGATCATCATCTGGGGCAGCTCGCTGGTGCTGAAACTGATGACGAAACTGCCGGTGGTGATCACCCTCGGCGCAGCGCTGCTCGG
>JAIXTG010000016.1 GCA_027484285.1 Oxalobacteraceae bacterium | reverse complement strand
AGCAATTCCGGCGCGGCGCAGGGAAACAGGTTCACGCTCGGCAGCCCGGCCAGCTTCATCGATTCCACCATGGTCGAGCGCCGTTCGGGATGGTCGGCGCTGGTGTCGAGCCGGTCGTACACGCGGCCGACAGCGATATTGCCGGTGGATTGCGTCGGCGGAAAGCTCTCCTGGTGAATCAGCTGCATCTGCAGCCGCCCCTGCGCATCGCGCCAGAATGAACCGCCGGCGATGTGGTTGACCACGCCGTAGGCATGCGCGAACTGCATCGTGATCGCCATGCCCCGGTCGGATGGCTTCATTTCTGCCGAGCGCCAGCGGATCGCGTCGGCCAGCTCCTTTACGAATTGCTGTCCTGCGGGCTGTCCGAGGAACAGGGCGAATGCCGAGTCCTGCGACAGCGCGGCCGCCAGTTCAGTCTCGTCCGGCGAACGCCAAGATGATGCTGGCGTCGCCTCGCTCAGGAACGAGGCAGGCAGCCGGCCGGCGAAATCCATCCATGCGCGGGTTTCTTCGGGCGTCAGCTTGTCCTCGCGGAACGCCCAGCGTGCCGCCACCGACGCATGGTCTTCGGAGGATTTCAGTGCCACCACCGACACCAGCCGGTAGAGCGCCTTGCAGGCGGTCGGCGACAGCCGGCCGTTGATGTCGAAGTGCTCGAGGTTGTCCGCGCTCCACAGGGCATGCTGCGCTGACTGCAGCGCGCGGCCAAAGCTGATGCTGTAGCGGGTGCCGAACAGCGGTGCCCCGGCATGCTCGCGCACCTGCGGCGGATCGCCTGCAGCGCTTGCGTTCCCGTCGGCTTGCATGCGCGGCGGCGGGCGGCCGGTGCTGAAGTCGCTGCGTGCGGAACCGACGGCGGCCGGTGTCGTCGGCGCGTTTGCCGGCGCGGGAACCGAGGGTAAGCCCGGTGAGAGGCCGCGCGGAGTCGATTCGGTTCTCATGATCGGCTCCGGTTCAATGCGCGAGGGCGGCGTCGAGCCGGTGGCGGGCGCTGGCAATCAGTGCCTGCAATTGCACCGGCAGCAGTGCAGCGCCGTGGGCGTCGTTCAACTGGCGGGTGGTTCGGTAGACCACCGACCGGGTCAGCGGATGCAGGGCGAAACAGCCCGGCTCGCCGGGATCCGGACTAAGGTTGGCCTCCAGCAAGTTCGGGTACATCTCGTCGGCCTCGTAGCGCCCGAGGTCGATATAGATATGGAGGGCCTGCGGTTCGTCCGGCCCGCCGGAAACCAGCCCCACGACGGTGTCATCGATCTCGACATGCTTGTCCTCGGCCGCACTCCATGCCGGCATGCCGGTCGCCGCACACCAATCGGCAATGAACCGCGCATAGTGTTCGTTCCCCATGTTCCCTCCACGAAAAACTTGGTTTTAACGAGCCGCAGTTTTAGTGGCAGGAATGATTCGCCGATTCAATTGTTTTTATCAATGAGACGATAGACGTACATTGCTTTTCCAAAGGGTCGTGGGAAGGGGGCTCAGGTGTTCGCGCAAGCGGCCGCGCCGCACCAGGTGCAGGTAGCAGAGCCGGTAGGCATAGTTGGTCGGATGAATGCCGTCGGAACTGAAATAGCGTCCGGGATGCCGGCGGAAAATGTCGCGCTCGGGCTCGAGGCAAAAGTTGACGAAGCGCGCGCGGTGCGCCGGGCACAGCCTGGCCATGGTCTGGCGGATCTGGAGCGACCGCTTGTCAAGCCAGCGGCTCCACGGCCAGAAGAACAGCGGTGCGCCGCCGAGGTTGGCGCAATTGGCGACCACTACGCACACCGACCGCTGCGCACACAGGTCCAGTGCGCGGGCCAGCTGTTCCCGGAAGCTGGGCAGCGGCGTGGCGCGGACGATATCGTTGCCACCGATGCAGATCACGATCGCCTGATAGTGCTCGCGCGAGGCGAGCGCAAGCTGCACCGGCAAATCGTCCACCCGGGCCCCGACCGCAGCACGGCATTCAATGTCGAAGTGGTCGAATTCCCGGAACAGCTGGCCGCTCAGGGTATGCGCCGGCGAACGGGCGCCGATGCCCACGGCCAGACTGTCGCCGAGCAGCAGCAGGGCGCAGGGGGACGCACTGCGCGGCGGCTGCAGCGGTACGCGGGCGGCCGCCCGGCGTGCGGTCGACACTGCAGCGGCAAACAAGGTGAGGCGAGCGCAGGCTGTCCATAGCAGAGCCTGGCCTATCCAGCGGGGAAAACGCATCATTTCTGCGGCCCTCCAGCCGGTTCGGCGATTGCGGGCCGCGCAAGTTCTTGAGGTGCCCGGTTTTTTTCGCACGCTCTGGTGCGAGATCAAATACCTGAATTTTCCGTCCAGCCCCAAGCCAAACAGGACAGCGGTCAGGCTTGCGCCCGGACAGGCAGGCAGCCGGCTGGTTTTCTTCTTTTAAGCGGGACAGCCTTTGAAATATTCCGACATCAAGCATTCAGTGCTGGCGATTTTCCGCCAGACCCCGTCCATCGTTCCATTCATCAAGGGGCCACCGGGTGCCGGCAAGACCGCGCTGGCACTTGATATTTTCCGTTCACTCGACATTCCGGAGCAGAACATCCTGGTATTGCGCCCGTCGCTGCGCGAAGCGGTCGATTTCCTCGGGGTGCCTGAGGTGGTCGACCACGTCTCGCAATGGAGCCCGCCGGCCGAGATCCATCAGCTGCGGGAGGGCCGCTGGGGTGTGCTGATCGACGAGCTCTCCGATGCGGCGACCTCGGTACAGAACGTGATGTGCGGCCTGGTATTTGACCGCCAGATCGGCAAGATCAGCTTCTCGCCGCAGGTCTACCTGATTGCGACAGGCAATCGCACGCGCGACAAGTCGGGCGCCAACCGGGTGGTTTCCAAGCTCTCGAACCGCACGCTCAACCTGCAGTTCGAAGCCGATGTCGATGACTGGACTGACTGGGCGCTGGGTGCCGGCATTGATCCGCTGCTGATCCAGTTCATCCGCTTCCGTCCCGGGCTGCTGAACGCATTCGATCCGGACGTCGAGTCCTGCCCGACGCCGCGCCAGTGGGAAAAGGTATCGCGCATACCGATTACGCTGGGGCGCGACTGCTACATCGAGCTGCTGGCCGGGCTGGTCGGCGAGGGCGCGGCTGCCGAGTACCTGGGTTTTCGCGAAATCGTGAGCCGCATACCGGACACGGGCGAGGCACTGGCCAATCCGCAGCGCGCGCCGGTGCCGCGCGACCCGGCGATCCTGTATGCGTATGTCGGTGCGCTGGCTGCGGTCTGCGACAGCGGGAATGTGGAACAGGTGCTGCAATACGTGCGCCGGTTGCCACCGGAGTTCGGCGTGATGCTGGTGCGCGATGCGCAGCGCCGCAGTCCGGAGATCCGTCGCTCGCGTGCTTACCAGCAATGGGCGATGGACCACGCCGAGCTGATGGAGAACTGAGCGCATGGGACGTTACCAGTGGCGCAAGTGGCCATCGACATCGATCGTGCAACGCTACCGGCTGCATGACCTCGAGGAGCGCCGGCTGGTGGCCGAGCTGCGCCACCTGCCTTGCCTGCCGTGGAAAGTATTCCGTGTGCAGCCGGCCGAGCTGTCGGGCTTTGTCTTCACCCACGAGTATTCTGCGCGCACGCTCGAACGTGCAAAGGCGCTGGCACTCCTGATGGTGAGGCTTGAGGAATGAGGCCGGCCGCTTCCTTTTCCGAACAGGCGGCGCGGCGGCTGCAGAAGGCGCGTACCCGCATCCTGCTGGACCAGCCGTTCTTTTCGGCGATCCTGCTGAGGCGCTCGCTGACTGAAACCGAACGCCATCCGACCCTGGCGGTCGATGTCGAGGGCAATATCTTTTACAACCCGCGCTTCGTCGCGCGGCTGACGATTGACGAGACTATATTTGCCCTCTGCCACGAGATCCTGCATGTGATCGGCCGCCATGCGTGCCGGCGCGGCCAGCGCGAGCGGCAGCGTTGGATTTACGCGGCCGATGCGTGGATCAACGATACCTTGCGCCATGCAGGCGTCGGCTCGCCGGTCGACGGGACCGTGCACCTGCCCGGATCGCGCTTTCGTACCGTCGACGAGATTTATGCAATGCTGCCCGAGCGCTCCGGCAACGGCAGCCAGCGCGACGGCGCGTCCCAGGGGCGTCGCGAGAGCGAGGACCCGTCAGAAAGCTGGGAAAACGGATTCGGCGACGACCTGATCGATGGCGAGCCGCGCGGGTCGGGCCAGCGGCGCAATGTCGAGGCGTCGGTCAAGATGCTGGTCGGTTACGCCGCACAGGAAGCGCGCAGCCGCGGCCGGATGCCGCTGGCGCTCGAGCGCATCGTTGACGATGTGCTGTCGACCCGGCTGCCGTGGCATGCACTGCTGGAACGCTTCATGGCGCGTTGCGCGCGCGACGAAATCGCATGGAGGCGGCCCAACCGGCGCTTCATTGCGCGCGGCATCTACCTGCCTTCGTTCAGCGCCGAGACGCGGATCGGCACTGTCGTGATCGGCATCGACACGTCCGGATCGATCGACGACATGACGCTGTCGATATTCGTGCGCGAGGTGAATGACATCGTCGAAGCCTGCCATCCGGAGCGGGTGGTGATGATCTACTGCGACACCCGCGTGCAGCGCGTCGATCACTACGCGCCGGAGGACTTTCCGCTGCAGGCACGCCCGCAGGGCGGCGGCGGCACCGACCTGCGCGAGATCTTCGACTATGTGGAACGCGAGGGGCTGGCGCCGGACTGCCTGCTGCTGTTCACCGACTGCCGCACCCCGTGGCCCGAGCATGCCTCATGGCCGACGGTGGTGTGCAGCACGACGGCACTCAGGGCGCCGGAGCACCTGGCCGATACCATTCATTTCCCCGAGGACGCGCAGTCGCCCTGAGGCCGGCCTGCGTTTCGAGTTGCGCGATGCGTGCATGTGCGTCAGCGAGCGCCTGTTCTAGCTGCAGGCAGCGACGGATAGCGAGATACGGGGCGTCCGGCTGGACGGAGAAGGCGGCCGCGACGGCTTCGGCCGCCGCGGGATCTTTCTGCACATAGCCGACATGCGTCAGGCGGATCAGGAAATCGTGCAGTTGCTGGCATTCTTGCGGCGACATTCGGTCTCCCGGGCTGTGATACACAGCTGCTTTGTAAACCGCGGGCGGGCCGGCGGGAACGCGGGAAACTTCCCGTAACAATTCTCGCCGCGCGCAGTCAGCCCAGCACCGCCGTGGCCGCCGCCATGTAGACCGGTATGCCGATCAGCAGGTTGATCGGGAAAGTCACGCCGATCGGCAGCCCGAGATAGACCGAGGGATTCGCCTCCGGCACTGCATAGCGCAGCACCGCGGGCACCACGATGTAGGACGCGCTGGCCGACAGGACCATCAGCAGTGCGGCATCGCCGGCCGGCAGCCTGAACAGCATCGCCAGCAGCAGCGCCAGCGCGGCGTGCACGAAGGGCGAGCAGACCGCATAGGCCAGCAGGATCGGCGCCTTGCCTTTCGCGTCGCGCAGGTTGTTGGCGACCACCAGGCCCATGTCGAGCAGGAAGAACGCCAGCATCCCCTTGAACAGGTCGGCAGAGAACGGCTTCATCATCTCTTTGCCGGACTCGCCGCTCAGGAAGCCGATCGCCAGTGAAGCCAGCAGCAGCAGGTGGGTGCCATTGGTCAGCGACTCATGCAGCACCTCGCGAATCGACATTGCGGGGTTGCCGTTGCCCGGGCTTGCCGAGACCAGCGTGCCCTGCGCGGTCAGGCGCACATCCTGGGTGCCCGCTACCTGCTGGCGGCGCAGCATGTTGGCCAGCACGATCGCTACAATGATTGCCGGCGATTCCATCAGCACCATCGCCACCGCCATGTGCCCGCCCACGGCGATTCCGCCGGATTCAGCAAACTGCATCGCGGTCACGAAAGTCACCGCGCTGACCGAGCCGTAGGAGGCGGCCACGGCGGCCGCATCGAACTTCGGTACCCGGTTTTTCAGGAAGGCATAGCCGAGCACCGGCACTACGAAGGCCATGATCATGCCCGCCAGCAGGCTGGCGGCGATCGCCGGCGACAGCCCGGAAGCGGCCAGCGCGAAACCGCCTTTCAGCCCGAGCGCCATCAGCAGGTAGAGCGAGAGGAATTTGGCGATCTGTGGCGGGATCTCGAGATTGGAGCGCAGCAGTCCGGCAGCAATGCCGAAGACGAAGAAGAGAATGGCGGGGTCGAGGAAATTCTGCATGTAGGGGCCGGAACGAGGAGGACGGGCGATGATAAGCAACAAGCAGCATCGGGTAAAATCGATTTTCCAAACATGAAACATAGATAAAAATCTATGAACATCACCTTTCGCCAGCTGCGCCTCTTCCTGGCGCTGGCTGAAAGCGGCAGTGTCAGCGCCGCCGCGCGCACGATGCACGTGACCCAGCCGACTGCGTCGATGCAGCTGCGGGAGATCACCGAGGCGGTCGGCATGCCGGTCTATGAAGTGATCGGCCGGCGGGTATTCCTGACCGATGCCGGGCGCGAGCTGGCCGAAACGGCGCGCGCCATCTCCGACGAATGGGAATCCCTGCAGCAGAAATT
>JAIXTG010000027.1 GCA_027484285.1 Oxalobacteraceae bacterium | reverse complement strand
TTTCTGCAGAACCTGATGAAGTCGGTAAAGCCGGGAGGGCAGATCGTGTTCGTCGAATACCGGGCCAATGACAGGGCCGTGCCGATCAAGCCGCTGCACACGATGACGGTCGACCAGGTGAAAAAAGAAGCCCAGGACCTCGGCCTCGCGTTCGAGCGCGCGGATTCCAGCTTGCCCTGGCAGCATCTGGTATTTTTCCGGACGCCCTCGCTCCCGGCCAGATGAGGTGGCGCCGGCCGACATCACCGCTGGCTTGCCGGCCCATTCAGGTCACAGGACAACTGCATCAGCTTCGGCGCGGGCATATACATCCAAAAATAACGCCGCACTGCGCCACCGAGACGACTGTCTGTGATCACTTCAACCAAGCCGGGCTACCGCCCCGATATTGACGGCCTGCGCGCGCTGGCCGTTTTGTCAGTCATTGGATTCCATGCGTTTCCCTCCTGGGCGCCGGGCGGCTTCATCGGTGTCGATGTCTTCTTTGTGATCTCGGGCTTTCTGATCACTGCGCTGATTCTGGAAGGCTTGCAGCAGCAGGGCTTCAGTTTCAGCGCGTTTTATGCCAGTCGCGTGCGGCGACTTTTTCCATCGCTGATCGTTGTCTTGCTGGCGTGCCAGGTATTCGGATGGTTTGCCTTGCTTTCAGACGAATACGAGGCCCTGGGCAAACACATTGCCGCAAGTGCGCTGTTTGTACCGAACCTGGTCTTCTGGAGCGAGAGCGGCTATTTCGATTACGCGGCGGATGCCAAGCCGCTGCTTCATCTCTGGAGTCTTGGTATCGAAGAGCAGTTTTATCTGTTCTGGCCTGTCCTTGTCTGGCTTGGATTCAGGCAGGGCATCCGCCCCATGAAAATCGGCGCGATCATCCTGCTGGCCTCGCTGACACTGAACCTGATCCTGATTGAAGAGGCGGCTCCGGCGACTTTTTTCCTGCCGGTGACCCGGATGTGGGAGTTGTTGTCGGGAGGCCTGATGGCCTGCTGGCTGCATTCCCGGACCCGGATTGGCGCGTCGACTGGCGCCAGCCTTGGACAGCATGTGCTCATGCTCCAGTTAGCTCCCGTCCTTGGGCTTGCGCTATTGATGGCAGGCGTCTTCTTTTTTGACCAGGACCTGAGCTTTCCCGGTGCGTGGGCAACGGTGCCGGTGCTGGGAACCTGTGCTTTGCTTGTTGCTGGGCAGGGAGCGTGGGTCAATCGATCGCTGTTGTCCCATCCCTTGCTGGTCTGGACAGGATTGATCAGTTTTCCCCTGTATCTGTGGCATTGGCCATTGCTGTCCTTTGCCCGAATCCTCGAGGGAGGCAAGCCCGACGTGTCAATTCGGGCAGGCCTGGTCGGGTTGGCATTCGCCATGGCGGTCCTGACTTTCTACCTCGTCGAGCGGCCTATCCGGTTCGGTCGACACCTCCGGTTGAAAACCTGGGCACTGGTCGGGTTGATGCTCGTATCGGGAAGCCTTGGAATGGCAACTTTTCTTCAGGACGGGTTCCCTTCAAGGATCGCCAACCAGGAGGTCGAGGCACAACTGGCTGACTTGAAATTCGACCTCCCGGACAGTTCGGGCTGGTATTGCACGGACAACAGTCACGATGGTCCGCGGTGTCACTCCACCGGTCCTGAACCGGCGGTTGTCGTCATCGGTGACAGCCACGCATTAACGATTTACTCGGCGCTGCGCGAACGATTCAAGGCGAAGGATCAAATCATCGGTTTGTACGGCGCAAGCGATGGGTGTCCGCCACTGCTGAACGTGGTCATTCAAGATCAGGGCGGCGATGCGAGAAACTGCCTGAAAAAGGGAAGCCAGGCGATCCAGCGCATCATTGCCGATGCGTCGGTCAAAGAGGTAATCCTGACCAGCAGGGGGCCCCTGTACACCACCGGCAAAGGCTTTGGCGATATCGAATCAGAGCAGTTCGGACGCTGGGTCTTGCATTTCGAGGGGGAGGAAAAGGGTGCGCGAAGCAACCAGCAGGTATTTGCCGAGGGTCTTTCAAAAACGCTGGACGCCTTGCTTGCGGCAGGCAAGAAGGTGACCTATCTGCACGATGTGCCAGAGCTCGGTTTTGATATACGCAGTTGTTTTTCGTTCAGGCCGCTGTCACTGGCCAGCAAGGGCAGTGGCCCCTGCGCGGTGAGCAGGAAAGATTTTGAGCTCAGAACCGAAAGCTACCGGGAGATGGTTAACCGGATTCTGGCCCAACGACCACACATCAAAGTGATCGACCTGGCTGATGCCTTGTGTGACGAGACATGGTGTTTGGGCGCGAAGGAGGGGGCGTTGTTCTACATTGACGACGACCACCTTAGCCACCGTGGGGCTGAATATGTCGTCAGCAGATTGTGGGACAGGTTTTGAAACATGGCTTCCCGGCTTCCGGGCCCTGAAAGCACGCAGCGACATCTGACCGTTGCCTGAAATCCGCTGCAAACATTACGGGAGTCTTTGACGTTTCCGAGCCTGATTTCGGGAATCAGCAGGCCTGCCGCCGATTTTCTGCAGAACGCAGCGCAAAAAAAAACGGCTGCTATTTCTAGCAGCCGCTTGCATTTTGGCTCCCCGACCTGGACTCGAACCAGGGACCTGCGGATTAACAGTCCGTCGCTCTACCGACTGAGCTATCAGGGAATTGTCTGCGTTTTGTGAACCGCGACAGGAGCGAGACTATAGG
>JAIXTG010000315.1 GCA_027484285.1 Oxalobacteraceae bacterium | reverse complement strand
GGTCAAATCAGCGCTGCGACGAAGCTGAAACACTGCCAACTTCCTGCCGTTCCGCCAATCCAATTTGCGTTGCCAAGCTTTTTAACCGGAGAATTCAGATGAAACAACTGCGCCAACTCATTGTTTGCTCGATGATTTTTGTTTTCAATCTTGCTGCGTTGACTGCACCCGCCCATGCAGCGCTGATTGGCACTGAAGCCGTGGCAGCAGCCCAGTCGCGCCAGGCTATCGAGCAGAAAATCCAGGTTGCGCTGTCCCGCGATGATGTTGCTCGCCAGTTGACAGCCATGGGTGTCGATCCGGTTGAGGCCGGCCAGCGAGTGGCCGCACTGAGCGATACGGAACTGGCATCACTGGCGGACCGCATTGATCGTTTGCCGGCGGGTGGAGATCTCTTTGGGACGCTCGGCGCCATTTTCGTGATCCTCCTGATCACCGATATTCTCGGCTTCACCAAGGTCTTTCCGTTTACTCGCGCACAGCGTTAATTTCCGGCGCAGCCGATGTCGGCAATCACTGCATTCGGCCGGGCGCTGCGTATCGGGATAGTTTGCGTGGCCGGCCTGATTGCCGGCTGCGCAACCCCGTCACTCGAACAGGGGGCGTTCGACCGGCTGCCCGAACGCGTCGAACTCACCGAAACCCCATTTTTCCCACAGCAACGGCATCAGTGCGGCCCGGCATCGCTTGCTACGGCGCTGGTAGCTGCCGGCCATGCCGCAAGTCCTGAGCGATTACAGCCTCAGCTGTATCTTCCGCAACGGGAAGGGTCGCTGCAGGCGGAAATGTTGTCCGCAGCACGGCGTCAGGGGGCACTGGCCCTGCCGGCCCCGTCATCACTGGAGGGCATGCTGGCCGAGGTGGCCGCCGGGCGTCCGGTCGTGGTGCTGCAAAATCTCGGACTAAGCTGGGCGCCCCGCTGGCATTACGCCGTTGTGATCGGATACGACCGCCTGCGCGAGGAGATCTTGCTGCGATCCGGGGTGACACCCCGTGAAGCCATGGCGGTGCGCACTTTCCAGCATACCTGGGCCCGATCCGACAACTGGGCCATGATGGTCGTGCCGCCGGGCGCACTGCCGCAGTCGGCACAGCAAGGCCAAGTGGAGAGCGCGCTCGCATTACTTGAAAAATTTGCCGAGCCGGCAGCCATGATCGAGCATTACCGAGCCGCGGTTCGACGCTGGCCCGACAGTCTCGTGCTGGGCATCGGACTGGGCAACGCGCTCAGTGTGCGGGGACGGCAGGCAGATGCCGAGCAGGCACTGAGGAGTACGCTGGCGAGGCATCCCGGCAGTGCCGTCGTGCTGAACAATCTTGCGAGCGTGCTGCAGATGCAGGACAACCTCAAGGAAGCGCTGGTCTTTGCGGAAATGGCAGTCGAGGCAGGCGGCGACTGGCAGGCCCATGCCCGTCGCACGCGGGATGAGATCAGCGCGGCACTGGCAAAAACTCCTGCGCAAGCGCCCTCACCGCCTTCGTCCGGCGATTGACCTCAACCGCCGCCGATTCCCTCCACGATTTTGCCGGTGCCTCCGCAATCGGGGCAGTCGCGACTGTCGTCAAGCTTGCCTTTGCCGTGGCACCGCGGGCAAAGGTCTTCTCCAGTGCCCGGCGCATCGTCAGGCGCTTCGTCGCCGGGATTCATCGGTGGCTGCTGTTGCATGTCGGGCCTCGCTGCATCCATAAGCCCACCGGACAAGCAATTTTCAAGCAAGCCAGCTGGCGTTCTCAGCGCGGCACCCATCCGCCGCATACCGGGAAGACTTGCCCGACGAAACAATCGGCATGGGCGCTTGCCAGGTAGGCGGCGAACATTGCGTCCTCGCGCGCGCTCACCAGCCGTCCCAGCGGCACTTCCCTCCTCAAGCGCTCCTGGAACGCCGGGTTGGCCTGCACCTCGGGTGGGAAGTAGGTCGGGTTGTCGACAAAATTTTGCGCGATTGCATTCACCTGAACGCCGCGCGGCGCCACCTCCGCGCCCACAGCCTGCATATAGGCGAGCTGGGCACCGCGAGCCGCGCTGTAGGTCGATGTCCTTGCCATGCCGCGCAATGCAGATGCGCTGCCCATCAGGATGATCTTTCCCGAACCGCGAGCCAGCATTTGCGGCAGCACGGCGCGCACCAGCCGCTGCAGCGGGTCGACCATGCAGGCAAATGCATCCCGCCATTCATCGTCATCCGCCTGATCGGCCGTCGTGCGCACCGCCGGTATGCCGAGATTCGCCAGCAGCACATCGACGTGACCAGCTTCGGCCACCATTTGCGCAGGACGCTCGGGGAGGTGAACCGCGCTGTCGTCGGCGATCACCTCGGCCCCGAGTTCGCCGAATACCTGCGCAAGCGTCGGCCCCATGAAATCTTGCGACTGCGTCAGCAGCACGCGGCGTCCGCTCAAGTCCAGTCCCTGCATGATCTCTCCCTGAGTTTTAATTGAGTGCCATCATGGCAGCCGATGATAGCGGATCAGGTTGACGCCCCTCATTTCCGTATCGGTCTGCACGACTAGCATCGTCTCCCATGAGAATCCTAGTGGCACACAATGCCTATCACTACCGGGGCGGCGAAGATACGGTGGTCGACGCCGAGGTGGCGCTGCTGCGCCGGCGCGGGCATGAAGTCTGTCCATACCGGCGGGACAATGCAGAACTCGAACACATTTCCCGGCTCAAGGCCGGGCTGTCCACCCTGTGGTCACAACAGACCGTCACGGACATCCGGCGCTTGTACGCCCGCTTCAAGCCCCAGCTGATCCACGCGCACAATATCTTCCCGCTGATTTCTCCGTCGCTGTATGCGGTAGCACGCGAGCTGCGCGTACCAGTGGTGCAAACCCTGCACAACTTCCGGCTGATCTGTCCGCAGGCGATGCTGCTTCGGGACGGACACAGCTGCACGGATTGTGTCGGGCGCGTGCCATGGCGCGGCGTTGTGCGCCGCTGCTACCGGCATTCTTTTGCACAGACGGCAGCCACTGCGGCCATGATCAGCGTCCATCGCGTTGCGGGCACCTGGCGCCGGGACGTGCAGCGCTATATCGTCGTCAGCCAGGCGTGTCGTGACCTGCTGGCCATCGGCGGACTGCCCATGGAAAAAATGACGATCAAGCCGAATTTCGTCGAGTTACCGGAAGCCCCGGACTGGACAGAACGCTCAGGCGGCCTGTTCATTGGACGGCTGTCGCAGGAAAAAGGCATTGCTGCGCTGGCTGAAGCGCTCAGGCAGGTGCCCGGGCTGACGATTGATGTGTATGGCGACGGTCCCATGCGCGAGATGGTCGAACGCACTCCCGGGCTGCGATATCGCGGCTTCCAGCCACCCGAGGTACTGCGCGAGCGCGTTCGGCGTGCCGCCTATGTGCTCGTGCCGAGCACCGGCATCGAAAGCTTCGGGCTGGTGGCGATTGAGGCCTTTGCCTGCGGTACACCGGTCATCGCCAGCGCGCAGGGCGGGCTGCGGGAAATCGTCAGTCACGGGCATAACGGGCTGCTGGTTCCGCCCGGCGATGCAGACGCGCTTGCGAATGCACTGCGCCATGCGGAAAGCAATGCCGATGACATGCTGCGAATGGGCGCGAATGCCTATCAATCTTATCTCGCGCGCTACACCCCCGAGCGCAATTACGAGATGCTGATGCAGATCTACCATGAGGCGATCGCGTCCATGCCCTCTCCTTCCCTGTCCCCTACCCATGCCGAAAATCGCGCTGGTCGTCAATGAACCCCCGCCCTACCGGATCCCGGTCTTCAACCGGATCGCTGCCACGCCGGGCATCAGCCTGCGAGTAATATTTTGCTGCCGACGCGAGCCGAACCGGCACTGGGACCTGCCGCCGATCGCGTTCGATGCCGTCTACCTGCACGAGCGCATTACGACGGTACGAGGACGCTATATCCACAACAACCCGGACGTGATACCGGCGCTGAACCGCTTCCGGCCTGACGTCGTCGTCGGCAATGGATTCAATCCGACCCACCTGTACGCGAGGGGCTGGTGCACGCTGCGTCGACGGCCCTATGTGCCGATGACCGACGGTACGCTGAGGTCCGAGCGCTCGCTGTCCGCTATCCATCGGCTGGCGCGGCGCATCGTCTACCGCGGCTCGCGCAGCTTCATTGCCGCCGCCGATGGCGGGATCCGCCTCTACCAGAGTTATGGCGTGCCGGCCGATGCCTGTTTCCTGTC
>JAIXTG010000324.1 GCA_027484285.1 Oxalobacteraceae bacterium | reverse complement strand
GGGCGGCTGGCGATCAGGTAAACGACAGGCGCAGGCCGGGCAGGTTGAGCTGCGCGAAGGCGCTGGCCCAGACTTCGCCGCGCTTGACCGGCAGCGGCTCGGTCCAGCTGCCGGTCGCGATGATTTCGCCGGCCTGCAGCGGGCTGAAGCCCGGCTGCGAGTGCAACTGCTGGTGAAGCGCGTGCAGTGCATGCAGCGGGCTTTCCATCAGGTCGCTGCCGAAGCCGGCCGCGCAGATGCCCCCGCTGCCGGCGACCATGCGCGACAGGGACAGGCTGGCCGAAGCCAGCACGTCCGGCAGGGTGCGGCGTCCCTGGCGCGACAGCATGCGCGGCTCGCCGACGATCAGCTTGCGGTGCAGGCCGAATGCGGCCACGGCATCGGCAGCATCGAATTCCCAGTTGCGGTAAGGCGAGAAGGCGACCTCGAAACCATGGGCCATCCACTCCAGCGATTCGGCCAGTTCCTGCAGCGTGGCCTGCGGTGCCGGCGTGCGCCCCAGCTTGAACACCAGCTGCGGCTCCAGCCTTGGCTGGGTGACCTTCGTCAGGCTGTGGATGGCCGAGTTGTCCATCGCGAATTCCACCGTGCTGTCGAACAGTGTCGTCCACAGCGGGCCGTCGATCGGCCCGGACTTGCCGTAACGGGCATGCAGGCGGCGGTTGCTGAAGGCAATCTTGCGGCCGACCGGCACTTCGCCATTGGCAATACGGATACTGAGGACACTGCGTGCGATGTCATACGCGTCCTCCACCGTCAGGGGCGCTTCTTCCGTCAGCAGTGGATGGAGCGTGCCGCCAGCGCGCGCCTTCAGCAGGGCATGCGCATAGCGGTTGGCCTTGGTCGACATCAGCATGCTCGTCTCCTTGCGTACAAGAAATGGAAAATACTAAGCAGTCACAATTTAGACCACATAATAGAGATTATGGCGACCAAGATCAATTGGTAACCGTTGTGTTGCATATTTTTACATTGGTTGGACGGTCGGATTGCTTCAGGACCGGCCATGCGGAGGCACCGGCAAGGGCCGCGGGCGCGTCGGAAGCACGCATCGGGCCGGCCGGATGTCCTGCGGCACGACTATCAGTCGTCTCGCAGCGATATAGACCAATTATCGGCAGGAAGATTCGGGCGTCCCGGTGCAGTTTCAATCTGTTGCATTCGGGACGGGCCGGCTGCGGACCTTGCCGCAGCCGGAGGAGGCAGGGGTCAGCGGGGAGCGTCGGCGGTGTCGGTCATTTCCACGGCTTCAGTCGCGGCCGGGGCGCTGGCGGCTGGTGCCTGGGCGGAAGCGGGCATCGGCAGCGGCGATACGCCGATCCAGCGGGTGTGCAGGAACATGGCAAATACGGCCCATGCGACGACACCGATGAGCACGGTCAGCAGGGTGCGCGGCAGGCTGCCGGCCGGATAGCGGTGGCCTTCGGCACGATCGCGGCGGCGCGAACGCGCGAAATCCAGCACCGCCCACACCAGGAAGCTGCCGAACAGCAGCAGGTCGGCCAGGGTGCCGTTGGCCAGCAGGTGGGCGAGTGCCCAGATCTTGACGCTGGCCACCATCGGATGCCCGATCTTCGCCTTGATGCCATTGCGCGGCACATAGGCTGCCACCAGCAGGATGAAGCCAACCAGGGTGAGCGGTATGGCGAGGTGGCGGGTCCAGACCGGCGGTGTCCACAGCACGACGGGCTCGGTGCGTGCCGCGCCGTAGCCGATCACGATAAGCACGAAGCCGATCAGCGACAGCACCGAGATCAGTCCCTTCCAGGGCTTTTCGCCGAGGCGGTCTATCATCTGGCCGCGCCAGTCGTCCGCGAACACGCGGGTCGAGTGTGCGCCGAGGAAAAGGATCAGGCCCACGATCAGCAAAGTCATTCTTGTTCTCCGGGAGTGAATTTGGCGCGAGTGTAACCGAAGGCCGTTGCCTGCGCGGACCGGATGCGGTTTAGGATGGCGGCTGCGCCGGATAACCATGAACAACAACACAGCGTGAGCCCCATGCCCAGCACACCCGTCAAGACCCGCCAGATTCTCGCCGCTGTCATCGGCAATGCACTCGAGTGGTATGACTTCGTGGTCTACGGTTTCCTGACCGTGATCATCTCGCGGCTGTTCTTTCCCGCCGAATCGGAATATGCATCCCTGCTGCTCGCGATGGCGACTTTCGGTGTCGGCTTCTTCATGCGCCCGGTCGGCGGGGTGCTGATCGGCATGTATGCCGACCGGCGCGGCCGCAAGGCGGCGCTGCAACTGATCATCCTGCTGATGACGGTATCGATCGCGATGATCGCGTTCGCGCCGACTTATGCATCGATCGGCGCGGCTGCACCGGCCATCATCCTGCTGGCGCGCCTGATGCAGGGCGTGGCCACCGGCGGCGAGTTTGCCAGCGCGACCGCCTTCCTGATAGAAAGCGCGCCGCCCGGTCGGCGCGGCCTGTTCGGCTCGCTGCAGATGCTCGGGCAGGCGCTGGCCGCGCTCGGCGGCGCCAGCGCCGGCATGCTGGTCACCCAGGGGCTGACGCCGGAGCAGGTCGACAGCTGGGGCTGGCGGCTGCCCTTCATTTTCGGATTGCTGATCGGGCCGGTCGGGCTCTGGATGCGTCGCCATCTCGACGAGACCGAAGCCTTCGTCGAGGCGTCGCGCGCGCCGGGCGCGCGGCCGGCCGCATCGGTCGGCCTGCTCACCCTGCTGCGCACCGAAGCGCGCGCCGTGCTGGTGTCGTTCGGGCTGGTGCTGTCCTCCACCATCATGTTCTACGTGGTGCTGATTTACATGCCGACCTATGCGAAGACCCAGCTGAAGATGCCGCTGGCGCACGCCTTCACTGCACAGGTCGCGGGCCTGGTCTGCCTTGCGCTGCTGATTCCGCTGTTCGGCTGGTTGTCCGACCGTATCGGCCGCCGTCCGGTGCTGATGCTGGCCTCGGCACTGTACTTCCTGTTGCCCTGGCCGCTGATGGCCTGGGTGCTGGCCGATCCCGGACTGCCCCGCCTGCTGGTCATGCAGGTGATGCTGTGCAGCGCGATTGCCATCGGTTTCGGTGCGATATCGACCGCACTGGCAGAGCAGTTCGCGGTGCGCCAGCGCTCGACCGGCCTCGCGCTGGCCTACAACCTCGCGGTCATGCTGTTCGGCGGCTTCGCCCAGCTGATCGTCACCTGGCTGATCGCCGTCACCGGATCCCCGCTGGCGCCTTCTTACTATGTGATGTTCGGTGCAGCGGTCGGCATGCTGGCCGCCTGCTTCATTGCGGATCGGTATCGACAAGAGGAGTTGCTCTAGATGATGAAAATCCTGTGGCTTGCGGCGCTGCTGATCTTCAGCCAGGCAGCGCGCAGTGACGACGAGCCGGCCTACGGTCCCGAGCTCGAAGGTTTCGACTATCCGGCACCGGTGCAGCGTTTTCGCTTCGAGTCACAGCGCCAGCCGGTGCAGATGGCCTACCTCGACCTGCGCCCGGCGCAGCCGAACGGCCGGACTGCTGTCCTTTTGCACGGCAAGAATTTCTGTGCCGCGACCTGGGAGGGCAGCCTGCGCGTGCTGCAGCAGCAGGGCTATCGCGTGATTGCGCCCGACCAGATCGGCTTCTGCAAATCGAGCAAGCCCGACGCCTACCAGTACAGCTTCCAGCAGCTCGCATTCAATACGAAAGCCCTGCTGGATTCGCTCGGCATCCGCCGCTTCACCGTCATCGGTCATTCAACCGGCGGCATGCTGGCCACCCGGATGGCCCTCATGTTTCCGGCGCAGGTCGAGCAGCTGGTGATGGTGAACCCGATCGGCCTCGAAGACTGGAAGGCCGAGGGCGTGCCGGCACTGTCGGTCGACCAGTGGCATGCACGCGAACTGAAAGTGACGGCCGAACGGATCCGCAATTACGAGCGCACCACCTACTACGTGAATGAATGGCGGCCCGAGTACGAGCGCTGGGTCCAGATGCTGGCCGGCATGTTTCGCGGCCCCGGGCGCGAGACGGTTGCCTGGCATTCGGCGCTGCTGTACGACATGATTTACACCCAGCCGGTGATTCATGAGTTCGGCCAGCTCGCGGTGCCGGTGCTGCTGCTGGTCGGCGAAAAGGACAACACGGCGATCGGCAAGGACTTCGCACCGCCCGACGTCAAGTCGCGGCTGGGCGACTATCCTCGGCTCGCGCGCCGCGCCGCGCGCACGATACCGGGCACGCATCTGATCCTGTTCCCCGACCTCGGCCATGCGCCGCAGATGCAGGCGCCGGAGCGCTTCCACCGTGCGCTGCTGGACGGGCTGCAGCAGAAACGAACCACCACGACCGAAGAGACACGATGAGCGCTGCACCTACCGCAGAAGAACAATTTGACGAACAGGCGTCGCGCCGCCTGACGGCGGTTTACCTGACGCCGGATGTGGTCGAGCAGCGTGCGAAGCTGCTCGCGCTGCTGGCGCCGAAGGCGGGCGAGCGCGCGCTCGATATCGGTTGCGGTCCCGGCCTCACCACCGAGGCGCTGGCACGGGCGGTCGGCTGCGAGGGCAGCGTGCTCGGGATAGACATCGCTCCGCCGATGCTGGCGATCGCCCGTGAGCGCTGCGCGGCGCTGTCGCAGGCAGGATTCGAGCGGGCCGATGTGACCCGGCTGCCGTGCGACGACGCAAGCATCGATGTGGCGCTGGCGTCGCAGGTGTATGAATACGTCGAGCCCATCGACGACGCGCTGGCCGAGCTGGCGCGCGTGGTGCGGCCCGGCGGCCGCGTGCTGCTGGTCGATACCGACTGGGAGTCGGCGGTCTGGGCCAGCCATGATGACGCACGCATGCGGCGCGTGATCGAAACATGGAACGAGCACATACCGCACCCGCAATTGCCGCGCACGCTGAAGCGGCG
>JAIXTG010000227.1 GCA_027484285.1 Oxalobacteraceae bacterium | reverse complement strand
TCAGTTCACCAGTCCTACCAGGTCTTTCGCATGGCTGAATGCCTGCATCCACAGCCACTGGATGCGGCCGCCGATGCTGTCGAGCGAGAGGATCAGCACGATGAAGCCGGCCGCGATCGAGGCCGGGAAGCCGACCGAAAAAATGTTCAGCGTGGGCGCGGCGCGGGTGACGATGCCGAGCCCGATATTGATGAACAGCAGCGACACCATCACCGGCAGTGCCAGCAGCACGCCGCCGAGGAACATCATGCCGCTCCAGGCGACCACCTTGCCGAAGGCTGCCTGGCCGAGGATGAATTCGCCGATCGGCACGGTCCGGAAGCTGTCGACAATCATCGACAGCATGATCACGTGGCCGCCGAAGCCGAGGAAGATCAGCGTGCCGAGGATGACGAGGAACTGCGAGATCACTGGCACGTTACCGATATTGGGGTCGACCATGCTGGCCATCGACAGGCCCATCGACGCCGCAATCGTCTGGCCGGCGACCACGATCGCGGCCACCGCGATCTGCAGCATCAGGCCCATCATCGCGCCGATGAACAGCTGGTTGACGATCTGCAGCAGGCCGTTGGCACTGATCGGATCGATCACGGGCCAGTCGAACAGCGGGTAGACGAAGACGGTGACGACCAGCGCCAGCATGACGCGGATGCGCAGCGTCAGCGCATCCAGCGAGAACAGCGGGGCGGCCAGCAGCAGCGCCGAAATGCGCAGCATCGGCCACAGGAAGGTGTAGAAGCGCTCGACGATATCCGCGGCGAGGAGGGTCATGGCAGGCCGGCGCTATGCAGGTCGGTCAGGAAAACAGCGCCGGGATGCGCTGGTAGATGCCGCGCGTGAAGTCGACCAGCATGCCCAGCTGCCAGCCGCCGAAGATCGCCAGCGTCACGCCCATGATCACCAGCTTCGGGATGAACGACAGCGTGGCTTCGTTGATCGACGTGGCTGCCTGGATCACGCCGATGAACAGGCCGACGCCCAGCGCGACCACCAGCAGCGGCGAAGAAATGAGGATCGTGGCCCAGAGGGCGCTGCGGCCGAGATCGATGACGGTGGCGACTTCCATGATGGTTATTCCTTGTGGTATCCGGGTCAGGGCATCGCGAAGCTTTTCGCGAGCGAGCCCATCAGCATGCTCCAGCCATCGACCAGAACGAACAGCATCAGCTTGAACGGCATCGAGATCATCATCGGCGACAGCATCATCATGCCCATCGACATCAGCACCGATGACACAATCAGGTCGATCACGACGAACGGGATGTAGATCAGGAAGCCGATGGTGAATGCGCTCTTGAGTTCCGAAGTCACGAAGGCCGGCACCAGGGTAGTGAAGGGTACCGATTCCGGCCCGTCGAGCTCGGCCTTGCTGCGCGAGATTTCCATGAACATCGCGATGTCTTCCTCGCGCGTCTGGGCCAGCATGAAGCCGCGGATCGGCTTCTCGGCCGCCTCCAGCGCCTGCTCGAACGGCATGCCCTGGTTCATGTAGGGCAGGATGGCATTGTTGTACACGTCGCTCAGTACCGGCTGCATGATGAACAGCGACAGGAACAGCGCGAGGCCGGCCAGCACCTGGTTGGGCGGCGTCTGGCCCGTGCCGAGCGCCTGACGCAGGATGGAGAACACGATGATGATGCGCACGAACGAGGTCATCATCAGCAGCATCGACGGCAGCAGCGTCAGCACCGTCATCAGCGCCAGCAGCTGCAGCGTCAGGCTGTAGCCCTGTACGCCGCCGGGGCCGGAAGCCACCGTCACTGCCGGCATGCCCTGCGCGAACGCGAGCGCGGGCAGCAGGGCGGGCAGGATGAAGGCCAGCAGGGCGAGCAGGGCGGGGCGGTTGCAACGAGCCATGATCAGGCCTGGTCCTTGTTCTGTGCGGATTTCAGCATTTCGGAGAAGCGCTTCGCCAGCGGCGTCAGCGAGTTGGTGCCGTCGGCAGGCGTGCCGCGCGGCACGGACTCGGCCACCACTTCTTCTTCGGTCAGCGGGAAGTTGGCCAGCGTGCTGATCTGCTGCACGGTCACGCCGAGCAGCAGGTCCTGGTCTTTCACGCGCACCAGCATGAGTTTCTGGCGCGGCGCTACCGACACCATTTCGAGTACGCGGATCCGGCGCTGCGGCAGGCCGAGCAGCCTGCCCGACTGCAGGCGCTTCATCACGTACAGCAGCGCACCGAGCAGTGCGATGACGATCGCGAAACTGAAGGCGAAGGACAACCAGTCGGTAGCTTGCATGCGGTGCCTCTTTGTTGGCGGGTTACAGGTTCTTCATGCGGTCGGACGCCGGCACCACGCGGGTCAGGCGGATGCCGTAGCGGTCGTTGACCAGGACCACTTCGCCCTGCGCGACCACGGTATCGTTGACCAGCAGGTCCAGCGGCTCGCCGGCGATGCGCTCGAGCTCGACCACCGAGCCCTGCGTCAGGCGCAGCAGGTCGCGGATTTTCATTTTCGTGCGGCCGACCTCGACCTTGATCGCCACCGAAATGTTCTGCAGCACCTCGGGATTGATCTGGTGGTTCGGCATCGCGCCGGCCTTCGGTTCGGCGAGCGCGGTATCGTTGTCCTGGAAAGTGTCGCTCATGGGGCGTCCTCGTTCGTTAGAGTGTTTCTGGGCTGGTCGCGTTTTCGATGCGGACAGCGACGTTCGGGCCGGACATGCCGACCTGGCATTCAAAGGCCGGCAGGCCGCCGATCATCAGCGTGGCCAGCTCGGGTTTCTTGAAGAACAGCAGGTCGCCTTCCTTCAGGTTCTGCACGCGCTCGTAATGGTCGACCACGGTGCCGAGCAGCACCTGCAGCTCCAGCTGTGCGTCGCCGACCGCGGCCGTCAGTTCCTTGCGCCACTTCATGTCGGATTCTTCGCTGCCGTCGGCCTGCACCCGGTTGCGCAGCAGGTCGCGCAGCGGCTTGAGCGACGCATACGGGTACACCAGGTCGACGAAGCCCTTGACCCCGCCGGCGCTTTCGGTCTCGAAGCGCGACAGGATGACGAGGTCGTTTTCGTCGGCGATCTGTGCAAACTGGGGATTGATTTCCGAACCGACATGGTCGAAGTTCACCGGCAGCAGGGGAGCCCATGCTTCTTTCAGCGAACGGAAGAACACGTCGAGGATGATCTTGACGATGCGCGACTCGGTCGGGGTGAACATCCGGGTCGGCGGCAGCCAGTTGGCCGGCAGCGGCTCGCCGTCCTTGTCGGTCGCACGGCGGCGCGGGCTGCCGGGCATGCCCGAGCCGGTGCCGCCGAAGAAATTGTCGAGTGCCGAAAACACCAGCGTCGGCTCGATCGTCACCAGCGAAAAACCGCGCAGCGGATTGATGCGGATGGTGTTGACCGCCAGCGGCGGACGCAGGTCTTTCAGGTAGTCGCCGAAGCGCACGATCTGCGCGCGCGACGGATTGATCCGGGGGCTGGTGCGCAGCACCTCCATCAGGCCGAGGCGGAACAGGCGGACGAAACGCTCATTGATCATTTCGATCGACGAGGTGTTCACGCCCAGCGTGCTGTCTTCGCTGGCCAGGTCGTGCTTCTTGACCCGGGTGGTCAAATTGAAGCCGGTGTCGACCGCAATGCTGCCGTCGTCGATGCCCTGCGCGAGGGCGGCCAGCTCTTCGGGCGACAGCAGGTTGCTCATATCAGCCATGGCGTCAATCTTCCGTAGGAATCCGGTGCTCTGCTCGCCCGCTTACTGGACGACGAATTCGGTAAACATCACTTCCTCGATGCCGCCGAAGCCTTCGTACTTCTCGAGCAGCGAGTTGATGACCAGGCGAACCTCTTCGGCCAGCTGCTTGCGGAAGTCCGGATCCTTGGTGTCGGCTTCGCTCTTCTGGCGCATCACGTCCAGAATGCCGGCGCGCAGCGCGAGCTCGTGTGTCTTCACGTTCTTGATCACGCGCTCGTCGTAGTGGGTCATCACGGTCAGCGTGACCTGCATCACCTTGCGCGAGCCCGACAGGTTCGACAGCAGCGGCTTGTCGAGCGAGTGGTAATTGAACTTCCAGCGCTGGTTGTCGGCTTCCGGCGTGACCAGTTCCTTTTGCGGCGCTTCCTCGCCGGGCTTGGCGGCATGGCCGTCACCCTTGGCTTCGCCATGGCCGTCGGCCTTGGCTTCGCCGCCATGTCCGTCGTCCAGCTTTTCCAGCTGTGCGTCCACGGCTTCCTTCGCTTCTTCCTTTTTCGAGAAGAAGCCGGTGGCCAGCAGGGTGCCGCCGACCGACGCGCCAATGATCAGCAGCACGGCCACGACCATCAGAATGATCTTGACCAGCGGGCCCTTCTTTTTCGGTTCGGCTTCCGTTTGTGCTTCCGGTGCCGCTGCAGCTTCTTCAGCCATCACATCCTCCAACGCTAAATGACTACCTGTTCTTTACGATCAGACCAGCACGTCCAGTCCGTCATCCGATACCGGGGCCGGGCGCGCCGGTGGCGCTGCCGTCATGCCGGAATCCCCGCCGCTTGCGCGTCCGGACGTGCCGGCGATGCTGCTGCCGGGCTGCCTGCCGGGTGTCGGATTTCCGCCATGTTGGCCGTTTTGCCTTACGTTAACATTCACTGAAGCAACGTCCATGCCAAGCTGCGCCAGCACTTCCTTCAGCCGGGGCAGGCCGTCGGAAATCAGCTCGCGCGTGCGCATTTCACTGGCGGTGAAGCTGGCCTCGAGGCCGCCGTTTTTCATGGCCAGTTCGATGTCGATGTTGCCGAGGTCATGCGGGCGCAATGCCATCTCGACTTTCCAGTCGCCTTTGGCGATCTGCGCCGCCAGCCGCTGGCCGAGGGCCTCGCCCAGGCGCTGCGACAGCTTTTCGTACTGCTCGGCGCGCAGGTCGAGGTCGCTGCGCGCGGCCTCCGCTGCGCTGCCATTGCCCGAACGGGACTGGCCGCTGTCGCCGGAACGGGTATCCGCCGGCTGCTGCTGCAGCAGCTGCTGCAGCTCCGACTCATCCATGCCGATATCGAGCACCAGGGTCTCGACCGGTACTTCGACGTCGGTCGCGGCGCTGGCCTGTGCAGCGGCCACCAGTGGCAGGCGGGGCTGGGCCAGCTCGGCCAGTTTCTCCCAGCGCTCCCCGGCCTGCTTCAGCTGCATGCGGCGGGCGCTCTGGCCGGCCTCGGTTGCGCCGAGGATCAGGCTGGCAGCCAGCGACTGGTTGGCCGACTCCGGATGGGCGGCCGGCTCCTCGCTGCTGTCGGCGGCAGCCATGCCTGCGGCAGGTGGCTGCAGTGCGGCGCGCATGCCATTCAGGCCGAACATTGGGGTCAGCGCTGTTTGCGCCGCGGCCGCCGGCGCGGCTTCGCCCACCGACCAGCGCAGGGTCGCTTCGGGCCCGAGTTCGAGCAGGTTGTTCAGCGGGCCGGAAGCAGGCAGGGCGGCAGGCGGGGCAGCAGGGGCAGCAGGGGTGGCAGCAGGCGCTGCGGCATTGCCCGCGCCCGCCTGCAGTGCCAGCGTGGCCGAGGCCGGCGCGAAGGATTTGCCGTCCAGCCCTGTGATCGCCGGTATCGCCGGCGCGGCATCATCCAGGCCGGCGGCCGGCAAGGCAGGGGCGGCCGGCTGGCCGAAAATCATCGACAGTGCCTGTTCGTCCATGCCCTGCGCGCGCGCGAACGCGAGCAGGCTTTCGTCGCTGGTGGCCGGCTCGGCGGTCGTGATGATGTGGACCGTCGGTCCCAGCACCTCGGCCGCCAGGCCCGACAGGGGCGAGGACTTGCCTGCGGCGGTTGCCGGGGCGGCAAAATCTTGCCGCAGGCCGGCTTCCATCATCGCGCTGAACAAACCGGCGAATTCGCCCGCAGCTTCGCCGCCGGCCTGGCCGGGTTTGCCGGAAGTCATTGATTTATGGACGCTTTTCGCTAATCCGGCACCAGCAGTGGCTGCATTCGATAGGGGATTCATCGTACTTTGCATTCCTCGGTTGCAAGGGATTGCCCCTGCTAATGCAAAAAACGTGTCAGGTCGGCAGCAATGCCGCCCGGGTTGCCGGAAGTATATTTATTTAAAGCAATTTTTGCAGGGAGGCGCGCGGCTGCGCATGCCCGCAAGGTCTGCCGCAGGTGACCGGGGGCGGGAAGGGAGGCGGCAGAAACGACGACGCCGCGTCATGCGCGGCGTCGTCGGGGAGAAAGCGGCGAGGGTCAGTTGAAGGCGACCTTGCGCTGCGACGGCGGCACCAGTTGCGGCACCATGGTCCACGCGCTGCGGATCTCGCCCATCAGATTGTGCACTTCCTTCAGCGCTTCGAGGTCGTTGTGCGCGTTCACATGGAACAGGCGGCGAGTCACATAGCTGTACAGGTCGTTCAGGTTGCGCGCGATGTCGCCGCCCTTGTCGAAATCCAGCGCGCCCTGCAGGCCGACCACGATGCGGCCGGCGCGTGCGAGGCTCTTGGATTTTTCTTCGATCATGCCGCGCTCGATCTGGCCTTTGGCAGTCGCCAGGCTCTCGATCAGCCCGTCGAACAGCATCTGGATCAGCTGCACATTATCGGCGCCGGTCACGCCGGTGCTGACTTTCACGTCGCCATAGCTGGCCAGTGCCCGTTGTCTCATGTTCATGGTCTGTCGCTCCAAGATAAATCATTGCGTCAGACCATGTATCGGCAGCAGGCCGGGGAGCTTTAGGGGGCGAGCCGGTTTTGCGCCGCCGGCGATCAACTCCCGGCGGGGGCAGCCGTTGTTACAGCAGGGGAGGCGGCAGGCTCCTGCCGCGTCGGCTCCGGTTCGGGAACGGCTTCTTCCGGCGGCCCGGCTTCAACCGCAACCGTTTCGGCTGCCGGGCGCAGTTCGGGCCCGAAGGTTTCCGGTGTTTCCGGCGCGGGCAGCGCCGCCGGTGCAAAGCCATCGTCCGGCAGCGGCTCGCTGCCATCGGTGTCGGTGTCGGCATCCGGCGCGGGGCGCTCGAGTTGCGGCATCAGGATGGCCGACAGCGGATGCGGCGGCAGGCCCGCTGCCGAAAAAATGGCATTGCCCAGCATGTCGACCTGGCGCCGGACGATTTCCTGGTCGCCGTCGGCCGAGGTAGTCAGCGCATAACCGGCACGGTAGATGCCGGAAGCGAATTCATGCGGTATCCACGATTCGATCTCTCCACGCAGGGTAGGTACCTGGCGGTCGCAGCGCACCGGCATCGAGAGGCCCTCGCGGCCGTCCAGTTTGCCGTCCTCGAACAGCAGCTCGAGGTGCTTCTGGAGTACCAGTTCATAGCGCGGGCGCAGCGCGGCGATGCGCTTGGGCTCCCAGCCGGGCATCGGGATGCCGATCATTGCATC
>JAIXTG010000352.1 GCA_027484285.1 Oxalobacteraceae bacterium | reverse complement strand
TTGCGGGCAAGCAGTTCGACCTCGACCAGCCGGGCGCGGCCCTTGTCCACCACGAACAGCGCCTGGCGGCTGCCGCGCGGAAACAGGCAGCCGACCGGCACCAGCAGGGCCTCGTCGGCCGCCTGAACCGGGATCCTCACATCGATCTTGTAGCCGTCGCCGAGCGACTGCCATTCGGCCGGTGGCGACACGATGTCGAGCAGCACATTGACCCGCTGCTCCTCGACCCCGAGCGCAGAAACCTTGGTGAATGCCGAGGGCTCGACATGCCGCACGCGGGCCTGCAGCGCCGCCGGGCCGCCCCAGTTGTCCAGCGCCGCCATCGTGCCGGGCCTGACCTGCGCGGCATCCTCGGTCAGCAGGTCGACCAGCACTTCCATGCGGGCGGGATCGCCGACCTCGACCAGCGGCGCGCCGGCTGCGACCACGGCTTCGCTTTGCTGGCGCAGCTTCAGCACTTTGCCGGCGACCGGCGAGCGTACCGGCCATGCCTGCCGTGCCGGCGGCTCGCGGCCCTGGCTCTGGCGCAGCGCGACCCGCAGTTGTGCCAGCTGGTGGCGGGCCGCATTTTCGTCCTGCCGCGCCGACTCGCGCTCGCGCTGCCGCTGCCGCGCGTTCAGCCGCGCATTCTCGACCTGGGTCGCCGACAGGAACCCGCGCGCCGCCAGCGATTCACTGCGGGCCAGGTCTGCTTCCGCCTGCACGAGAGCGAGCCGCGCCTTTTCGAGGTCGGCTTGCGCCCGTGCCAGCCCGGCCTCGGCCGCCGCTACCTGCTCGCGCTGTTCGGCCAGCCGTCGCTCGTCCAGCAGCGCCGGTGCGGCCGGCCACAGCTGCGCGATGGCCTGGCCTTCGCGCACCGCGTCGCCTTCGCGCAGCGTGAGGCGGGCCAGTTGTCCCGCCACCGGCGCCGACACGACGAACCGGTCGCGCAGCCGGGTCCGGCCGTCTTCCTCCACATTCCGCTCGAAGCGGCCGACGCGCAGCTCTGCCACATCCACCTCGGCCGGTTTCGGATAAAAGGCCCAGGCCACCAGCAGGACGAACAGCAGCAGGGCGAGCGCGATGCGAAGCCCGGGTTTCATTGGCGGACGCGAGGCGTTGGCAGGCTTGTCATTCATGGGTCTTCAGCACGCCCACCAGGTCGAGCGCGGCTACTTTGCGGTTGACGATGGCCGCGCTGACAACGCCGGTAATCACGACGCACAGCACGGCATAGGCATAGGTTGGCGGCTGCACCTGCGCCGGCAGGAAAAATTCATCGGTCTGCACCAGCGCGACGATGCCGCGCGCCAGCGCAAGCCCGGCGGCCATGCCGATCGGTATCGCCAGCAGCATCTCGATCACCAGTTCGCCCAGCAGCAGCCGCGATACCTCGGCACGGGTAAAGCCGAGCACGCGCAGGCTGGCCAGTTCCCAGGCACGCTCGGTGAGCGCGATCCTGACCTGGTTGTAGACCACGCCGACGGCGATGATCGAAGCGAATACCGTGAGCACGCCGCTGATGATTTTCAGGTTGCGTGCCGTGATGCCCTCGACATTGGCAAGCATCGCCGCCTTGCTGAAGGCGGAAGCCACCATCGGCAGTGCCTGCATCTGCTGCAGCAGGGCCGGCTCGTGACCCCGGTCGACCGCCAGCGTTGCCTGGTTCAGCAGGTCGCCCTCGCGGAGTGCGCGGTTCAGGCTGCGGCGCTCCATGTAGGCATTCAATCCCATCAGCTCGGGCACCACGCCGGATACCGGCAGCCGCAGCTGCTCGCGCTCGCCTTCCTCGACCTGCACCAGCACGCTGTCGCCCGGGCGCAGCTGCAGCTTGCGCGCGAGGCGGTCCGTCAGCAGCAGCCCGCCTTCCGGCAGCGAAGGACTGGCCTTGTCCAGTCCGAATGCGCGGTTGAGCTGCGGTTGTGCCGGCCGTCCCTGGATCATGCCGCGCCACTGGCGATGGCCGCTGACCAGCCGCACCGGTACCGTGCGTGCCGGTTCGGCCATCGCGACATGCGGCAAGCCTCCCAGCTCGCGCAGCGCGCGCGGCGGGCGGGGCTCGATCAGGCCCACCACGACATCGCCGCGCAGCGCATGGCGGAACTGTGTGGTCAGCAGCAGGTCGATCGCATCGCCCCAGAAGGTGCCGCTGATCAGCACCGCGATGGATGCGGCCACCCCGAACACGGTCAGCAAGGTGCGGAGCGCATGGCGCTGCATGGTGCGCAGGATCATCCGCATGGCCGGCGACAGGCGGCTCGCGAGGCCGAGCCGCTCGAGCAGGGACGGCCGGTAAATGCCGGGTGAGCGCGGGCGCATCGCCTCGGCCGGCGACAGCCTGACGGTGCTGCGGATTGCCTGCCAGGTAGCGGCGAGGGCGGCGCCGGCAGTGACCACGATCGCCACCAGCAGCAGATCCGGCCGCACCCGGTAATAAAACTCCGGAAAGCTGAAACTCTGGCGGTACAGGGCGGTCAGCATCTGGCCCAGCCATGCGCCAGCCGCCAGCCCGAGTCCCAGCCCGACCAGCACGATCAGCAGCGCCAGTTTTATGTAGTGCCAGCCGATCGATGCATCGGCATAGCCGAGCGCCTTGAGCGCGGCGATCTGCTCGCGCTGCAGCAGGATCTGGCGGCCGAGCACCACGTTCAGCAGGAAGGCGGCGACCGCGAGGAAAATGCCGGGCAGGATGGTGCCGAGTACCCGCTGTTCCTTGATCTCGGACTCGACCCGGCTGTGCGACATCTGCTCGCTGCGGCCATAGGCGCGCAAGCCGCCCCAGGGCTGCAACACCTGGTCGATGCCGGCAATCACTTCGGCGTCGTTCGCCGCAGGCGCCAGCCGCACGCTGGCCTGGTTGAAAGCGCCTGTCATGTTGTAGGCAGAGGCCAGCGACTCGCGATCGACCCAGAACACGCCGAAGCCTTTCAGGTCGGGCGCGCCGGAAAAGCCCGCGAAAATGAACTCCGGCGACAGCGCGATGCCGGCCACGCGCAGGGATTCGCGCTTGCCATTGACCAGCGCGGTCAGCCGGTCGCCCGGCTGCAGCCCGCGCGCCAGCGCGAACGCCTCCGACACCAGCACCTCCAGCGCGCCGCCCGAGCGACCGGCGATCATGCGGCCGCTGCGCAGGTAAACCCGGTTGATCTGCGGCGGCTGGACGGGGTCGATCCCGATCAGCTTGCCAATGACCGGGTCCGATACGCCGGGTATGGCGACCTGCACATGCTGCACCACCGTGGTCTCGACCTGGGCAACGCCCGGCACCTGCGCCAGCCGGTTCGCTATGCCGGCGGGTGCGCGCTTGAGGTCGGCAAACAGGTCGGCGAACCGGCCTTCCGCGTAGTAGCGGTCGCGCGACCATTGCAGCGAGTCGTAGGCGCTGTAGGTCGTGATGAAACCGGCCACGGCGGCCGCCACCACCAGCGCGAGGGTCAGCGCCTGGCTCCAGATTAGCCGCAGGTCGCGCAGCAGTTTGCGGTCGAGCGCCGTCATCCGGTTCGCCTCACCATGAAAGTTCCGACGATTTCAGCTTGTGCGGGTTGGCCTCTATCCGCTGCAGCCGGCCGTCGGCCAGGTAGAGCACACGGTCGGCCATGGCAGCGATCGCGGCATTGTGGGTGATCACGATGGTGGTGGTGCCCAGCTCATGATTGATGCGCTCGATGACTTCCAGCACCAGCTTCCCGGTCTGGTAGTCGAGCGCACCGGTTGGCTCGTCGCACAGCAGCACGTCCGGACGTTTTGCAATTGCGCGAGCAATCGCCACCCGCTGCTGTTCGCCGCCCGACAGCTGCGACGGAAAATGGTCCATCCGCGCTGCCAGCCCGACCCGCCGGACGGCTTCATCGGCCGGCATCGGGTCATCGGCGATATCGGTCACCAGTTCGACGTTTTCACGCACGGTCAGGCTGGGCATCAGGTTATAGAACTGGAACACGAAGCCGACATGCTCGCGCCGGTAGCGGGTGAGCTCGTCGTCGCTCGCGCCATTGAGCTCATGGTCGGCGAAATGCGCGCTGCCTGACGACGGCCGGTCGAGTCCGCCGAGGATGTTCAGCAGCGTCGATTTCCCGCTGCCGGAAGGGCCGAGCAGCACGATGAATTCGCCGCGCCCGATGTCGAGGTCGACATCCTGCAGCGCGCGTACTTCGCCTGCGCCGCTGCGGTAGGTCTTGCACAGCTTGCGCGTCTGGAAAACGGGTGCGGCGGCCGTCAGGCTGGCGGGGCTCACAGTGAATTCACGAAGGCAATCAGGGCCGCGCGCTGCCCGCTGTCGAGCCGGGCAAATGCTTCACGTGCCGCACCCGCCTCGCCGCCATGCCAGAGAATGGCTTCCTGCACCGAGCGCGCGCGGCCATCATGCAGGAGGTTGGTGCTGCCGTTGACCCGGGCGGACAGGCCGATGCCCCACAGCGGCGGCGTGCGCCAGTCCTGCGGGCCGGCCCGGAAGTCGGGCCGGCCATCCGCCAGTTCCGGCCCCATGTCGTGCAGCAGCAGGTCGGTGTACGCATGGAACACCTTGTTCGCCAGCGCAGGAAAGGGCGCGTGCGCGCCGGTCTTCATGGTCGGCCGGTGGCAGTCGGCGCAGCCGATCCGGGTAAACAGCTGTCCGCCCTGCCTGACCTCCGGTCGGTGCGTGTCTCGCTGGGGCGGCGCATCCAGCGCCCGTGCCCAGAAACTGATGTCATCGAATTCGTCGGCGTAGAGCTCGGGACGGTCGCCGGGGGGCGCCGACTGGCAATGTACCTGCACCGAGGGACAGTTCTGGGCCGGATACAGCGGGCTGGTCACGCCCATGTCGCCATGGAAGGCGGCGGCGATCTGCTGGCGGATGCCGGGCTGGTTGGCCTTCCAGCCGAAGCGGCCGAGGGCCGCCTGCTGCCGGTCATCGTCGCGCACGAGATTCGGCCGGCCGCGCAGTCCCAGCGAGGCTTGTGCGGCGGCGATCGCCAGGATGTCCTCCTCGTCGACCGACTCCAGATAGCCGAGCCCGAAGATGGCGCGCGTATTGCGCAGCGAAGTCATCACCCCGTCGCCGAGCGGGCCGAACGACAGGCTGGCTACCCGGACCTGCGGTCGCCGCAATTCGACTTCCGTGCCGTCGGCCAGCCGGAAGGGCCGGGTCTGCCAGTCGATGAATACATCCGCCTCGCCCTGGCGCACATGGCTGCGGTCGGCCGAGATCACGTCGAACACCTGCAGCTGGTCGCCGTACGCCGGATGCGGCTTTGGCCCGCCGCGCGCATCAGTGCCGGGCAGCGACAGGCGCAGCAGCTGCTGGAATGCCGTCCGGTCCGGCCGGTCGACCGTTTTGCCGTGGCCTGCCTGGACATGGCAGGCCATGCAGGAGCTGGCCATGAAGGTCGGCCCCAGCCCCCACTTGAAATCGCCCGGTGGCCTGACCTGTTCCCAGTTGTTCCAGACCGGCATTGCCGGGAATACCAGCCAGTTGGCGCGGAAAATCGCTTCGCCGCGCCGGAATTGCTTCAGTTCCGCGGCACTCAGCCCGGGCAGCGGCTGCATGTAGGCGGCATTGGGTTCCGGCGCGTCAGGCTTGTCGGCAGCAAGGAAGGGGGGTGCGGCAAGCAGCATCGAGGTCAGGGCGCAGGCGCGCCATCCGCTGGCGGCCGCAGTACGAAGTGAGGGCAGGGTCATTAGCCCAATGTAGGCACTTCTTTGGGAGATTTACATGACTCAAATCAATTTGCCCCGGCCGGACAGCGAAGCAGGCAGCCAGATTTCGGATATAAAAAGTTGCATTAAAGAACTACTCTGCTACTCTTGGTATACCGATTCAAAAGCAAGAAGAACATGCCCCTTGATTCAACCTCAACGCTGTTCGACAAGTACGGCGGTGTCGACACGGTGCGCAAGCTCGTCAGGGAGTTTTTCGCGCGCGTGCAGGCAAAGCCGAGCCTGCGCCGCTATTTCGACAACATCAGCAAAGAGCAGCTGATCAAGCACCAGATCGACGTGGTGACCTATGTGATGGGCAAGCCGCCGGCCGACCTGGACATCCGGGAACT
>JAIXTG010000257.1 GCA_027484285.1 Oxalobacteraceae bacterium | reverse complement strand
GAGCGCAAGTTCAAGACCCAGATCTACGGCCAGGTGTCGGCCGGCTATTACCAGGCATCGAACATGACCCCGGCGAACGTCGATGCCTCCGGCTTCAGCGACCAGCCGAAAGGAAACAACCGGGTGGGGCTGAAGGTGTCGCGCGAACTCGATGCCGACACCACTGCGATGGTCACGCTGGAATCGAATTTCTCCGCGCGCACCGGCGCCGTCGGCCGCGACGCCGCCTCCACCGGCGACGGCCGGAACCCGCTGTTCGACCGCGAAGCGAACTTCCGTGTCATCTCGAAAATCTGGGGCACGCTGGTCCTCGGTCGCGGGCCGAACCTGCAGAACGACCTGTCGAGTGCCTTTGATGCGCGCAGCAACTGGAACTTCGGCGGCCTGAAATCGATCGCGCGCTATGCCGGTTTCCACAGTGCGTCCGGCATCAACCGCGCCGACCGGCTGGTCCGCTACATTTCGCCATCCTTCAATGGCTTCACGGCCGATGTCGGCTTTGCGCCGGGCGGCGTGCCGGGCGACGACGAGCGCGGTACCAATGTCTATCTCGGCGGCCGCTACAAGAACGGGCCGCTCGAACTGGCATACAACCACATCGAGGCCCGGCTCGGCGGCGCGGGCAACACCTCGCAGGCCGACGTGAACAACCGGGTGGATTTCTTCGCTGCCAAATATGCGTTCGAACAGCTGACGCTGAACGCCGGCTATGTGGTTACCCGCAACCCGTCGGATCCGGCCGCTGCGCTGAACGCCACTATCCCGGGCGGTCAGGCTGACGTGAATACCTTCTTCGCCGGCGCGCTGTACAAGATCACGCCGCAGCTGAGCGTTAATGGCGGCTATTACGCGGTCAAGGACAAGCGACAGGGCGGCACCGGCGTGAACGACGTGACGATGATCGCGACCGGCCTGACGTGGTCTCCGTACAAGGAGTGGGACCTGTTCATCGACTATGCGATGGCCGACCGCAAGGCTGGCGCGACCGCCGCCTTCACGATCTACGACAGCTGGCGTCCCGACAGCGGCTATGCGTCAACCAAGCCGCACTCGGCCAGCACGCGCGACCAGTCCGGCCTGTCGGTCGGCGCGCTGTACCGCTTCTGAGTCCCCTGTCCAACGAGGTATGAAGACCATGAAACTGACCAAGCTGATGGGTATGGCTGCATTGCTGCTGGCAGCCTCAGTGCAGGCGGCCGAAGTGAAGGTGGCCGTCGCTGCCAATTTCGCGCAGCCGATGAAAGACATTGCGACCGAGTTCGAGAAGGAGAGCGGCCACAAGGTCAACCTGACACAGGGGGCGACTGGCAAGTTCTATGCACAGATCACAAACGGCGCACCGTTCGAGGTCTTTGCCTCGGCCGACGACGATACGCCGGCCAAGCTGGTGAAGGAGGGCAAGGCCGTGGCCGGCACCCAGTTCACCTATGCGATCGGGCGGCTGGTGCTATGGTCGCCGGATCCGGCCCTGGTCGACCAGGGCGGCGGCGTGCTGAAGACGGACAAATTCAAGTTCCTGTCGATCGCCAATGCGAAAGTCGCGCCCTACGGCCGCGCAGCGGTGCAGACGATGCAGAAGCTGGGCGTGCTGACCGCGATCGAGCCGCGCGCAGTACAGGGCGAGAGCATTACGCAGACCCACCAGTTCGTCACCAGCGGCAATGCACAGCTGGGATTCGTCGCGCTGTCGCAGGTATGGGAGAACGGCAAACTGAAGTCGGGCTCGGCGTGGATCGTGCCGGAAGAAATGCACGAGCAGCTCAGGCAGGATGTCGTGCTGCTCAATCCCGGGAAAGACTCGAAGGCGGCTGCCGCACTGGTCGATTACCTGAAATCCGACAAGGCAAAAAAGATCATCGAGCGTTACGGTTACAAGCTGCCGTGAGCGGGGCTGGCTCTCCTCATCTGCCAGGCTGATCGCGCGGGTGGGTTCGGGGTTTCCAATGTTGGAGGCCCCTTTTTGTTGATGCGGCCACCGTCGCAGGTGTGCGCCGCTGATCCGGGAAGCTCCTGCGAACGCGGCGGCTGCTGGCGGGTTTGATTTCCTTTCCCGGCATGCCAGCTGCCTCGCTGCCAGTGTGCAGCGCGCTTGAGGCAGGAACGCGCAGCCTCCTGCACACCATCAGAGAACACCTCTGGTTGTGTTGGGTCAACTCCCCAACTTGCCACCGGTTTACTGTCGAGCCAGCGATGTTGTCAATTTGGCAGGAGGGCAGATGGGTACGCAAAAGCCGATGACCTTGCTCAGTGGGCGCTGCTCGCGACCTTACGGGCCTTTCGTGATCCTGCAGTGGCCGCCTCAGCAGTGGGGCGTCATGCGGACGGACTGGCTGGAAGATGACGCGATCTTCATGCAGGTATTGCATTCTCCCGCGGAGGCCTGCCGGCCCTGGCTGTGCGCCCCGCGTACTTCGCCGGATTCCGTGATGCCGACACTGGCCGCTGCGCTGCTGCGGGTTGCGGCGCTGCTGAAAGAGGAAGCCCGCCAGGACCCGAAGCAGGCCGCTGCACTGTTGGCCGAGCGCCGCGTCGCGCTGGCCGAGCTGTGGTCGATGATCGATGACACCGAGCCCGAGCAACCGCATGTGCGTGCCGCGGTGCGTGGTTCCGAGCCCGGGACCGGGCCGCGCGACGGCCGCAACCTGAATTCCTGACACCCCTCCAACAAAAAAGCCTCGGACGAATGTCGGAGGCCGGGGAAATCCCATGGACGCTGAACTGAGCCATGCGCCGTGGGTGCGGTCTCGCGCGGCGTCACCTTGCTCCGATGGGAGCAATCCTTCCGTACCGGGCCGGAGGGAGGTTGCCGCAGGAAACTGTTAACGTTTTAGGAAGAAAGATTGTCAATGCCTGCTAAGACAGGCGCCTTCTGCCGAAGTTCCCTGCGCTCCGCCTTCCGGCTTGTCCTCGGTCACATGACGGCCAGTTCCTCGTTGCTCAGGCCCGGAGGTACGGTGCCCTCGAGGAAGGTGGATCCGGCCCCGGCATCTGCACCGGCGTCAGGCGTCCCGCTCGGCGG
>JAIXTG010000316.1 GCA_027484285.1 Oxalobacteraceae bacterium | reverse complement strand
GCCGCCCTGCTGCCGCTGGTGCAGGGCACGCTGGCGTCGATCGGCAGCGCGGGCCTTGCGCGCGGCATGCCGGGGCCGGTGTCGCGCGGCGACGTCGTGTCAATCGAGAAGCACCTCGCGTCTCTCGCGCCGTTGCAGCCGCCAGTGCTGGATGTCTACCGGCCGCTGTGCCGGCGCAGCATCGCGCTGGGCAGGGAAGCGGGAGGCATCGACGATGTGCAAGCTGACCGGCTGCGGGCCATTCTGGACGAGAGGAACTAGGTCAGCCGTGCGGCGCCCGGCTGTTCAGGCGGACTCTGCGAGTTCGCCTGCAATCCAGTCGGCCAGTGCCTGCACGTCTGCACGGCCCCGTACATGCGGATTCAGCCAAAGCACCATGCGGTGCGGTCCGCGCGCGAAACCAAAGGGCGCGACCAGCCGGCCCGATTCCAGCGCATCGAGCACCAGCATGCGCGGCACGTTGGCGATGCCGAGGCCGCAGGCAGCGGCCTGGATCAGCAGATAGAAATGCTCGAACTCTTCCTGCACCGGCAGCGCTGCACTGGCCAGTCCTGCAGCCTTTGCCCATTCCTGCCAGGCCAGCGGCCGGCTGCGCGTGGCCAGCAGCCGCACGCGCGCCAGGTCGGACGGATCGCGCAGTGCATTCAGCCGCAGGTACTCGGGCGTGCATACCGGGCCGATCCACTCGTCGGCCACGTCGCGCACGATGATGTCCTGCGGCGGCACCAGCATGGTGTTTCGGATGGCGACGCTGATGTTGTCGCGGATCGGGTCAATGCCGCGGTAATGGAGATTGAACTGCAGCGGCATGTCGGCGTTTGCCTGCTGGAAGCGCGCAATGCGCGGCAGCAGCCAGAACATCATGATCGATTCCGAGCAGGAAATCGTTGCCGGACCGGGCCGCACCTGTTCGAGGGTGGATTCGATCACTGCAAAAGCCGTCGTCAGTCCCTCGGCTACCCGCATGCCCTCGGGCGTCAGTTCGCTGGCCTGCACGCCTCGCTTGAGCAACTGCACGCCGAGCGACTCCTCGAGCGCTCGCACATGGCGGCTGATCGCGCCATGCGTGACCGCAAGCTCGTCGGCGGCGGCACTCATGCTGCCGAGACGCGCCACCGATTCAAAGGCGCGCAGCGCATGCAGCGAATGCGTGATGGTCATGCTGTTTCCCGGGGTTGTGAGCCACGCTCAACGGGGGGCGAGTATAAATCGATTGTCTGCAGCATGACAGCTTTCATACCATTCTCCTCATTCGATCGGCAGGCGCACGGCACAACCGTGGCGCGAGCGTCGGCCGGAAACCTGCCCGCGAACGCGCGGGTGATGAGGAGACAGGATTGATGTTGCGCAGTGACGGCGGCCAGCGGAGCGAATTCCGCGCCACTTATTTTCTTGAGAGCGCAGTTCCGCTGCAGCAGGCCGCCGAAGTGATCGCAGGCGAGCAGTCGAGCGGCACCTTCCTCACGCTGCCCGGCGAAACTCTGGAGTTGAAGGAGCGTTTCCGGGCGCGCGTCACCCGCGTGACGCCGCAGGCGCCGGCACTGGCGCCTGCGCTGCACAGCGCATGGGCAGCGCGCCATGCTCGCGATGCCGTCTTCCATCGCGGCGAGATCGAGATCGCTTTCCCGATCGAGAATGTCGGCGCGAACCTGCCGACGCTGATGGCAACCATCGCCGGCAACCTGTTCGAGCTCGGCGAGGTGACCGGCCTGCGCCTGCTCGACCTCGACCTGCCAGAATCGTTTGCCGCCCAGTTTCCCGGCCCGAAGTTCGGCGTTGAAGGAACGCGCAAGATGGCCGGCGTGCATGGCCGTCCCGTGATCGGCACCATCATCAAGCCGAGCGTCGGGCTTTCGCCGGAGAAGACGGCCGAGCTGGTCGACAACCTGTGCGCGGCCGGCATCGACTTCATCAAGGACGATGAGCTGATGGCGGATCCGCCTTATGCGCCGTTCGACGCGCGACTGGCGGCGGTGATGCCGGTGCTGCAGAAGCATGCGGACCGCACTGGCCAGATGCCGATGTACGCGATCAACATCTCCGGCACCATCGACGAGATGCTGCGCCGGCATGATGCCGTGGTGGCCGCCGGCGGCACCTGCATCATGGCCAGCACCAACTGGATCGGCCTGGCCGGCCTGCAGCACCTGCGCCAGCACACCGCGGTGCCGGTCCATGCGCATCGTAATGGCTGGGGGGCGCTGACCCGCCATCCGGCGCTCGGCATCGCGTTTCGCGCTTACCAGAAGATCCTGCGCCTCGCCGGTGCCGACCAGCTGCATGTGAACGGCGTGCAGGGCAAATTCTGGGAGCCCGATGACTCGGTCGTCGCATCGGCTGCCGCCTGCCTCGCACCGTTTGCCGGCGTCAGCCCGCTGATGCCGGTGTTCTCTTCCGGGCAGTGGGCCGGTCTTGCGCCGATCATCCACGGGCAGCTGGGCAGCGACGACCTGATGCACCTGGCCGGCGGCGGCATCATCGGCCACCCGCATGGCGTGGAGGCCGGGGTGACCAGCATGCGCGAGGGCTGGGAGGCGGCGCGCGAGGGCGTGCCGCTGGAAGAATACGCGGAGACCCATCCGGCACTGCGCGCTGCGATCGAGCATTTCGGCGGAGTGCTCGCATGAGCGCGCATGGCCATGCGCTCCGTCTCGCTTTCTACGGCGATGACTTTACCGGCTCGACTGATGCGCTCGAAGTGCTGGCATTTGCCGGCATGCGCACCGCGCTGCTGCTCAAGGCGCCGACACCGGAACTGCTGGCGGCATTCCCTGCGCTGGACGCCGTCGGTGTGGCTGGCGACAGCCGCGCGATGACCCCGATGGAAATGGACCGGTACCTGCCGCCCGTCTTCGAAGCGCTTGCGCACTGCGGCGCGCCGATCGTGCATTACAAGGTGTGCTCGACTTTTGACAGCTCGCCGCGCATCGGCAGCATCGGACGCGCGATGGAGCTCGCGCGGCCTGTTTTCCACAACCGTTACATCCCGGTGGTCGGCAGCACGCCGGCGCTGCAGCGCTATTGCCTGTTCGGCCACCTGTTTGCACGCTCCGGCACCGACGGCCGCATCTACCGCATTGACCGCCACCCGATCATGAGCGTGCACCCGGTCACGCCGGCCGAGGACAGCGACCTGCAGCTGCAGTTGCAGCAGCAGGGCAGCCTGACGGTCGGCCGGCTGGAGTTCCCAACGATCGAACCGGGACTGGCCGCTGCGACGGCGGGCCTCGGGCACGCGCTCGCACAATCGCCGGAGGTCGTGCTGATCGACAGTGCGTCCGCAGCGCAGCTGACCACCGTCGGCGGCCTGCTGGAGGCCGAGGCCGCGCAGCAGTCGCCGCTGTTCGTGGTCGGCCCCTCCGGCGTCGAATATGCGCTCACGCAGTGGTGGCGCGAGCAGGGGACGCTGGGCGAGCCGGATCCGGCCTACGAGCATTTCAGTGCCGTTCCGGCGGTGCTGGCGATATCCGGCAGCGCGTCGACGCTGTCGATGCAGCAGATCGACGCCGCAATCGACGCCGGTTTCGAGCCGGTCGCGATCGATGCCGCCGCATTGCTGGATGACGCCCGCTGCGCGGCTGCGTCGCAGGCACTGGTGGCGGCTTCGCTATCGTCGCTGCTCAATGGTCGCAGCGTGATCATGCACACTGCGCGCGGCCCGGACGATCCGCGCATCGCAAGCACTCTGGACGCGCTGGGCGAGCGCGGATGGAGTCGGGAGCGGGCGCGACACGAAGGCGGGCGGCTGCTCGGGCAGCGGCTCGGCCAGGTGGCGCGCGAGATCCTGCAGCGGCGGCCGGTATCGCGGCTGCTGCTGTCCGGCGGCGATACCTCGAGCCAGGTAACGCAGGCACTCGCGCCGGATGGACTGGTAGTGGCAGCAAGGCTTACGCGCGGCGCGCCGCTGTGCCGGATGATTTCGCCGGCGCAACCGTGGCTGCACGGGCTGGAGGTTGCCCTCAAGGGCGGCCAGATGGGGGAGACATCCTTCTTCGAAACGGCGCGGGCAGGAACGCGCGAGGCGGCCGTCGCGTGACCCGCGACGGATGCCTCACGATACTTTCACAAGAAGCAAGGAGCGCCGGCCACAAGCCGGACATCACAAGAAGGAGCAAGCAATGACAAATATCGTGATTCTCGGTGCAGGCGGAAAGATGGGTTACCGCTGCACGTCCAACCTGCTCGGTTCGCCGTGGCAGGTCTCGCATGTCGAGCCGAGTGCCGCCGGCCGGGAGCGACTCGCGCCCCTCGGTGTGCAATGCCGCGACGCGGAAGAGGTACTGCCCCGGGGCGACGTGGTGATCCTTGCGATTCCCGACAACGTGATCGGCAAGGCCACGCATGCGCTGGCCCACCTGTTCAAGCCGGGCGCGATCCTGATCGCGCTCGACGCCGCTGCACCTTTCGCCGGCGAGCTGCCGGACCGCGAGGACCTGTCGGTGTTCGTCGCGCATCCCTGCCATCCGTCGATCTTCAATGACGAGAACGACCCCGAGGCGCGCCGCGACTATTTCGGCGGCCTGAAGGCGAAGCAGAGCATCGTCTGCGCGCTGATGCGCGGGCCGGAGGAACACTACGCACTGGCCGCCGACATTGCCAGCCGCATGTATGCGCCGGTGATCGAGGCGCATCGCGCGACGGTCGACCAGATGGCCATCCTCGAGCCGGTGCTGTCGGAAACCATCTGCGCGACCTGCCTGACGGTGATCCGCGAGGCGACCGACGAGGCCGTGCGCCGCGGCGTACCGAAGAAAGTCGCGCACGACTTCATCCTCGGCCACCTGAATGTCGAGCTCGCCATCCTGTTCGACCAGTTGCCCGGCGTGCGCATGTCGGATGCCGCCAACCGCGCAGTCGAGCGTGCCAAGCAGCAGATCTTTGCGCCGGACTGGAAGAAAGTGTTCGAGCGCGAGGCGATCGAGGAAAGCATCAGGATGATTACGCAGGTCGAGGCCTGAGCGGCCGTTGGATTTCGGAGGAAACACAGCATGTTAAAGAAGGAAGTGGCCAGCGGCTCGCTGGCAAAAGTCATCCTGATGGACTCGATCACCAAGGTGACGCCGGAGGACGAGGGGCAGGTGGTGGTGTCGGCGTCGCACGGCGGCTCGAGCTCTGGCGAATTTGCGCTGGAAGTGCCGCTCAAGGCCGTGTTCTTCAATGATGCCGGCGGTGGCAAGGACGATGCCGGCATTGCGGCGCTCGTGATGCTACAGGGCAGGCAGGTGGCTGGCGGCACAGTGTCGCACCTGAGCGCGCGCATCGGCGACTCGCAGGACATGTGGGAAAACGGCGTGATCTCGCATGTAAACGAGGCGGGACGCGCGCTCGGGCTCGCCGAAAACCAGAAATTGGACGAGGCGCTGAAGCGTCTGGTCCATGCATGAATTTAGGATTTTCCCTGTCACAAGGAGAGCGGCACCGTCTGTTCTGCTTTGACTTTCATTAACCCCGTTTGACTACAAAAAACCAGAGGAGATGTAATGAAGTCCAGATTGCTTGGCCTGACACTGGCCGCGTCGATCGGCGCTGCATTCTCGGCACCCGCTGCAGCGATGGGCCCGACCAAGGCCGATCTGATCAACGACGCCAAGACGAACAACAACGTCACCACCTACGGCATGGGCTACGGCCAGCAGCGTTTCTC
>JAIXTG010000299.1 GCA_027484285.1 Oxalobacteraceae bacterium | reverse complement strand
TCGGAAACGACCACATGTTTTCGAACCTGGAGAGGTGGCAGAGTGGTCGAATGTACCTGACTCGAAATCAGGCGTACCGCAAGGTACCGTGGGTTCGAATCCCACCCTCTCCGCCAGTATACGTAAGTCGTTGATTCTGATGGTTTTTATCGGCAGACGCCCCGGTCTGCTACAAAAACCTGCTACAAATCGGAGTCAACGATGCCCGCATCGTCCCCCTACTTGCAATACCGCGGCAACGCTCTCGCGTTTCGCATCGCCGTACCGGCCGACTTGCGCGACGCATTTGCCTGCCGCGAAGTCGTGCACGCGTTGCCGGCCGATTCGCTGACGGCCGCGCGCGACCACGCGCTGATTCTCGGCGTGCGGCTGCGCCGGCTGTTTGTCGATGCACGCAGGCAGTCGCGGCCACCGGACACCTGCCAAGCGCAGTTGACCGCATTGCTACAAGAGACGCGGTACGCTCCGTTCGCCATCCCCGACGTCGGTCTTGAAGGGGCTTATAGGCCCTCCACACCAGCGCCCACCGTTCCGTCACCGGCACTTACCGCAGTCCCGTCGGCAAACGACCTGCCTACATCCCGCCTACAGCTGTCCGCGGTCATCGCCAGTTTTCTGCAAGCGTATCCGGCCAAGCAGGAGGCGATGCGGCGTAAGCACCAGACCTGCCTGCCGGTGTTGCTCGAGCTTGTCGGCGACCGCCCTGTCGATGCCTTGAAGCACGCGCAGCTGCGCGACGCGTTCGATGTCTTGCAGCGCCTGCCGCCGCACTGGAAAGCGCTCAAGCGGCAGACCGGCCATGCGCTGCGCGACATCGCTGCTACTGGCCATCCGGTTTGTCTGAGCGAAAAAACGTTTCGCGACACCTATCTCGCCTCCATCCGGCAATTCCTCGGGTGGGCGTATGAATCGTTCGGTGACCAGGGTTTCCCTTCATTGCCGTTGAAGACCATCCAGTACACCGGCGCGCGAGCCGCCGGCATCCATGGACAGCGGGCATTGACGGACGACGAGCTTAAGCGCCTGTTCGAAGGTCCCGAGATGCGGGCAATGGCCGCTGACCCGGTCGAGAGCTTTCGCTGCTGGTTGCCGATGTTGGGCCTTTATACCGGGGCCCGGGTCAATGAACTGTGCCAGTTGAATCCGCAGAATGACATCCGGCAAGAGCCCGACACCGGCATCTGGTATTTCGACATCACGGACGAGGGCGAGGCGGCCGCCGGGGTCACCAAACGGGTGAAGAACAAGGTCTCAAAGCGTCGCGTACCGGTGCACTCGGCATTGCTGGCAGCTGGTTTTGTCGCCTATGTCACGCAGCTGCAGCAACGGCGAGCACGGCGACTGTTCCCGCAGTGGCAGGTCGCGCGGGGACGAGCAACCGGCGAGGCCGACAAATGGTTCCGGCAATTTCTCACGTCGGTGGGCTTGCGCGATGAAACACCGCGCGCACGGGTCGTTGGCATGCACGCGTTTCGGTCGACCTTCTCGCGACGGGCGTTTTTACTCGGGATTGATGAGAGCCCGCTGGTGGGGCACCAGACACCGAACCAGACCGATGTGCAGTCCGGCTATCGCGGTCAACGACCGCTGCATCAACTGCAAACACTGATGGAGACCATCGTGTTCCAGCTGCAGTTGCCTCGACCGGCGGTTCCCTCCTCGACAGAGAACAGAGTCGCGGAGAACTCGCAATGAACACGGCAGATATTCGGCTGGGTCAGCATGTGCAATTCGTCCTTGTGCTTGGTGCGGCAATACCACCAGGGTATGGGCTCTTAGGCTGGCACACGCCGAGGGATGCGGATGAACGCTTCAACGGCGCCGCGGCCACGGCGCATCCTTATATAAATTTGTTGCCCCACTTATGCGGCCATGCCGTTCGAGGCTGCCCTTCGTTGTACTCATCTACAGGAGACACTCATGAAGCGATATGACATCGAGCAGTGGCGCTGCAGCATCATCCACTGGCTACTGGAGCGTCTCACCATCGACTCCGTACTGGTGGCAGAAGAGTCGGCCCATACGAAGGAGATGGTGGGAACGACGGACTGGTACTTTCAAAGCGAGGTGAAGCTGTATGCAGATACGCCGACCGCCCCCGCCGCGGCACCCAATGTGGTCGGGCACATTGACGTCTGGGTCGATGACCATTGCGTACAACTGACCGGCTGCTTGTCGAGAAAGGGGTGGTCTGACACCCCGGAAAACGAATCTCTGTTTGAGGCGAACTGGGTAATTTCGGGTGAGCTTCAGAAAGCGCTCGATGGGCTGGCCGACTGGGTGGCACACCAATTGCCGTTGCCGGCCCGCCCGCGCTTTTATAAGCACTCTTACGCCTACCCGTGGCAGGCCGAGAGCTTTCCTGCAGTCGTCCGACGGTAGGTGGATGCTCGTGTCGGTTGCCCGAGGAGGTACGCTGATATTTCCGTAGGAGCAAAGCGCGCTGGCGCTGCAGGGTCTTGCGGGTCGGTTGCAGGTTCGTAGCTTAGGCCGCCCCCGTCGCTGGCCCTGAGGCTTCGCTCAAGACTGACCGTCAGGCTGTCTGGTTCGCCGCGCTTCAGTGCGCGCAGCGTCGCAAGCCTGTCGAGACGTTGGCAGCGGCATTAGTCCTCGAGCAGGCTGCGAAGCATCCACGCCGTTTTCTCATGCACATCGATGCGTTGCGTGAGCACGTCGGCCGTGGGTTGGTCATCGGCGGCGTCAACCAGCGGGAACAGCTTGCGTGCGGTTTTGGCTGTCGCTTCCTGGGCCTTGACCAGATGGCGCACCATATCGGTCGCCTTCGGAACGCCTTCGACTTCCTTGATGGAGGCGCGCTTGACGAATTCGCTGTAGGTACCCGGTGCCGGATACCCCAAGGCCCGGATACGCTCGGCAATGATGTCCAGCGCGGCCCATTGCTCCGTGTATTGGGCCATGAACATGGTGTGCAGTGTGTTGAACTGCGGACCGGTGACATTCCAGTGAAAATTGTGCGTCATCAGGTACAACGTGTAGCTGTCAGCGAGCAGTTGCGACAAGCCAGCGGCAATTTTCTTGCGGTTCGCGTCTGAAATTCCGATATCAATTGTCATGGGCAGGCTTTTTTTCTGGGCCATCTGTGTTTCTCCTGATTGAAAATGCTTCCAATCATTATTTTAACTGGCCGGACGTCGTCATCCATGCCGATGGTCGGGGAAGCTTTTTCGGCTGCCAAAGCTTTTCGTGGAAAAAATACACCACTGCCTGCACGGTTGGCTCTAGCAAGCTCAATGCAATGGACGCCTGCCAATCCCCAGTCACTGCATATGCCACCATCGCTGCGACAGAGATATGCGTGACGTAGTACGACGCGGTTTTCTTCAACGTGAAGGCGTGTGTATTGACCCAGCGGCTCATGCAATGACTCCTTTAGCTTGTTGATATTTGCAGTGTGAAGAGCGTGGGTTGATACATCAAGCCAATTGATTCAATAGGTATGATTGATTTTATTAATTATGGATGTCAAGAACGCCAAGCATCGCGGGATTTTTTGCTTCTGAGCTTAAGTGCCACTTGGGCGCCAACGGTTGAGGATTGCGGGTTGCACCCATCGGTTTTGGCCGACACCAAAAAGCTCAGGCTGCCGACCCAGCACAATCACCAGTGGCTAGCCTGGGCGAAAATCAGCTATGGGGTCTTCGGCTGGCTGGCACGAGCCGTTAGCTTGGTTTTCAAGACCGGTTAGCCGCCAGTCGCCGCCAGGCGCCGCCGTCGTAACGACGGAGGGCTCCTACGCCGGCTGCAGTAACTTTAAGGGAGGATGCGCAGTGATACGCGATGTGACGTGGCGCACCATTGAGCGTCTCTTGCCGCTGGCCCAAGTGTCGCCAGTTATCCGGTTGCACGTCCAAGTGCCGGGAGTTCGTCGTGACCCCGTCAGTCGGTCTCATGTGCTAATCGGGGAGATTGACGTCAAATTTTGCAGCCTGCACCCGATGACCGATACGCTGATGGAGGCCCGCATGGGGGTGCTGCATTATCGAATTTTGCGCGGCCGCGCTGACATCGCACTTCGCTTTGTCCATCCCAGTTGGACTGACGACGATGTGGACTTCAGCGCTTGGGTGGACGACGATGCAGATTGGAGCGCGGGGCTTTCGGCAACAAGCGCCGCCTTGGAGCGCAAGCTGCCCTTGGCCTTGGCTTGGCCCTTGGCCTTGACCGGCGGCTTTTCGCTGACCGAGCACTGACCGAACCCGTGAGTCATAGGCAACATATTTGAGATATCGCGTTCGAACGCTCCTGTCAGTAACAACACGCGCTCGGTCTGCAACAACGCGGCGCGCAGCGCCTGAGGTGCGTCGGGCGAGCGGGCGTCCTGTTGTGCCCACACCACGTGCACCATCAACGACATCGCTGCCTGTTGTAGAGCTACCACGGGGTCCGGTTCCGCCAACCGACGGGCCATACACGTCAGCAAAGGCTGCCATCCGGCGGGGGTCGAAAGCGCGCCGCGCCGGTGAGCCGCGATGGCCTCAGCGAGCAACGCACGGTCACGTGACAGGGGCGGCACCATTTAGCTTTTGCTGTTTGATGCGTCGTCCGCGGCGGGCGACAGCAGGACGGGCGTTTCAGGGAGGGCGGCCTCCGGGGCCGACTCGATGCCCCCGTTAAGCGCCAAACTTAGCAGCCCAATTGCCACCGTCACGGTGACCATCCACCCTGCGACCCGCATCAGACGTGAGGGGGCAGAGGGCGAGCTACCAACCGGCGGGTGCTGGAAAGGGGGCATGCCTTTATTGTCTGCGGCACCCGCGGGCGGCCCGTTGACCTGCACCGACAAGCGGCCGTGACTTCGTGAAGCGAGCGCAAACTTCGGCAGACACACTGCCTCGCGGGTAATTGGCGACAGGCGCTCGCCGGACTTGCTCGGGCAACGCGCCCGTGCAGGCTGCCGCTTCGACAGAAAACGCCGAACGAAAGCAAGCTGGCAGTAGCTCAGTGGCTTGCCGCAGTAGGCGGGAGCCTTTGCAACGGTACTTACGTAATCCAGTCCAAGGAAAAGGGGGGGTGAATGGCCTAGCAGCTCTGGAGCAGAACGATTCACCGCGAACGCTATGTCACTGCCCGCCTCCCCATCAACGCACGGGCGACAGGCGACACGCCGCTAAAAGCAGGCACGTATTTCGGGTTGACGAAACGCTAATGCACCCTCTTTGCCATCAGCAATACTCACTAACGTGCCGAGCTCAACCTTGGGTGTTGCGCGCGTGCACAAAAACGCCTCGCCCTTACCAAGGGGCGGAAATTCAATAAAAAAAGGCTTGACGGTGGACTCGCATTCCTCTCCTGCGGCATCAATGCCCGCATCAGGCTCGGCAACCGAGCAGCAGCGGCTGGCGGCTCTGCATAGCTACGCGATACTGGACACGCCTCCGGAGGCACGATTTGACGACGTTACCGCGCTGGCGGCGGCACTATGCGACGCCCCGATTGCGGCCGTCAGTCTGGTCGACGAGCACCGGCAATGGTTCAAGTCCATCCAGGGACTGTCGGTTCGAGAGACGCCGATTGCCCTGTCTTTTTGCAAGCATGCGATTGTTGAGCCTGACCTGTTCATCGTCGAGGACGCCACGCGTGACCCGCGCTTCGCAGACAACCCGCTGGTCACGGGAGAGCCGTTCATCCGCTTTTACGCCGGCTGCCCGCTCGTCAACGAAGACGGCGTCGCCCTGGGGACGCTGATGGTGATTGACCAGGTACCACGGCAGCTGAGTGAAACCCAAAAGAGCCGGCTAATGACGCTGGCCCATCAGGTCGTTGTCGCCCTGGAATTACACCGGCAACGTACCGAACTTCAACGACAGCTGGCCGTTCAGGCGCATAACCATGCAACGCTGCATGCGCTGAGCGCCCAAGTGGCGCGGGCCGGTTACTGGCGCAAGGACGATGCAGTGGCCGGTCTTCGATTAGCGCCGGAAGCATGCACGCTGTTGTACTGGTCAGGAAATCCTGTAGTTCGGTTCGAGCACCTGCTGGCACGCCTGCCGGAAACCGAGCGCAACGCGTGGTGGACAGCTTTTGCGAAGTGCGAAGCCGAGGGCGTGCCGATGGACGTGCAATGCATGTGGCATGCGTCGGCAGGTCACTCTATTGTCACCCGGTGGCAGGCGGTACGCACGCGTGCCCCCGGCGACGACAGTGAGCAGGTGCTGGGCGTGGTCGTCGACGTGACCGCTGCCTCCCATCTTGCAGAACTCAACCAGCAGGCCCAGGAGCGATTCCAGCTGGTTGTCGGGCTCGTGTCAGATGCGTTGTGGGAGTGTGATATCAATCGCCAGACGCTGTGGTGGAATGACGGCATGCGCACGCTCTTCGGCTTTCCGGCACCGGACGCGGTGACGCCGACCGAGGCATGGAAATTCCTGCATCCCGATGACCAGCCGCAGGTCGAGCAGTCGGTAACTGCCGCGCTGGCCTCGTCGGCGTCGCAGTGGCGGGCAACCTATCGGGTCATTCGTGCCGATGGCGACATCGCATGGGTCGAAAACCGGGCGGCCATCCTTCGCGATGCCCAAGGCGCGCCGCTGCGTATGGTCGGTGCGATGTCGGACATTAGTGAGGCCGTGCGGCTACGGGCGCAGCGAGAGGTCGATATCGCTCGCGTAGAGCAGCAGGCCGCGCTGCTGGACCAGGCGCGCGACGCCATCGTTGTCAAAGACAGCCAGCACCGGATTGAATTTTGGAACGCAGGCGCAGAGCGGTTATACGGCTGGCGGTCTGATGAGGTCATCGGCCGCCATGCGCCGACGTTGGTGCATGAAGACCCGCGAGCAGCCGAAGAACTGATAGAGCACCTTGCCAAGTACGGTGAGTACCGGAGCGACGTTGTGCACTTCGACCGGCAGGGCCGGCGGCTGGATATCCATGCCCATTGGACGCAAGTCCGCGACGCAGCAGGGCAACCACGGGCCGTGCTGGGTATTTTCACCGACATTACCCAGTCACGACGCGACCAGGAGCGCATCCACTATCTGGCCTTCTATGACCAGCTGACCCGGTTGCCAAACCGGACACTCCTGACCGACCGCCTGCACCACGCACTGGCCGCCAGCCGCCGCCATCAGCAGTGCGGGGCGCTCATTTTTCTGGACCTCGACAACTTCAAAAGCCTCAACGACACGCAGGGCCACGCCGTTGGGGACCAGCTGCTGCAGCAGGTAGCCCATCGTCTGAAGCACAGCGTGCGCAGCATGGATACCGTCGCCCGTTTGGGGGGCGACGAGTTTGTCATATTGCTTGAGGAGTTAGGCGACGACGCCGGCACGGCCGTGCCGCAAGCGCAAGTGGCGGCCCACAAGATTCTTGCCAGCTTCGACGCACCGTTTATGTTGGGGCAATTCGAGTATCGAGGGGGCAGCAGCATCGGCGTGGCGCTGTTTAGCGGGGAAAAAGAGAGTCTCGACGACCTGCTAAAGCAGGCTGATATCGCGATGTACGAGGCCAAGCAGGCCGGGCGTAACCGAGTGCGGTTTTTCGACCCGCAGATGCAGCACATGGTCAGCGCGCGTGCGGAACTGGAAAACGATTTGCGACGCGCATCGCTGCAAAACGAATTCGTGCTGTACTACCAGCCCCAATGGCACCGGGATGGCCATCTGGCCGGCGTCGAGGCACTGTTGCGCTGGCAGCATCCGACGCGCGGGCTGCTGGAACCCGCGGATTTCATCATTGCCGCGGAAGAGACGGGCATCATCGTCCCGCTGGGTCGCTGGGTATTGCAAAGCGCCTGCCGGCAATTGGCGCAGTGGCAGTTTCAGGGGCAGCATCTGCGCATCGCCGTCAACGTCAGCGCCCGACAGCTGCGCAGCAAGACCTTTGTCGCCGACGTGCAGGCGGCCCTGGCCAGCTCGGGCGCTGACCCGGTGGGCTTGAGCCTGGAGCTGACCGAGTCGATGCTAGTCAAGGAAGTCGAGGCGACGGTGGCCAAGATGAACGAGCTCAAGACGCTGGGGGTGCGTTTTGCGCTCGACGACTTCGGCACTGGTTACTCGTCGCTATCGCTGCTTGAGCGGCTGCCCCTCGATGAACTGAAAATCGACCGCTCATTTGTGCACCGCGTCGAAGCAGCGCCCCGCGACCGGCAAATGGTGCAGTCCATCATCACGATGGGCAAGAACCTCGACCTGCAAGTCATCGCCGAAGGGATTGAGACCGAGGGGCAGCAGCGCTGGCTGGCGCAATTCGGGTGTGATGAATTTCAGGGATTCTTGCGCGGCGCGTCGATGCCGGTCGAGGACGTGGCGCGCCTCATGTGAGAGCGCAGCCCCCCAACTCCATTAGGCGGCTCCGGAGGGGGCGGCCGCACGAGCTCGTGATTGCGCACGGCTTGCCTATTGCGAGTGGGTCCCTCCTGGAAGTCAGCGCGCACAAAATCTTCAAGATGCTGTGGCGGCCGCACAACCGTTGTTTAGTGCAGTAGGCCGCCAGCAGGGCTGGCGACGCAAACGGTACCCCTACTCTCTGGAGCATGAACACCCACCGGAGGGGCCATGGATTTGGGGTATGCGACCTTCATGCACGGACTGCGGGCGACTCGCTTGCAGCGCGAATGCGACGCTCTGCTGGCTTTGCCCCCGCTCGAGCAACTCGCACAACTGGCGGCGTTGGCCCGACATCTGCCGGCGTCTGACTGGCTTTTCCTGCTGGGCACCGTCTGGAGCGGTCTACCCCGACTGGCCGGCTGGGAAGACTATCTACTGATGCGTTCTCCATTGGCCAGCGCCCCTTGGCCGGTCATCGAAATGATGGATGCCGACGAGCTGGCCACCTTCGAGGCACTGCCAGACGAGTTCCTCGTCTACCGGGGGGCGCTGGCGCACAACCATGCCGGCCTGTGCTGGTGCCTCGACATGGGGCAGGCGGCCGCCTATGCCGACTGCTACGCTAGGCGCTTCGTACAGTTTGGCCATGCACGCCCGACCGCGTATCGGTTGACGGCCCGCGTCGACAAGTCCCACGTCATTGCGGTCAAGCGCATCGACGGTGCGCTCACGCTGCTGGTCGCTCAGGTCGATTACTTGGACACTGAAGTGCTGCCCGCTCCCTCGTTTACCTCGTCGGTTGCAGTAGGCCGCTGACCTGCGCGCGGACCTGACCCCGTGCCGGTAGGTCAAGGTTCTTTCGCAGCGCCTCGGGCGCTCGTCTTCTTTGCTGGCCGGTGAAGAGAGCCAACATGGCCACGTGGTATCAAGGTGGGTAGTCTTAGAAAGTAGCCGAACTACTGATGTGCATGATTTCTTCAATGGCGACAGGCTGCACGCCAATTCTTGTAGAAAATTTGTCATTGCATTTGAGTTGCTGAATACTTTGCCATTGGCCTGTCAACGGCAGCATAGACCTTCCCTCTGCATCCCGGGGTACCCAGCCGCGGCACCGCGGGAGTCGCGAGCCAAAGCGACTATTCCTCGGTCGGGGCACTCATCGTCCTCGCCGGTCTCTTCCAGAAACTGGTCGTACAGCGCCTGTGCCTCATCGTTATGGAGCCTGAGTTGCAGCACCGCCTCGATGTGGCGCGCCTTCATCGTTCGAAGCACTGCCCGCTACATACCGGAGTGATTGTCCCAAGTGCGCGCGATGTCGGGGTCAATGTCATGCGCAGCGATACCAGCTCGAACTAGCCTGCCGATATCCGCCGTTTCGCCGCCACCAAAGGCGGATGGCGGAGTGTGGGCAGCGACTACCGCATGAACGGCTTTTTCACTCGAGCTTGGGCGGCACAACACAAAGCGGTGCACGTCGGTTACCAAGCGGATTTTGCACAGGAGCAAAGAAACTCTTTGTGCAGCCAAGTCGAGCTGAGGAAATCACCAGCTTTACGCTTCGTACTCACCCGTTCGCAACGGAAATTAGAATTAAAACGTTGCTGTTGATATAAATAACTTGAGTTTTATCAACAGACGGTTAGGTTGGCAGTCGAGCATCGAGTTTTGCGAGAAATCAATAGGGACCGCTGACTATACTGGGGTGCAGCTTGCTCTGGTGAAAATTCTTCGTCCTGCAAGCATCTCCTCAACATTTCCTGTGAAGGATTGGTATGGAATTTATTGCAATCAAGATGATGCGCCGCTTGCCTGAAGGCTTCCTCGATGCGCCATCAGGTGGTGGATGGCAGGGCTGTCGGTTCGATGTCGGTTTTGATTGGGTGTGCTTGGAGTTTGCGCTGTCGTCGCGCACGCATTATCGCCATGTCCGCGAAGAGCTCGGGGTTCCTTTTGCCGAGGCACTTGAGTGCGGACCAGGAGCTTATGCGTCACATTTTCGCGTCAAATTTCACGACGTGACGCGCTATTCCACCCTCGTTTATGCTGTGCGACAGCTTCGGCACCGCTGGGGACTAGCCGGGCCCGTGAGGGTGTGGGCCATTGAGCTGGCTGCCGACCTGTATCCGAATGACCCGAAAGGCAAGGCAGACTTGCCGATGCTGGCTGAGCTGGGCGCGCGCTGGTACCAGTGCATGGATACCGTCGTGCGCGAAAACCACCGCCTATACCGTACCAAACGTGACTTGGTGAAGCAGGAGGTCCCTGCCAGTGTCCCCGCCTTGGCAGACTTGCTGCAGGACGGGTGGCAACTGGGCATGGGCCCTCGCGATGCACCGGTGAATCAGCACCTGTACGTGAAGACGACGGACCAGAACGGGCAGCCGGTTGCTCCCGACCGCTACCGAACCCGACTGGAGTTGCGCATCTCCGGGGATGCTGGTTGGAGCCATTTCGGTTGGCCGGGCGTGCCGACGCTCGACCAGCTCGAGGACCTGACGCCGCCGACAAAGATGGTCAAGCATTTTTATCGCCGGCAGATTGCCGCCGAGCCCACCGAGGACGCCGCCCGGCAACTGGTGTTGCCGGCCATGCCCCAACCGTTGCGCCGATGGGACATGCCGCGCTTGCGGGGCGGGGGTATGAAAGCTTATCCGACGCGGAGTCGCGCCGACGCCGCATTCAACAAGCAGATGGGGCAAGCGTTCCGGCTCTTTCGCAGCGTGTGGAAGCGTCCCTACTGAGCGTCCCGCCGCGGGTTTTCCGCGCGGGTTCTTATAGAAAACCCCGTGGAAACCCGCTAATTGCCGTGAATCAGCAGTTTGCCTCTATTAACTACAGGAGAAAAGAAGGGCTCTGGTTCTGCAGCGCTTTCAATTACCCCGGAGTCGGACAGAGGCCCAGCCCGCAAGGGTGCTCTCAAAGTCAGCGGTGCTTCTGTGGCAACTGGGAGGGGTAACCGGCCGCAGGCCCCTCCACCCTTGCATGCCCTTCAACGCAGTGTCAGCCGGTACCAGCGGCGCTGCCCCTGAAAGGTGCCCTCCCCAAGAATCTGCCGGTTGTTGTTGATGCGGGTGGCCGTTTGCAATGTCCAGCCGAGTTTGTCTGCCTGCGTGTACTCATTCAGGTCATAGGACTGTCCGCCCAAGAAGACCAGCGGCCGGCTGTCGCTGCTGTCGACCGCCCAGTAGCTGCCGACGACATCGTTACGGTCATTGCTGTCAAAAACATTGACGTTGTAGTTGCCGGCCCTGGGCGCACCAATCAGGATGCGGTCGACCCCGTTAAACAGCACCCCAGAAGGGCCCATCTTGCGCGGCGCACCGAGCACATAGCCATTGTCGTTGACGGTCACTAGGGTGCAGTTGCAGTCGATGACCTGACCCAGGTCGCGCAAGGCCCCGGCGCTAAACGTGAAGATGCGCTCCCAACCCGTGAATTCCGTCTTCGTGATGCCCATCACCGTCCCGTTACCGCTCATGGCCTGCACGAGCTGAAACGGACGCTCGCCATTGACCAAGGGCACCAGCGTCGGGATGTCAGTCGGCGCGCCGCCACCGTAAATCACGGCCTTCATCTGCCCACTGGTTGGTCGCAGATTGGCGGCAATCCGTCCGTCGTTTGACGGTCCGACGACGTTTTCAATTGCAAAGCCGGCAGGGGGCTCGAACTTCGTAATCGCCGCACCATTCCAGCTCCAGCCGAAGGTGCGGGTGCCGACGGTCGCCGAGCCCGCCAGCACGCCATCGGCATTCATGCCGCCGACCTGCGTGGTCCACGTCGTGGTCGACTCGCCCGAGTAGAACGTGTCGGCGTTGGCGACAGCGGCATTGCGCTCGGAGACGGTGAAGGGGGTGCCATTGACCTGGCCACCGGCATGCCCTTTGTCGGCCAGAGCTAAGACCGATAGGGTACCGGTCGGCATGGGCAGAGCGACCATCATCGCGACGCGGTCGGTCGTCGTCGGCGTCGCAGGAGCCTCGTTGCCACTGGTGGTGTCACTACCCGAGGTCGTGCCGCCATTTGAGGCGCCCCCGCTGGTGGAGCCGCTGGCACCGGTGCCGGATGTCGACGATGAACCTGAAGTCGTATTCGTCGGCGTAGTTGAACTGCTGGTCGAGCCGCTGATGGTGCTCGGACTGGCCGGAGTACCGGTCGTCGACGCCGGCGGTGAGGGGGTAACGGTCGTGATATTGGTTGCTGCGGCGCTGCTGCCTGCGCCGGCATTACTGGCAGGCGCGTCGTCGCTGCCACCGCCACAGGCGGCCAGCAACATGACCAGTGCGGCCACAGGGGTGAGTTTCAGGGCGGTCATGGGTAAATGCTTTCATACGGTTCCCCTTGCACTCCCTGCTCGGCTGATGACGGTCGGGTAGCGCTCGGCGCGCTCGAATGATGTTCTCCGACCCCTCATTGATTATCGTGATTTGCTTGCCGACGTCGGACGAGGACGTCAACCTGCTGGCCCGGAGCATTCGACACAAATCAAGGCGCTGATGGAGGGGCGGCGACACCGACCTAAGGCTCGCTGCGTGCGCGCACATCCTACAAGTGGGCTCCTACAGGCGGGGAGGGGGCAGGAGCCCATTTTCTATAACGGCGACCTGCAAAAGCCCGTGGCGGCCCGTTTGGTGCGTCGCCGCCTGCGCAGTGGGTCACTTTAGCGTCAACAGGTACCAGCGCTCCAGCCCGTTGAAGGTGCCGCGTCCGAGGATTTGCCGCCGGTTGTTGATGGCGTGGGCATCGAGGAGTGTCCAGCCGAGCGTCGCCGCCTGGGTGAAGTGATTCAGCTCGTGAATTTGACCGGCGGTGAACAGGAAGCCGCCGCTGCTGAAGCTGCCGACGATATCGCCAGTGTTGTTCATGCTTCGGAAATAATGCCAGCTACTGTCGATTTTCGGCAGCACTTGTCGGGTCTCCGTCGTCACCAATTCGCCACCGCCGTCTCGCTGCAGCAATACCGTCCCGTTGTCGTTGATATCCGCGGCGCCGCAACTGCACCCACGGAGATTTCCTGCATGCATCAGCCGCACCGCTGGCCCATCCGGCCGCCAGATGAACAAGTACAGTGGGGCGCCATCATTGGTTTCAGTGGCGCCGACAATGTAGCCGCCGTTGCTCTGCGCATGGATGTAGGTCGATTCGCCTTCGACTGCCAGATGCGGTACCAACGTGTAGCCAGCCGGCGTGGCCCTAGCAGCAATGTATCGCGCAGGGCTTTCAACCCCGCTTCGGTAAAGCTGGATGGCGACACGCCCTTGGTCGTCAATGCCGGCATTCCACAGCAGCGAGAGGAAACTCATCATCGTCGGGCGCGGCAGTTCGGTGCGTCTGGCTCCGTCCCACGTCCAGTGGGTCCGTGAGTACTGCGGGCCGCTGCCGGACCAGCCGGTGACGACACCGGCCCCGTTGTTGCCGCCCACCTCGTTGTAGGGTGAGGCTGCGCCGAAGTTGTCGGCGTTAGCCAAGTGATGGTTCTGGGGCGACACCGACATCGGCACACTCCCGGTGGTTGCAATACCTGCCGCATGGCCGTTGTCGTTCAGGTCGCCGAGTTGCATGCCCCCCGGAGGGCCAGGGAGGGCCACTATCATCGCCACTGTGCTGGTCGTGGTTATCGTTCCGGAGGGGGGAGGTGCAGTGCCAGTTCCGCTACCGCTCGAACCGTCTTCGCCGGTACTGCCCCCAGTACCCGATGTATCGGGCGGCGCAGTCGGGCTCCCGGCTGGCGGGGCAGTCGACGTCCCGTTGGTGCCGGTGGGTGTCCCACTGAACTGCGGAGGCCCCTCGCTACTGCCACCGCCGCCCCCGCAGGCGGAAAGACACAACGTGCACGCAATCGCCGCCGCTACCCATCCTGTTTTCATGCTCTGCCCTCGAAACTGGTTTATCCATAGCCAGTGTCACCAGGCTTCTAGCGGTGAACGTTGTCGGTCATCGAAACCTGCCGCAGGCAATAGGACGATGAATCAATCGTCGCGTCCAAAACGAGGGGAAATCATTCGAGTACATACACAGGACTCCGCTATCCCGCGATGGCGGACCCATTTCAGATGGCCTGTTGAAGCGGTCTTGCCGCGCCTCACATCGATATCGCCGACTGCCGGTGATATGGCACCCGTGTTTTACTTGGGATGAACTTAAATCGCCCGACCCCGTGTGATGACATTCAGCGACGCTGAGCTCGTGGGCTCTCTGGAGAGCCGACTTTGGAGCGGGGAGCCGCAACATCAGCCTGTCACTGTAGGGTCGGCCAAGGGCTGGCGGTCGTGCTTTCAAGTCCCTTCGGGTAAGCGGCGCGTACATGCGCCAGCGCCTGGGCTCGTTCGTCTCCGGGAAGCTGGTGGATGAGGGTGCCCAGAACCGTGGCGGTCAGTTCGACCATTGGGTCGACATCGTTTTCCAGACTCGCCAGCGTGACGTCGGCCGACAGCGTCACCACTTCGGCGCCATCGCGGCAGAGCCGAACGGCGACCGCCGGCTGCTGCCGTAGGCTCACCCGGGCTTCCACCATCGCCGGCTCGTTCGGCAGCGGGCCAATCGCAAACGTCGCGTCGAGCCCGTCGGCAGCGGCGTGTACTGCGTCAAAAGACAGCCAAGGTAGCCGTGCAGGGACAGCATCGGCGAAAAGGTGTGACTGATGCGGGCGCTGACCGCATCAAGGTCGTGCTCGTGCGAGTCGGGCATGCAGGCCTCGGTGGGAAAAACGTATTGTCAGCGCGACGCAGACAGCGGGTCAAGCCGGGTTCCCTCAGACCGCGCTAGAGCGATTTGACCGCGCGCTTTGCCAGATACAGCCATGGCAGACCATCAGTTTTGGGAGACGGGAGGTGCACTATCGCTCTCAGAGGGTAGGATATCCATTTCCTGCAGCGGCGCAGTAGATTGCGCTTCGAGGGATGCCAACTGTGCGCGGGTCGCTTCATAGGTCCTCTTAAAATCGGGGTCATCGCTGAGGAGTTCTCCTTGCCCATCGATGCGGAGCCGACCGTCAGCAGCTAGCGGCCGAGCCGTCGCATGCAGCTGCTGAATCAGCTGCAGCTCTTGGACAATCAGCTTGTTCAAGCGGCGATGCTGTGACTGGGTACTCTGCAGCTTCTCGACCATGGACGCGATACCTGCGGCTGACAGCGCCATCGCTCGCAGTTGGCCTACGTAGGCGTTGAACTGGATATCGACGCAGCGCGCATGGCGACGAAATGCTCGCTCGCCGGCCCATAGCCACTGCAGACACGCATCGACGCGAGAGCGCGTGACGAGCTGGCCGGGCTCGACCATTCCCAGCATTTCTGCCCGTGTCCAATGGGGGACCAGTTGGCGGCGAAGGCGCTCAATGCGAACGACATGCCGGGTAAATGCCCGAATCACTCGCAGGTCAATGTTTTGCACGTCCAAGCTGCGTACGGCACACTGAGCTTCAAAGGCGGCCAACTCGTCCTCCGACAGTTGTTGCTGTCGGATTTTCTGACCGAGCAGCTGCAGAGCCTTCGTTTCCCGATGCAGATGCCACCGTTCAAGGGCCCCGCCCGCGGCAAAAAGTAATGAAAAACTCATTCGGATGACAATAATGGCTGGCGCAATTCAGCGCTGACGCATTTCAGGCACAGATGACTCCTCATCGACTTCCTCGTTACCCGTGACGTCGTTAATTGCATCGATTTCTTCGACCGGCGCTGCCATTGGCGGCTGCCAGAGGCGTCGTTCCACAAGCGTCGGCATCCGGGCAACCGCCCCCAACGGGTCGATACCCATTCTGGTCAGCGTTGCGACCAGCTCGGCAAAGACTTCAGCTTTGCTCAGCGTCCAGGTCGATGCAAAGCAGCGCCAGAAAGTCCAGCCTGCACGCTCGAGAATGCGCTGCCGCTGGGTGTCTGCCTGCCAGCGGTCGGGACCATGGAAAGCGTCGCCGTCGCATTCGATGGCCAATCGACGGTCATCGGCTCCCTCAACGACCATATCGATGCGGTAGGCGCCGGTCTTCACCTGCGGGATGACCCGGTACCCGCGCTCGACCAGCATTGAAAAAACCTCGCGTTCAAAGCTCGACTCGCAGAGCTGAATGAGGTCATCGGCTGCCTCACCCTGAACCACCATCGGTTTGTCAAAGTGTTGTAGCAGGGACTTTCGCAGGTCCTTGTCGGACAGTTCCGACAGCTCGACCGAGCGAACCAGATACATTCGGTCGCGTGCTCGACTGGCGGCAACGTTAAAGCGCTGCTCGAATGTCATGCCCGAGACGGCCTTGCATCGGTTTCGGTCGACCACCAAGGACAGAAACATGATGTCGCGCTCGCTGCCTTGAAAAGCTCGGGCCTCGCCGCAGTCGAACTTTCGGGCCGCGAGCTCGGCTGCCGGCAGACGGTCGCGCACGAGCTGGTCGATGTACTTTGCCTGCTCCGGCCCAAGCAGTGACACCACACCAATCGTGCGCCCAGAGAGCGCCGGGTTGACCAAGATGGCGGCAATTTCATCGGCGATGGCCTGGGCCTCGTCGTGGTTGCGCTTTTTCTCATCCCGCACGCCCGAGGGGACGAACAGGTCGACCAGCGGTGGGTCAATGCGCTCGGATGCACGCGGGATGCGAATAGGCTGAATCTGGCCTTTGTAGAAGGTCTGGTTCGAGTACGCAATGATGGGTGGCACGCACCGGAAATGCTCACGCAGCATCACCTGCTCGGCGGCGAACACACGGGCGGCCAGGTCGTACAGGGACTTTTCAGGCGTCATTTCAACGCCGAATGGTTGCTCGCGCAGGAAGCGGTCCCGCAGTTCCTGAATTCGCCCGGCATCCATGAAGCCCGCATCCGGCGACACCTGCTTGTCGTCGCCAACGACCAGAATCTTTTTGCCCCGAATAATGGCCGGGAGCGCCCACAGGTCCGACTGGCTCGCTTCGTCAACGATAACAAGGTCAAAGACGCCGATATCGGCCGGCATCGACTCCGAGACTTTGGCGTGGCTCATAATCCAGCAGGGTACCGCTCCCGCGGCTTCGAGCATCGCCTCGCGGGCATCGCGCCGATAGCGTATCGCATTGGGCCCGGTGCCCTGTCCGATGCGACGAATGGCCGTCGCATAGCCGGCCAGGGCTTGCAGCACCCGTGCCGAGGCTTTTTCTTTGGTGGCCAGCCACGCGGCCTTCGCAACGACTTCCTCGTAATAGCGGGCCAGTTGCCGCTCCGCCTCACGTCGCTCGGCTGACAGCGACACCAGTTCATCGCGTGCCTCGATAGATGCCAGATGGTTTTTGACTCGCGCCCACGTCCACGCCTGACGCCAATTGGACGGAAAGGTGGCATCTTCTCCGGATTGGGATGCCGTGACCGACACCACCCTCAACGCCAGCGCCACTGCCCCGGCTTCCCGTAACAGGGTGCTTGCACGACGCACGACATCCAAGTGTCCGCTGAGCCCACTGATGCGCCTGAGTTCGGTCAGCAGGTCGCGGTATTCATTGGTGACGCGCTCGATACTCCAGTCCGGATTGCCCAGGACATCATCCAGAAACCAGCGATAGTCCTTCATGACCGGGCCGGACTTGCCCTCGGCTTTCTTGCGCAGCTCGTCGAGCTGCGTCAGGGCCGCTCGCAATTCCGCGCGACCTAAGTGGGTCAGCAGGGCATTGCGCACGGCGTCAAGGTCGGCGGACCGACCATGGAGTTGCTCAATAGGCACCGCTTCGAAAACGAACTCGGCCAAGCCCACCATCGCCTCGTCAAGTTCGATAGCCAGGCGGTGGGCCATCACGGCCGCCGTCGCTGTTTGTTCGATATGGCGCAGCTGGTTCGCGCCACCCATCAGGGCCGGCAGTCCCAATTCTTGCGCTATCGAGTTCCAACGTGCACAGAAGGATTTCAATTGGTCGTGCAACTGGACATACCGCAGCACATGGGTCCAGTCCTCGGGCGTTTGAGGTGTCAGACCCGCCACCTGCACGGCAGTGAATTGCGCCTTGAGCGTTGCCATCCCGAACGTCAGCAGGCCGAAAGGCTTCCCGCTCGTCGACGCGCGCTCAATGGCCTCCCGGGCTTTAGGTTCGTCCAGCAGCGTGTCGGGCAACACCACCGGCCGCTTCAGGAATTCCTGTCGCGTCAGCGTCAGCTGCGAAGCGTCGGCGAACAGGGACTGCAGCGCGAGCCGTTCGCTGGTAAACGACGGATGACGGCACTTCTTACGTAGCGCCAGTGGCCAGTCGCCGTCCAGTTCTTCGAGTTGGAGCAGCATACCCATCGCCGCTTCGACCTGCTCAAGCAACAGCTTCGCTTGGCCGATGATGTCACCGGACGTGGATTTGAGTGCCAGCAGCGTGCCGGCCTCCACCTCGCGCTCGATGCGCTTGATACGGGCGAGTTTTTCGTGCAAGTCGATGAGCGCATCAGGCAAGGGCAGCGTATCAGCCGCTAGAAGATGGCAGCTCGCATAGACGAGGTCCTCCCCCAGCAGGCGCCGGGCTTCGCGCAGTGCGCCTGCCTCAGCGTCGGTCAACGGCGGCGCATGTTCGGGGGCCAGTGACAAGACATCGTCGAACCAGCCGTAAGCTTCAGCGCCGGCCATCACCATTTCCGCGAGTTGCTCGGCGCGCATCGGCTGACCATCCACATCGACATTGGCCAGCTGCGCATGGGCGATGGCGTCGATGCGGCGGTCAATCGTTATCAGTTCGCTGTGCGCGCGGTCAATTGCCTGGGACAGCCGGGTGACATTTTCCCGGGTGGTCTGGACATTGAGCTGCGAGACCTGATGCTGAATCGTCTCAATCGATGCCTGGAACTGGCGCATGCCGTCACGGTCGCTGGTGAGCAGCGCGACCGTCAACGGTCGGATGGTCGCCGGGATTTTTTCCTGTAGGACTTCCAGTGCCTGCTCGCCACGCGAGGTGACCAGCACACGCCGCCCGGTGGCGAGGTAATGGCTGATGATGTTGGCAATCGTATGGGTCTTGCCGGTGCCGGGCGGGCCCTGTACCGTCACGCCGGGCGAGCGTTCTAGTCGCTGAACAATCGTCACCTGCTCAGCGTTGTACGGTAGCGGGAAATACAGCTCCTGTGGCGCGCCGCTGCCCGTGCCCCGGCTCGACAGCCCGCGGAAATTCACCGGCTCGACATGGTGCGGGTCGTCCGAGGGACGCGTTACTAGCGCGGCCGGCCCGGAAGGGAGCTCACTTCCTTCTTGCAAGCGCGCTGAGAGCCGTTGCAAGTCGTCCAGCAGGAAGTTGTTTGCGCGCGGACGTGACAACAGCACCCAGCGGTCGGTGACGACCAAATGCTCTTCAGCCCCGGGCAGGGGACCGCCATTGGTCAGAATTTCGCTGTAAGCCCCTTGACTATCCAGATTCGATGCGAAAAGCTTCAGCAGGTCCTGGTAGCTTCCGGGCTCGAACGGCGAGACGGTGCCGCCGGCCTGCTCGAGCCTTGCACGAGCGGTGCGTTCCACTTCCGTGGCACCGGTGACGCCGCAGGCGACGAACGCGTCCATTTCGAGGCGCGGCGGCGTCGTTCTCGGGCGTAGATGCAGCGCCATCGATTGCTCGTCGACTTCAATTTCAATCGCTTGGGTGATGAGCGGGTATGAAAACGGAAATGTCACACCCTCGTAGGACAGCTCCCAAGTCGCCACCCCCATGCCCCAGACGAGCTCGGTCGGTCGCGCGGTCTCTTCACTGTCGATTTGATGTTTGATGGCAAAGAGGTCGCTGTACAGCGACATGGCCTCGCGTCTCGGGGCTTCGGTGTCCGCCCAAGCGCGCCAGCGTGTCTCGTAGACAGCGAACTCGGTCATCACGTTGGCCTTGAAGGCGTCGGGAGATAGCTGGCTCGTGCTGTCGAGCTTGACCAAGTGCCGCGCGAGTTTGGCCGTCTCCAGCATCGGTGCCTTGGTCGGGTCATCGACGACCTTGACGAACGGCGCCAGGACCTCCGCCGGTTTGGGCGGCGCGCTCGCTTCCAGACGGGGCACGACCATCCACGCATGGTCGCCAGCTGTCGCCTCGTCGAATGACACCCCTGGCAGGCCTTGAATGTCGGTCGCATGTCGCAGGAAGCCGTCGCTCCGACCCAGCTGAAAACCCACCGGATTGATGGTTTTGGCTTGCTCTTGAATGTATTGAAGCAGCTGGACAAGCAGGTCGTTCGGGGTCGCGGGCATAGTCGGTAGTGAGTTCGGTCAGCAGGGAGATGCATCAATCGACAGTAATTGATTATATTAAAGACAATCAAATTGCCGTGCGATAATCAAGCACATCTTGCCATGTATTTCTTGATGTAAAGGTTTTGAGATAATGTTGCTCAGCGAGGAATTACGCAGTTAGACCGCGTGCTAATCAACCCGCTCTAAGAATCTGCTTTTGCCGATACCAAACCCTCTGGCCCTAAGGGGAGCAGGGGGAGGTCATTCAACCCCTTTAAGTCTGTGAAAGTTGCGCAACTGATACTCAGCAATAAAATACGCACCCCGAAACCGCATGTTGAGAAAACGGGCGACCATATGAGCGTTGAACGACCCTTCAGGAAAGGACAGCGACAAATGGCTTGCGACGCCGGCGTCCTTTGAATTTTCCAACAGACATGAGCGGACGACCGCAAACCATCCAGATTTTCCTGCCTAGTGGTGACCCGCGAGGCATTCGCATCGCTGAAATCACCACCCGCATCGTCCGCGTGATTGATATTCCGCGCAGCCTTGTCGGCGACTTCCTCGACATGCCTGAGGCGCGACAGGTAGGCGTGTATTACCTGACCGGAGCCGGTGAGAACGATGAGCCACGACTCTATATCGGTCAGACGGGGGAGCTGGGCAAGCGGCTAAGTCAGCACCATCAGGGCAAAGACTTCTGGAACCGCGCGCTGGCGATGGTCTCGCTGACCAACAGCCTGACCCAAGCCCATGCGCTGTTCCTGGAATGGCAGGCAATCAAAACTGCGAAGCAGGCGGGTCGCTACCTCCTCGAAAACGGCAACGTCGGGTCGCGTCCCCATACCCCGGCGCCGCTGGAAGCGGACTGCGACGAGACTTTCGAGACCGGCCGGACATTGCTGACGACGCTCGGGTATCCACTGTTCGAGCCGGTCGCCCAGCAGGTCCATTTGTCCGAGGCGGATGAATTGTTTTTCTGCACAACAAGCGGCGCACACGGGAGGGGCGAGTACACGCCCGAGGGATTCGTCGTGCTCAAGGGGTCGACCGGGCGCGGTCAGGTCGTCTCCAGCTTTGTTCACCACAGCTTTAACAAGCGGCGCGACGACCTCATTGCGCAGGGGAAAGTGGCGGTCGAGAACGGCACGCTGCTGTTCAACGATGACGTGCTGTTTCCTTCGCCAAGCGCGGCGTCCTCAATTCTCTGTGGCCGGTCATCAAACGGCTGGGTCGAATGGAAAACCCGCGACGGCAAGACCCTAGATGAGGTCAAGCGCGCCGGCAACGGCGCGGCTTGACCGCGCCGCCGCGGTGGGATTCGAACCCACGGTACCTTGCGCCTCGCCTAGCCCCGCCGCCCGCCGGTTTGCTACAAAACCCTGCTACAAAACTGCTACAAAAGATGAGGGTGCGTTAGAATCCTGCCTGCGCTATGAGCGACGCGCAGATTCGCTGGACAAACGGAAAAGACCCATCGAATCAACGAACTACGAGACGCTGGCAGAGTGGTCGAATGTACCTGACTCGAAATCAGGCGTACCGCAAGGTACCGTGGGTTCGAATCCCACCCTCTCCGCCAGTCTTCCTTAAGTCCTTCATTCAGAAGGATTTTCAATGCCCTTGAGGTTTGTATTGGGAACATCGTTGGGAACAACCCAGCGATCGACACAGGACGAACATCACAGCTATGAGCCTCTCGGTCTAGAACTCCATGGCTCCAGTTGGCGCGCCACCAAGCATGTTCCTGCCGACCTTTTTCATTGTTACCCCTTGGTCATGCAATTCCTCCGTCGTTAACGGACATGTCCGTGACTCGACCTCGCCGCGGGGTTCTCATCACTCCTAGTCGTCTTCGTCGTCGAGGACGTTCTCTTCGATGCGGCTGCCCGTGACGATCCCGCGCTCAACGGCAATCCACAAGTCCTTTTCATAGGTACTCGCATAGCCTTGAAGAGACCGGTTCTAATGATGCACAGCTAATTGAAGCCGCTAGCATTCATTGGGACTCCGACAGCACTGTCGCTCGTATCGGTGCAGCGCAGAGGCTGCTGGACATCACAGATGAGCACCTTCGGAAACAGATCGCGCTTCAATACCAGCTGCTGACAGAGCAGACACGCTTTTTCCTGGTACATGAGAGAGCAGCGCTGGAGAAGGCCAGCGGCCTACCGGCGTTACAGCAGGTTGGAAACATGCTGGCCGCTGGCTGGGGAGGCGCAGGGTCGGTTTCGGCGTGCATGGATGTTCTATCGTTCGATATGCCGCGAGAACTGCGAAGCGTGTCCCTATCAATGACTCAGACAGCTTCGATCCTATCGGTACGCCTTCAGCTTGGAGGCGAGAGCACAATTCTAAAAGCGTTCGGCGTATGGAGAGAGGAGGCGTTAGGGTTTACGTAAGCCTTGCGCAAGCTATCGCAAATCCAGATGAGACAGATAACCCGCTGCTCAAGCTTGTTAATGAGGTCAAGGCGCAGAACGGTGTGGCAGCAGCGATAGACGAGCTACTTGAAACAGCAAGCCTCGAGCGTGCCGGCTCATTCCTCAGCCAAGTGCTTGATGAGTTGGGCAGTATTACAGGTGGGGATGTGCTTGCTCTGGCGGTCCTTGTCGATTGGAGTCTCAATCGCTTGCTGTCATTGAAAATTCCGCGGCGATGCCTTCGTCCCATCACAGCGGTGTTGTCGAAAATCCCAGCAGAGATTCACGCGCAAGCGATTCGATACCTCGAGGCTGAGTCCTCAAAAAAGGCCGTGCCACTGCCCTTTCGCCAAGACGAGGTCTACGACATTCCCGCCTTCTTGCGGCGGATGGCTGCCTAACTAGGCCACGCTCGCACTAGGTGCGAGGGATCGCCCCGCACCTGCCTCTAAACGCGCCACATCTCATCATTTGTTCTCGTATATCAATTAATTTTTAATTGATAACCTCTCGTGCATTCTTAGGCAGTTTTCCCTCTTCTTCCATGAATTTCCTACTGGATAGAGAAACATCTGAACATTTTGGCCCATATTAAATCATTAATTAGGGGTTTTAATTTATCTTGGGACTTGTAACTAGTAATATTGCCTTCGTGAAAGTTGGTTGAGGTTTTTGTTTCCGAAGAGCGTTAGGGGAATGGCTGACTTGCCAAAACCAGAACGTTCCGAGAACACGGATGGCCCGCGCGGCGCGAGTTAGAATGTCCGGCTGGCACTACAGGCATGTGACACCCATCCTTTCAAAAAAGAAGAAAGCGCGTCCCGAGACAAAGGAGCGCCGTAATGAATTCCTTGGCTGCACAACGCCATGTTGTAGGCGACCATGGCATAAATGCCGCTTTCATCCCAGAATCATTGAACGCACAGCTCCGCACCAACGAACACAAGGCAGGGGCTCTCTCTCACCAAGACGCAAATTTTCTGCTAACTCCCGGCGCTCGGGGCGTTATCCGGGACGAGTAGTGGCTGATACGACGCGTAGATCCAAGTGCAGATGGTGGCCGACGTCTGACGTGCGACGGCGTCTCCGAGCTAGTGCGAGGACAGTCCGCGCTCTTCCTTACCAAGCTCGCGAACCAGATCGAAGCCTTGGATCCGGCCAAGACCGAGCTGGTACCGCATACCAGCCCGACCTGCAACGCCACCATGCTCTATCTCGGGTACCGAAACTATCTCGAGAACGCCTAGTGGGACATCATCGTCATCGACGAGGGCCGCAACGTGGCTACGCGGGCGAGCGAAGCTGGACTGGCGCGTCGCGCTCGTCTGGCCAAGCTGCTGGCTACGCGCTCGGACACTCTAATCCTCCTATTAGCTACCCAGCGTGCACGCTCCAGGGTAAATTTAAGCTTGGCAGTGTGTTTGCACTCACCTGCAAAAATACCGTAGCTAGTAGCAAAAAACTGGTCGAGCGGTTTAATGGAGACCTCGGTAGCCTTTTTATTAACTGACGTGAGGGCCCGGATACCGTCTAATGAAAATCCGCGAAGACCATCGCGCTGGTGGCACCGGGCATCCAGATACCTCTTGTCTCGGAAATGAATCAGACGTTGCGGCGAGATTTCGAGGAGCGTGATTTCGTTTCGGGCTCGCGAGTAATACTGTATTTCTATGCGATGGTGCTTGAATAGGGCAGCCCCAACCTCGGAAAAGAAATGACGGCCTTGAACGCGCCCGCCCATCTCGACCGGCTTGATACGTTTTCGGATTTCCTTGACGGTAGATTCTCGCTCGCCGATCAATGCATCAAGCCGTGAAAAAAAAGGTTGGATGTGCGGTCCGATGATGCTGCCTTGATCGAGGTTCTCGAGCAGCTGCTGCATGATGATGAGAGCGAAGATTTATTGCTCGGTAAACCAAAGTCCTGGGAGTAAAAATTTGGTTTTACTGTTGGTAGAGCTTCTCTAGCAGTAGCCCCAAAGGTCCGCATCGTAGATTACCGGTGCGTTGAAGCGATCGCGCATGTACTCGAGATCGCGCTTGAAAGTGGCAAGTGAGACTTCAAACGAGGAAAGGAAATCGTCTCGGCGGACGATTTTTCGATCTTGGAGAAGTTGATCGATTTTGTAGAAGCGTTCGAGGTGATTCACGGGATTAAGTATTTTTATGCGAGATCATCGAAATGAACGAATCTATTTTTTAATTAGATCACAGTGGAAAATATGTTGAATGATAGGGGAAGCGTTCGAAAACTTAATGACCAATTTGATAATGCCGCATTTGAAGGGCGGTTGATAACAAATGCTGAGTCTTGAAAAGTAAGGTGTGAATATTATAAAAAATTTAAGTAATTCCTCATAGGCTAATCTAACATTTTCCGCTAGTAAAATTGATCAGCCATACACAACAAAAAAGCGGATCTAGCTCTGTATTTTAGAAATTCTACAATCTGCTTGCAAAAAATGCGTATATCAAACCCTCCAGTTGCATCTTCGCTGATGGCAACAGCGAGAAGCTTCGGCAACTACGATTTGGCTGCAGCACTTGCAGACTTGATAGACAACAGCATCCGTGCAAAAGCACAGAAAATCACAATTTCGTTCGAACCGGAAGAAAATGACGTCGTCGTTCGCATCAGGGACGATGGGACTGGAATGAATCGTGATGAGCTAGTCAAGGCCATGCGCCCAGCGAGTGCGAACCCCGAAGATCCACGTGATGCAGCTGACTTGGGACGATTCGGCTGGGGGTTGAAATCAGCCTCCCTATCGCAGGCAAGAGTATTGACGGTTGTAAGCTGGAATGAGACCGGACACACCGCAGCAAGATGGGATATTGACAATTTAGAAGATTGGCAGATGGAGCTAACTGTCGGTGAACAGGCAAAAAAGAACCTCAGTAAACGTCCCAACTCTATTTCGGGCACCGAGGTCATCTGGACCCATTGTGATCGATTGCTCGACAAAGACATTTCCGGAAATATTGATGAGCAACTCAACGACAAGATTTCTCATGCGCACAAACAACTCGCGCTGATTTTCCATAGGTATTTGTCCGGAGAAGCTAAAAAAAACTTCTGTATACAGATGCAGGGAATCGATATCAAGCCGATCGATCCCTTCCTAAGCCAGCATCCAGCAACCCAAACTATTGACGATGAAATCATCAGGTTAAAAGGTACGGAGATAATCTCGGTAAAACCATTCACGATTCCACATTTCTCCAAGCTGACCATAGAAGAAAAGGAACTGCTGGGCGGTGACGAAGGTCTTGTGAGAAATCAGGGATTTTATGTATACAGAAATAAGCGCCTGATCATTCACGGAACTTGGTTCAGACTGGTGCCGCATGGAGAATTATCACAGCTAACAAGGGTGAGGGTAGATTTGCCGAACACCCAAGATAAAGACTGGAAAATTACACTTGATAAATCCGATGCCCAGTTGCCGCCTATCTTAAGAACACGACTTAGAGACTTCATCAAGGGCTTTTCAAAAAGATCCGTAAGGGCCAATCGACGGAGAGGTGTTGACCTTACCGTTGGGAAAAATGAACCCGTATGGCGAAGGAACGCTTATAACGGTCGGATTCGCTATCAAATTAATAAAGATCACCCTCTAGTTTGGCAGATGTTAAGCGAGGCCAAGAATCAAGAAATCGCAAGAGAAGCGCTGAGCCTGATTGAATCGTGCCTTCCAAGTGAAATGATCGCCGATGATCAAGGCAAAAACAAGATTGAGCAAGTTCAGTCGATTTCAGACCCGGAAGCTTTCAATGCACTAATAGATGCTTATTTTTTGGCGTGTGTCGCACAAAGCGAAGATCATCCGACGCTGCGGGAAGTTATTGAATTCACAAAAAATACCGAACCGTTCAGCAGTCAGTGGAAATACACTGAAAGCTACATACGCAACACACTGAAAACTAAGTGGAAATTAAAATGACCGAAGATGATTTCGTCGCTAACCTCGCTTACCTACGCAAGCGATTGGAGAGAAAACTTGAAGGACAAACGATCGTGCCTCAAGGCTTCTTGGAAGAGACCGTAAGAGCCAATGCTGATCGTTTCGAGCTGACCGAGAATGACGTACAAAGATTAATAAAACATCTCGAAACCATCTATAGCACCACCCAAAAAGATGGCCATACCCTGAAGACAGCCTTCAAGGATTGGTACGGCAAGGAAAAGCGCGCCATCGATTTCCACTACTGGGACAGACTCAAAGCTTACTGGACGCAATCATCTGTACTTCCTGCGGATGTGATCAGATCTGTGGATAAAGTGACTGACGAGATCATGGGTCTTGTCGGAAACCCTAAAGATAAAGACTCTTGGAATAGAAGACGAGGGTTGGTAATGGGCCATGTGCAAATGGGAAAAACCACCAACTACTCTGCGCTAATTTCAAAGGCTGCCGATGCAGGCTACAAGCTCATAGTCGTCCTGTCCGGCATGACCAATTCGTTACGGTATCAGACTCAGGTACGTTTGGACAAAACTTTTGTCGGAAAATCATCCGTCAGTGATGCCACACAGGCAAAACTATATGAAGTGGCCAATATTTTGAAGGGCACGGGTGCAACTTACTCTCCACGATTCCCTTTCTGTGGAACTACGCAGATTTCGGACTTCAGCACAGCCACAGCAAGATCGATTGGTGCGCACCAGGGTGCCTTTGCAGAACCAATCTTGTTTGTCACCAAAAAATCCCCTTTAGTCCTCGAAAAAATCAGGGATTGGTTGTCGGGTTTGAACAACGGGCAGCAGCTTGATCTACCGCTGCTGCTGATCGATGACGAGGCAGACAACGCCAGTATCAACACGAGCAAAGACCCCGATAAAACCACCAAGATCAACGAGCGAATCCGTTCGATACTGAAAACCTGTAAACAGTTCACTTATATCGGATACACAGCGACCCCGTTTGCGAATATATTCATCGATCCAGACTCAATAGATGAAATCTTGATGGAGGATTTGTTTCCTGCAGACTTCATCAAATCACTGGATCCTCCAGTCAATTACATTGGCTCTCAGAAATTGTTCAGCGACGGAGCCAAACTGCGCGAGTAATGCATCCGGGAAATCCCCAAAGACTACGTCGAACTTCTGCCGATAAATCACAAATCCACTCACAAGCTGACACAGCTTCCCGAAAGTCTGCGTGTGGCCGTAAGGGAATATATTATTTTCAGAGCTATCCGCATTGAACAAGGCTATGGCTCGCTGAATTCAGCAATGCTGATCAATGCGAGTCGATTCAATTTTGTTCAAGAACAAATCAAGGAAAAAATCGACCAGATGCTGAAGGAGTATTCAGACGCTATTCGTTCTTGGTCTATGGCGGACTGGAAGAAATCTCCTGCCATGCGACAGCTTTACGACGTGTGGACTACTGAATTTGAAGGCACTGAAGGGTTGGAGCAATCGTGGGACGAAGTGCGCAGGAGCCTGCACGACTCAATCACTTCTATTCAGGCTGTCCTAGTGAACATGAACGGCAATGGTATTGACTACGAGAAGGCTCCAGAAGACGGCTTGCATGTGATTGGAATCGGTGGACTGGCGCTGGCTCGTGGCCTTACTCTTGAAGGCTTGGCCATTTCTTACGCACTGCGTAATGTGGGTGCTGCGGACACCTTGCTGCAGATGGGCCGCTGGTTCGGCTACAGGCCGGGTTACGAAAATCTATGTCGTATACATGCAGCTGAAGGACTGATTGATGACTTCGAGTTCGTAAGTGAATCTGTTGAAGAATTACGTACTGATTTCCAGAGGATGGTTCAGCTGGGCAAGGCACCCTATGATTTTGGTTTGAAGGTGAGGCAAAGTCCAACTGGTATTGCAATCACCGCCGCGAACAAAATGCGCACTGCAACGCCGGTTTATCTGGCAGAAGATTTTTCAACACGTCATATTCAGGCGCACTCGTTACACAACGACGACACAAAAAATTCTCACAATGTTCATGCGTCGCTAATATTTCTTGAATTTCTAAAAGAAAATTTTCCAAACAACTACTACAACGACACCCAGAACCACGCATTGGTCTGGAAAAAGATCCCGGTCGCGCCAGTCCTCGACTACATAAAAAAAATGGACTTCCCTCAAGCTGAATTCAACATGATTTCATCTGGCGAATCAGGCTTACTAACTGCGTATATTGAAGACAGATTGAACAGTGAGCTTAAAGAGTGGGACGTTGGCGTTCCATACATTGTGAAACAGGGAGTCTTGAAATTTCCATTCGAGACTGAGCCGAGCTTTTCTTGCAGGACACGTTCCGGTGCATTTCTCATTCCCGGCACAGCCTCCATTATCAAGGTGAACAGAAAAAATGCAGTTTCATATGGAACCGATGAACTGCGTTTGGGCGAAGACCCTGAAGAATACAATTCACGAATTGAAGATCTCAACGCGAAATATCAAGCTGAAGTTGAGGCTGACGAAAACGGTGATAAACCGGTCGCATCTAAAACATGGCTGCACTCCGCAGCAAGGTCTCGCCCGCTGTTGCTTGTGCATTTTCTGCAACTAAAAGCTGCAGCTGATGAACAGATCGCGCTGCCAGAGGATAAGCCAGTTGCATCGTTAGGGCTGCTTTTCCCAGGCACTCAAATCGCTTGTAAACCAAGAAAGTACCAGGCATCAGTACGACTCATGGAGCTTCTCAAAGCCCAAAGGGAACAAACTGAAGCTGACGAGGAGGTTGCAGATGAATGATTTTGAGTCCCAGTGGGAGAGCATTTCTGCTAAAGGCAATGTGGCCGGAAGACTTCGTGTATACCCCGACCATCTTCTTGACTTTTTCATTAGCTTTTCACTGAGCGGCCATAGGGAAATGGCGATTGAAGCCAAGGGCGTTTCAAATGACTTTGGAGTGCTTCCCACTTTTGAGAATCTCGACGTTATTCTCAAAGAGACTGCCTCCGGCCTCTCCATCGGCTTGGTATTGACCGATCATGAGCTTGTAAAAAGCTTTTCAGTAATGTGCTACGACATTGCTGAGCGATCCAAGCGGGGGGAAACTGTTGAAGCAGCAGCGGTTATCGCCTTTGCCTGTCTACGTGACTGGGCAGATCTGCTCAAGCGCCAAGGCCAACATGGACTGAATCGAAATGAGGCCATCGGGCTCTGGGGTGAGCTTAATACCCTCGACTCTCTCCTCGAATCAACAACAGGGCTAGAGCTGCAAATAGTACAGGGCTGGAGAGGTCCCGACGGCGACCAGCGTGACATTGGCTTCAACAAGACTCGTATTGAAGTCAAAACCCAACTCTCAACCAAAAGTATTGGACTGAAAATATCATCACTAGACCAGCTGGATGACCGGGGAGATCAGCTCAATGTAGTTCTCAACCGGATTTCACCATCCGAAGCGGGTATCTCTGTAGCTGGTCTGATTGAGAAAATCCGAGGGTACATGACGTCCGCACGGATCGCTCTATCGGAATTTGAACGCAAGGTGATGCTTGCCGAGTTCGATCCAGACAATGAATATTGCATTGAAAATTTTGGACTTGATGAGCGCGTCGTCTATGACATCACCTATAACTTCCCGCGTCTAATTCCCAGCAATGTGCCAATCGGGATAAAGAGCGCGGAATACGAAATAGCAGGCACATCAATAGCGGGTTTTCAGATTTCATGGAACCATCTGCTGGAGAAGATCAGTGAATAATCTTGAAGAAGAGTACAGCAATCTTTCCGAAGACATTGCTATCGGATCGGTCGCAGATGGTGTACCTAAGATCGAAGAATTTTTCAAGATCTTTGCGGAACTCGCTGCAGAAAATGGTGATTGCCCTGATCTGTCGTATTCGCCAGTTTTGAGCGGGAACGGTTACAGGGTCGATGGCTATGCGTTTGATATTCCAGAAGACGCGGACGGGGCTTCTGGCGATCTATACATAGCTGTTTGCTCGTACTTTCAAGACGAAAGCCCGCCGACTATAAATGCAAAGGACATCGACAGATCAGTAGCACAGGTTGATCGATTTCTCAAATTCGCTCTTTCTGGCAAGACACTCGATGAACTCGAAGAATCTAGCCACGACTACAGGCTGGCCATGCTTCTTCGATCGTACAGAGCCAAGATTGCTCGAGTTCGAGTGCTTGTATTCACAAATGCTCACCTCAAGATACGCAAGAAAGTGTTCGAGATCAGCCAGATCGGGAACTTGACGATCCACACAAACGTTTTTGATTTGGAGCGTTATGCAAAGGTTTCTACCACAGGCGCAGACCCTGTCGAGATTGATCTATTGGAGGACTTTTCCGGTGACATCCCGTGCATCCAAGCGTCAGGTAATTCTACTGGCTACAAAAGCTATCTGTTTGCCATTCCCGGACCTGTCTTGGCTAACATCTTTGCCGCCTACGGAAATCGCTTGCTCGAGCAGAATGTTCGTACGTACCTGCAGGCCAAAACCAGTGTCAACAAAGGCATCTTGAAAACCATCTCAGAAGAACCGTCGATGTTCTTTGCCTACAACAATGGATTGACAGCGACTGCCTCACAAGTGAGAACTGCCAACAGGCCTGATGGTTCTCTTGCCATCACATACATCAAGGATTTTCAGATCGTGAATGGCGGACAGACCACCGCCTCGATCCTGTACGCGAGGGATGGGTTGAAGTGTGACCTATCTGACGTCTTTGCCCAAGTCAAGTTATCTGTTGTGGAAGAAGCCAAGCTTGAAGAAATCGTTCCGAAGATCTCTGAGTATGCCAACACCCAGAACAAAGTGTCATTGGCTGATCTGGCCTCGAACAGTCCTATGCAAATTCGCATAGAACGTCTTTCGAAGGACATAGTGGCCCCACAAAAGGCCGGCGCCTTGCATGCAAGCAAATGGTTTTATGAGCGCGCGCGGGGACAATACAAGAGTCTTTTTTCTTACAAGACACAGTCGCAGCGCAGAAAGCTGGAGACTGAATTCCCGAAATCTCACTTCATCGAGAAAACCGATCTGGCCAAGTTCGAGTTGGCCTTTGAAGGACGCCCACATCATGTATCGGAAGGTTCGCAGAAATGTTTCCACCGCTACATCACCACCTTCCTGAAACCCAGTTTTGAAAACAACGAGCTCAATGACGTCTGGTATAAGTGCGCAGTTGCCAAAGGAATCATTTTTCGTCGTCTCGACCAGGAAGTCTCCCTTTCAGACTGGTACAAAACAAACCGAGGATTGAAGGCAGAGACAGTTGCCTACACCATTGCTGCTTGTGCTCATGCTTTCAGGGAGTCTGGTCAGCAAATCGACCTCATCAGAATCTGGCGTGAGCAGGAAGTATCCAAGGTCTTATTAAATTGGATGCTGGATCAGGCACTAGTTGTACACAGGATCCTCACCACCCCCCCCGGCATCGTCAAAAACCCTCGCGAGTTCTGTAAAAAGGAGTTTTGTTGGACACTGCACGTCAAAGGAAAGATCAATCAGCCAGATCGCAAGATACTAGATTACGGTGTTGCAATAACTGAGTTCAATGAAGAGCATTCACGTGGCAAACGGGATGCTCGACGCGATGGAGAGCTTGATTTCGAAATTGGATTATCCAGAATGGTTCCTAAAGCATCCGAAATTCGGCAGTTAGCGGAGGAGAAAAAATTGATATCTGAAAATAATTCTCGCGCGCTTTCGAAATTAGAGGCCGGAAGAATGACATTTACTAAATCTGAAAAAAACTCGCTAAAAACACTCTTTGATCGACTCGATATTAAAATCTGAGATTTACGGTTTTAAAATTTTCTTAACAATTTCTCCAATTTTACGAGATAGGATCGGTGGTACTGCATTACCTACTTGATGATATTGTTGAGTTCGATTTCCCAAGAAAAAATAATTGTCGGGAAATGTTTGTAGACGAGCAGCTTCTCGAACAGTTAAGCTTCGACACTGTATCGGGTCATAGTGAATGAAGTAATGACCATCCTTTGATATATGGCTTGTAATAGTTGTTGCTGAAGATTTCTTCAGTTGAACCCGGAAGCGATCCGAAAATTTTCCCGATTCCCAATTCTCATGGTTTGGTCTAAGTCCATCGATCTGGAACTCTTCGTGTCCTTTTGGTGATCTCCCTCGTGCTTTAGCAAATGCTGCCGAATATGCGTAGCGAAGTAAATCACTAGCCATGTGTCCACGCGCTTCGTGGTTAAGCCAAACCGTTACATTGGGATCTGTATACCAGCGCTCGAGATCCGGAGCAGATGGCTTCAGTTTGGGATCTCTCGGAACGCGAAGCCCCCCACTTGAAAGTCCATCCTTCAAGTTTTCCCTGCACTGACTCAAAATTGCCCAGAGTTCAGAGTGGCCGAATTGCGACCTAGCTTCTTTCTCTAAATAAGAAAAGTGCTCCTTGATGAGTTCAGTCCACCGAGCGTTGCTATCTGCTTGCTTGCTGAGCCTGCTTCTCAATGGCGGGAGATGATCGATAGCCTCACCAACCGACCGGTTAGGACATCGGACTAGCTGGATTGGCCTAACAGGGTTAGAGCCGGTGCACAGGTCTTTTCTTACACCGAGTAGAATAACTCTATGACGTGCTTGAGGAATTCCGTATTCCTCTGCTCTAACAATGAAATCTCGAGCGTCAAGTTCTTCCGCACTTTGATTCTCGTCGAGATCGAAATAGGTCGGGCAAGTGAGGGAATATATCCGATAGCTTGCAGCTCCTGCCTTGCGCTTGTTGAGCGCCTTGTCCGGATCCGCCAGGTCATGAAGTATCGTATGGAAGATCTGCTTTCCATCAACTTTGGACGAGAGTATCCCTTTGACGTTCTCCATCACGAAAATTGCCGGCCTGTATTGCTGGATAATCCTGAGATATTCTCGATAAAGAAAATGCCTGTGGTCCTCCTCCGGCTTGTAGTCCAACTTACCTCGGTTTCTGGAACGCCCAACCAAGGAATAGGCTTGGCATGGTGGGCCGCCAATCAAGACCCAAGGTGACGCTTCACCGAGGCCTTGCTCTTTCAGGATCTTGTCGAGAGTACGATTGTCTTCTTGGTCACCGAGAATGAGTTGTCGTGCCTCATGTTCTGCCTCGTTACGCGCCATTTCGGCGGCCTCATCAAGGACTGTCTTTGGGTCAAAGGGATTGGCAACTCCCTCATTGCAGAAGCGGTAATACGGAGCTAGGAACTCTGCTCCCTGCCGCTTGAGATTTCGATAAAAGGCTCGAAGGCGCAGGGTCTGGTGAGCCGAAGCCTCCATCTCTGCAGATACAATAATTCGGAACGGATCACCTTCAACTGACGAGAACCCCTCACCCAAGCCGCCGGGGCCTGCAAACAAGTCAACTATCGGGATCAATTCAGGTTGTTTCATTTCTTATATCCGAGTTTACGACGCTTTACCAGGATACCAGGAAGCATGGACGTAGTCGATAGCGCCACTCGCTCCAAGATGATGGCTGGAATCGGAGCGAAGAATACCAAACCAGAATTGGCAGTGCGTCGGTTCCTGCATGGGATGGGCTTCCGATACAGACTCCACCAAAAAGCGCTCCCCGGCAGCCCGGATCTTGTACTAACGAAATATGGCGTCGCAATTTTTGTTCATGGTTGCTTCTGGCATCGACATCGGAACTGCAAATTCTCGTCAATGCCGACCACCAATCCAGCCAAATGGTCCGAAAAATTCCAAGCGAATGAAGCTCGCGATAAAAGAAATATGAATGATCTGGTGGCCGCCGGATGGCGAGTAATCGTCTTGTGGGAATGCGGACTGCGAGGCTCGGGTTTGCATTCGCGTCTGGATTGGCTACCCTCGGCCATTAAGAACGGAAAATCTTCCAGTCTTGACTGGCCGATCAAGTGAATCGCTACCTAAATCCTAGACACTCCGGAGCCTAAAATTTAGGCCAACAGGAGGCGTCATGAGCAACAAGCAGTTCACAGAAGAATTCAAGATTGAAGCCGTCAGGCAGGTGAGCGAGCGCGGCGTCGCGGTCAAGAAAGTCGCGGCCCGGCTCGGGGTGTCGACCTGGGGCCTGTACCAGTGGATCAAGCGCTACGGGATGCCGGCCGAGAAGCGTCTGGCAGGAAGATCAGGCTGCCAAGCTCAAGCGACTCGAAGCAGAATTGAAGCGCGTCACCGAGGAGCGTGACATCTTAAAAAAGGCCGCCGCGTACGTTGCCAAACAGTCCGGGTGAGGTACGCATTCATCCGGGACCATGAACAGCATCATGCTGTACGTACGCTGTGCCAGGTGCTGAAGGTGCATCCCAGTGGCTACTACGCGTGGCGTCACCAGCCTACGTCAGCCCGCAGCCTGGACTATAAAGTGGCGCACCCGCCGTCGTAGCCCCTAACCGGCTGGCAGGGCAGTTCGATGTGGCCACGCCGAACCAAGCGTGGGTGACCGATATTACCTACATCCGCACGCATGAAGGCTGGCTGTATCTGGCAGTGGTGTTGGATCTGTTCTCCCGTCAGGTGGTCGGCTGGTCGATGCAGAGCCGGATCGATCGGGAGTTGGTGCTGTCGGCCCTGCTGATGGCGCTCTGGCGACGCAAGCCGACGCAGCCGGTGCTGATTCATTCGGATCAGAGTAGGCAGTTCTCCAGCGAGGATTAACAAGCATTCCTGAAGGCGCAAAACCTCGTCGGCAGCATGAGCCGCCCCGGGAATTGCCACGACAATGCGGTCGCCGAGAGCTTCTTCCAGTTGCTCAAACGAGAGTGTATTCGACGACGGACCCACAATGCCGGGAAAGACGCCCGGCAGGACGTGTTTGATTACATCGAGATGTTCTCTAACCCGGTACGCCGACACAGCCACAATAACGGCATGTCACCAGCACAGTTTGAGCAGCAGTTCATCGAGAGGCTCGCGGGTGTCTAGAAAAGCGGTAGCGATTCAGTTGCCAAAGATCTCCCCTCAACAAACCCCCACCCTTACCGCTTGAACGGACTAACCGTCGGCGCGCGCTGTGCGCGTTCCGCCTCGACCTGTGCGCAGATGATGTCGATGTACCACTGGCACAGCCCGTTGGCCTGGAACGTCGTACCGGGCTTGCAACTGTCGGCGGCTGATTCGACGACCAGCGGTAGCGTCGTCTGCTCGGTTGACATTGCGCGGTGGATTATTTCGTAGTCGAGCTTTTTGCAGCGCGGCACTTCGACGTACATGCTGTTGCCCGGATACGGAGACCACGGCTTGAAGCCGCCAGCGCTGTTGGCATGACCGACGGTGACAAGAAGAATTAAACTGATGATTTTGCGGACCATGACAATCTCCTTGAAACAGTTCGTGAACCTGCAGAAGTCCAGTGTAGGAGTGCCACGCAGACAGCATCGGTGAATGCATAATGCGGTTGACTGCGGACAGAATTACCCCTTCTCAGTCAGTAGTTGACGCGATGTAGTCGGCGATTGCGTTGTCCCGCGCAGCGAGATGACGCCGGGAAGCCGTTGGGGCAGGGCGACAAAATGCACACCAGTCAGCAACTTGCAGCCTTGCAGCAAACCCTGCTCACGCATCGGGCAAGCCTCGCCATCGCTCCCCCAATAACCGCCATCACCCAACACCGCAACAACAAAAACAAGCCTCCCTTTGCCTTGTTGATCACCGCTTAACCAACCCCCACCCCCAATTACCCTCGTTAAAAAGCCCAGGGGAAGCCAGACAAGCAGCCGCAAGTGGAATTCCACAACGGCAGCGGCTCGCAATGCACGACTGCAGCACGACTGCGGCACATCTGCAAAGCGGTGCAGGGCGCGAATCTCTCCTGCCGGACAACCGCTACTCTCCTTGAACTCACTGATGGCCGAAGCCCTCATTCCCCCCGACGACGAACTGCGCCTTGCCGACCTGTATGCGCTGGACGTCCTCGATACCGTCGCCGAGTCGCGTTTCGACCGCATTACCAAGGCGGCACAGCGTCTGTTTGATGTGCCGATGGCCGCGGTTTGCCTGATCGACCGTCATCGCCAATGGTTCAAGTCCTGCGCCGGAGCAGATCGCTCCGAGGCGCCGCGCAGCATTTCGGTGTGCTCGCACGCGGTGTATGAAGGCCAGCCGCTCATCGTGACC